>NZ_JACHNB010000001.1:2001428-2335000 GCF_014205225.1 Actinoplanes octamycinicus
TCCTCGCCCTGTCCGCCACCGGCGGCCTCGACGCCCAGTGGATCTACCTGCTCGACCCCGGCACCCACACCGTCACCGCGCACACCAGCGGCGGCGACGCCATCAGCACCGAACCGCTGGCATCATGAGCCGCCACCTCCTGGCCGGCCCTCACGCGGATCGGCCACGAGGCGGCCCCCACTGCGCCGTGCACCGGACCGGGCCCGCCGGCAGCGGCGGCGGTGAGCCGTGGTGAGCAGCCGAGCACTCGCCGCTGTCGCCGCCGCAGCCGCCGCGATCCTGCTGGCCTGCTCCGGGCTGACCCAGCTCCTCGGCGGCGCCGCAGCAGCCGGCAACTGCAGCGTCGCCGAGGAGCCGGCATCCGCCTTTGCCAGCGTCGCCACCAGGCCGAGCCGGTCCGGCCCGCTGGCGCCGATCGGGTCGTGGACCAGCGAGCAGGTCGGCAACGCCGCCATCATCGCGGCCGTCGGCGCACGCCTGAAGATCCCGGTGCGCGGGCAGGTGATCGCCGTGGCCACCGCCATGCAGGAATCCCGGCTGATCAACCTGGCCGGTGGCGATCGCGACTCGATCGGGCTGTTCCAGCAACGGCCCAGCCAAGGGTGGGGGACACCGGCCCAGGTACACGATCCGGAGTACGCGGCGACCAGGTTCTACACCAAGCTGCAGTCGATCACCGGCTGGCAGTCGATGCCCCTGACCAGGGCGGCCCAGGCGGTGCAGGTCAGCGCCTACCCGGATGCCTACGCGAAGTGGGAACCGCAGGCGGCGCAGCTGGTGGCCGCGCTCACCGGCGTCCACCCGGCCGGGCCGGGCTGCACGACGGTCATCGCCGCGTCCGGCTGGACCAGCCCGGCCCCCGGAGCCGAGGTCGGCAGCGGATTCCGGACCGCCGACCGGCCCGGTCACGACGGCGTCGACCTCATCGAAGCCAAGGGCCACCCCATCCACGCCGCCGCGGCCGGCACGGTCACCCGGGTGCGGTGCAACGCCATCGACGTCCGCACCGGCGGCGACTGGGGCTGCAACCGCGACGGCGATCCCGACCTGACATCCGGCTGCGGCTGGTACGTCGACATCAATCATGCCGGCGGGATCGTGACCCGCTACTGCCACCAGCTCGTCCGCCCGTACGTCCAGGTCGGCCGGCACGTCAACGCCGGCGACCTCATCGGACTGTCGGGAAGCAGCGGCCACTCCAGCGGACCTCACCTGCACTACGAGGTCCACCTCAACGCCGATCACGGTGCCGGGTCAGCGATCAACCCGGTCACCTTCATGCAATCCGTCGGCGCCCCACTCGGCTGAAGCGCGCACCGACGACCGGGCCACCCGGCGGGCGACCTCTGCCTGCCGCGAGTGCCTCGGATCGGGCCCGGCAACCGCCTGAACTCGCACGACCGCCTCATCACGACGCCATCGACCGAAAGACCCGACATGGGTCTCCCGGTGGCGTCTCGACCGACGAAGGAGAACACGTTCATGGGAAGCCGCCACTACGTCGGGGTCCTCGGGCCCCACGGCACCTACCGAGCTCTCTACCGGCAATGGGGTAACCACCCGGTGATCGAGATCCCGCTTCTGCGCGCCGACTGGCAGGACCACGACCGCGACATGGCCGGCCTGCTCGCCGTCTACGACCTGACGGTCGACGGACGCGCCGACTCGCCCGAGATCTACCACGGACACCTCGACGAGCCGACCGACGACATGGAAGGGCTGTATCTGATCGACCTCGACCACGCCGGCATCGGCTTCTACGTCCCGGACCGCGCAAGGAACTGGCGGTTGTACAGCCGGCATCTGCTCGACGGCAGCGACGACCTGTTCACGCTCGACGGCAGCACGATCCGCTGCACCACCTGTGCCGCCGTCGACGAGGTCAGGTTCAGCACCGCTCACACCGCGACCGGATCAGGCCTCGACGCGGTGGTCACCTGCACACACTGCGGCTGCGCCGAGACCACCACGCCCGCCTTCACCCGCCACCGAACCACCGGCCCCGGAAAGCGGTGATCACCGTGCGCCGCACTGACGACGCCTTGTACGCGCTGCGCCTGGAAGCCACCGCGGTGTTCGCCGGAGATTGGCTCAGCTACCAGCCCCCGCCCGGACGGATCCGCTACCTCGAGGGATACCGCGGCACCCTGCGCGCCCTGTGGAACGGCGGCGCCGAGTTCACCGTCGACGCCGACACAGCCCACACCATCGTCGCCGCCCTCGACGCCACGGCCGACTACGTCAGCAGCTGCTGGCGTACCGCCTGCTTCGACAGCGACGTGCTCGTCATCCGGCTCCCCTGCTCGCTCGGCGGGGGCGTGCACCGGCAACCACCTCGAGCAGGCTGCTACCGCATCGGCTGGGGACTGGCCTGGTACCCGGTCGACCCCGCCGACTGCGACCGCGTGATCGGCAACCGCACCGACTGACCAGCCCCGGATAACCCGGCTTGCCGCCAGCTGCACGCAGGCCACCGGCAGCTACCGGCCCCGCCGGTGCCGCGCCCCGGGCCCGAACCGGCCCAGCCCCTACGGCAGCATCCCCGATCCCACTGGTCTCGCCCGGGTCCCACCGCCCTGCCCGGCCGGGGGCCCGGAACAACCCTCGAACCCCCGCGCCGGCGACCGCCGGCGCGGGCCCAACCCACGAAGGAGAAACCACCCGTGAACCGAACACCGTCACCGAACACCGCCCGACCGGCCCGGTTCGAGGCACCCCGAACCGGCGGCAACGTGCTGCTGCTCGGCCCCCGCCACCGTCCGCCGCTGTCCGACGATCTCACCCTGCTCGTTCAGCACCACACCACCCCGGACATCCATCCGGTCGACGGCCCGGATACGGCAACCACCCCGCTGGATGACCGGCAGCGGCTGGTCACCGCCGCTGACCTGCTGTCCAGCAGCCCGGAGCCCGGCACACCGGTACCGCACGACGAAAGGTCGCAGCCATGACCGCTTACCTTCCGGGCCAGCGCGTCGTGCTGATCCACACCAGCGATCCGTACACCCGGCTGCGGCCCGGCACGCACGGCACCGTCCGCCGCCACGACCAGCACACCAACACCGTCGCCATCAGCTGGGACGACGGCTCAACCCTGGCGATGCTCCTGGACGCCGGCGACCGGATCGCTGGTGCCGACATGCCGTCCGCAGCCGAAGACGACGGCGACCACCGGCACGGCGAACCCGGCCGGACCAGGCCGGACTCCGCATCGAGCAGGCAGGACGGGCAGGTCGCCTACGTGGCTGAACTACCCCAGTGCACCCTCCACCAACTCCGCAACGTCGCGGTTCCCGCCCGCTACGACGCGGCCCTGCGCCACGGCCGGGGGTGGGCTTACCTGTGCGAGGACTGCTTCACCACCCACGCCATCGGCCTGGGCACCGGACGCGGGCAGCGGCTGATCGCCGGTGAACGGCCCGGCGATGCGGCACCTGCTGCCGGCTGACCTGCCACAGCCCCGCGCTGAGCGACCCGCCTCCCCTCGCCGCCCTTCTCGCCCTTCCTGGTCGAAGGAGCGCGGCACACGCCGCCATAGAAGACAGGAGAAACCGTGAAAGGCTTCACTGCAGGACAACGCATCACCTTGCTCTTCGCCACCGACACTGTGCGTGCCGGCGCCCTGGGCACCGTCCGCGAGTTCCACCCCGAGCAGGACACCGTCATCGCCGACTGGGACAACGGCCCTACCGCGACGCCCCACCCGAGCGCCGAACTCAGCGCGGTGACCTCCAGCTGGGTGCCTGCCGCCGGCACCGGCCTGACCTGGCCGCAAACGCTGGACGCGGTCCGGGCCGCCGCCCAGCGGGCCGCTCGCGTGGTCGCCGACCAGTGGTGCGAGCACACGCTCGGCGAGCATGCCCCCGGCGACCCCGCGATGGCGGCCCGCCACGCGCTGCACGACCTCGCCACCGAATCCCCTGACCTGGTCCTCGTCCTCTCGCAGCACCACCGCGCAGGCCACGACATGGTGGAACCGCCGACCGACACCGACCTGGTCACCCTGATGGACGGCCCCGAGCACCCGTCGCACTGGAACATCTCCGACGACAGGTGGAGCGAGGCGCTCGACGCCTACCAGGACGCCTTCGACGCGGCAGTTCTCCGGCGTGTCGCCGAGCAGTGCCGCATCGTGGCAGGCCCGACCGGCACCCCGCCGACGCACGAGTAACGGCTACGACCGAACCCCGTGTTGATCTACCGGTGTGCGGCTGCACCGCTGACCGGCCCGTTCACGCCGACACCGGTGCACCCGCATCGTTCGCCGTCACCACGGTGACGGCTTCCCGCTGACCTGCGGCACCGATCCGTGTCGCCATCCGGCAACCGCCCGCCCCGGTCACGACGACCGGCAACGGCAGGTCGCCACCTTTTCCCCTTGAGGTGGCCCCTGCCGGACACGGTCAGGGGCCACCTCCATGCCCACACCATGGAGGAAGAACCCCCATGCACCCTCACTCCCCGTCGGTTGACCTCGCCGACGACATCGCCGCGACAGCCGGCCCGTCCGAAGCATCCGGCAGCTGCGATGCCGCCGATCCGGCACCTGTCCCGGCCATGACCGCCCCGACCGGCCCGGTCAACGCCGTCAGCGGCCTGCCTCGCCTGCGCGCCGGCGAACTACAGGCGCAGGTCCTCGGTGTCCTCGCCTCCGACAGCGGCAAGGCGTTCGGCGTCGCACAGATCGCGCAGCAGCTGCACGGCCGGTCCACCGGCGCGATCGGGCTGGCCTGCGACAAGCTCGTCACACTCGGGCAGGCCACCCGCGACAACGCGCAGTTCACCGTCACCGCCGCCGGCATCAGCCACCACCGAGCCCACCCGGGCCCCGCCCCCGTCCCGCCGGTCGCCGCGCCCACCCCGCGGACGCCCTCACCGGCCACCCCGACCCCGGCGGCACCGCCGGCATCCGCCGGGTCTGCCGCGACGCCGGTCCCGGCGTGCCCGGCGCCGACGAGCGGGCCGGTCCGCCGCCCGAACGGGCAGCTCTATCACCCTCGCCGGCTCGCCAAACGCACCGACGTCGACGTGCTGCGCCAGCTGCGCACCGAGGACGTGGCGGTGCTGCTGTACGGGCCGCCCGGCACCGGCAAGACCAGCCTGATCGAGGCAGCGTTCGGCGACGACCTGTTCACGGTGCCCGGCGACGGCGACACCACCGTCGGCGACATCATCGGCGACTACGTGCCCACCGAATCCGGCGGCTACGAATTCGTCCCCGGCCCGCTGCCGCGAGCGATGACCTCAGGCGGCGTGCTGTTCATCGACGACGCGACCCTGATCAGCCCGAAAGTCCTCGCCGTGGTCTACCCGGCGATGGACGGCCGCCGCCAGATCATCATCAAAGCCGCCGGCGGTCAGATGATCACCGCCAAGCGCGGCTTCTACATGGTCGCCGGGCACAACCCCGGCGTGCACGGCGCCGTGCTCACCGAAGCCCTCGCCTCCCGCTTCTGCGCCCAGATCAAGGTGTCCACCGACTACGACCTGGCCGCCGCCCTCGGCGTCGACGCTCACATGGTCCGCGCCGCCCGCAACCTGTCCACCCGATACGACTCCGGCGACATCGGTTGGGCGCCGCAACTACGCGAGCTGCTGGCCTTCAAAAAGCTCACCGACGTGCTCGGGGTCGAGACAGCCATCAGCAACCTCGTCGGCATCGCCCCGCCGGAGGACCGCGACGCCGTGATCAAAGCGATCAAGCAGACCTTCGGCATCGCCACACCCGCCCCGCTCGCGCTCGGCACGCAGGTGTGAACGCGCCGATGACAACCATCAACCCGGCCGCGAACAGCCACGGCAAACACCTCGACCCCGACCCGGCCGCCCCCGCCCGCACCAGCCCCCAGGACGCCGGCTGGCTGCGGCTGTCGGCGGCGCTGACCGCGCACCTACCGCCGATCGCCGGCCGCGGCGACCTGATCGTGATCTGCGAACCCGGCGCCGGCCGCGGCGCCCCTGCCTGCCTGCTGCGCGAACAGGCAACCGTCGAGATCAACGGCGACTACCTCGACTGCGACCTCACCACGATCGACACCGACGACCCGGACGCGCGCGAACAGTTCCCCGTTCTCTGGGGACTGCTCACCCACGAGGCCGCCCACAGCCAGCACACCTGCTGGGAGTTCGGCGCCGGTGAACCAGCCGCCGCCGAAGCCGCCGTCCTGCTCGAGGAATCCCGCATCGAAGCAGCACAGGTCCGTCGCCGGCCCGGCGACCGCCGATGGCTGCGCGCCGCCGCCACCAAGATCCTGCTCGCCGAAGTCCCGGACACCGACGAGAAGTGGTCGGCCGCCGCCACCGCCGCGCTGGTCCTCGCCCGCGCCGACGCCGGTGTCCTCGATCCCGACGAAGTACGCCCCGTCCGCGACGCGGTCACGACCATCCTCGGACCCGCGACGCTCGCCGAGCTGACCCAGGTGTGGCGCCACGCTCACCAGGTCGACGACTTCGACACCGACACCATGCTCGACCTCGGCCGCCGCTGGTGCTCGATCCTGAACATCACCCCCGACGACACGACCATTCCGCCGCTGAGCGGCCCACCCGGTCCCGGCCGGCCCGACACCCCCGGCGCCACGCCAGCAGGCGGAGGCGCCTGCACGGGAGCCTTACGCAAAGCCGCCGGCCAGGTGGTCGTGACCGTCGCTGACCACGACGGTGAACAAGCCGAAGCCCAAGCCGAAGCAGCCCGCTCAGCGGCCCGCCGATCCGCCGACCGCGACGCCGAGGACCGCGCCCGTACCCGGGCGACAACCGCCGAACGAAAAGTGTTCAGCAACTCCGCCGGTGTCCACCCCAACGGCAAACCCCGCGCCACCGCGCCACCACCGACAACGCGGCCGGCGACCGAAGCCGAACGCGCCGCCGCCCGCCACCTGGCCCGCGCGCTGCGCGCCGCCGCATACCGGGAACCCACCGAAATCCGCACGACGGCGTCAACCCCGCCGGGACGGCTGTGGGCGCGAGCAGCGATGACCGCAGACGCCCAGCGCGCCGCCGGCCGGCAACCCACCGCCGAACCCTGGCGGCGTACCGAACGCCGCCGGCATCCGAGCCCGCCCATCACCGTCGGGATCTGCGCCGACGTCTCACCCTCGGTCAGCGCCTTCGCCCACCCGATCGCCTCCGCGGCCTGGATCACCGCCCAGGCCGCGACCTGGGCCGGCGGCACCAGCGCCACCGTCACCTTCGGCAGGTTCGTCACCGCCATCACCGCACCCGGGCAGGCACCCGCCCAGGTTCGCCTCTTCGGCCAGGAGAACGACACCGCAGGATTCCCCCTGGCAGTCGATGCCCTCGACGCCGCGCTCGGCCTCGCCGACCCGCGGGCCGGCGCCCGGCTGCTGGTCGTCGTCAGCGACGGCGAGTTCACCGCCACCGAAACGCAAGCAGGTCAGCACCGCATGGACCGGCTCCTGCGTGCCGGCTGCGCCCTGCTCTGGCTGGCCCCACCCGGCAGCACCCCACTCAACGGCGGTCAGCAGGTGACCCTCGCCGACCCCGCCCAGTCCGGGCGGCTGATCGCGAGAGCCGCCACCGCCGCCATGACAGCGCACCGCTGACCGCTACGCCGAGCCCAGCACCGGGCTCGGCGTAGCCCAGCACACCGTCAACGGCTCGGTGGGGCGCAGCGCGCCCGGCCCGCACACCATGGCTTGACGGGCACTGATCATCACGGTGGTGTGGAGGGCAGGGACGCCGCCGGCAGGCCCCCGGCCGGCGGCTCCGACGGACAGGTTCACCCCTCGTCGGGATCCGGCCGATTGCGGAAGAACGGCCTGAGGACGAAGGCGAGCAGCCGCAGCCACAGTGGGAGGCGGTCCGCCTCGTGCGGTCCGCCCCAGCCGGCGATGTTGCTTCCGGACTCATAACTGACCGGTGACTCGTGATGCCACCCAGCACCGGCGCTGCGCTCGTACGCGTTCGGCGCCACGGAGAGCAGAGGCTCCGCATCCCGCAGCGCGAATCGTCGCAGCTTCTTCGGCTCGGCGAGGATCTGCTCATAGGTGGCACGACCGGCGCAGACAGCGGCACAGCGCACGTAGAGGAACCAGTCACCACGAGCCCGAGCGGCCCGGGCATGTGCTCGGGTGTCAAGGGCGTGCAGCGCGAACGCCAGCTGATCGGCGAAGGCGACGATCTCGGATGCTGGGCGGGTGGCGAGTTCATCAGCCAGGCGCTCTATCGCCTCGTCGTCCGGCTCGGCACCCATGGTCCCTATGAGGCGCCAGAACGCGTCCTGTTCCATAGGCAAGATCATCCCTGCTGCCTCGGCACCCACCCTCCTGCCCGAGGCCAGAAACCGGACCTCAACGGCTTGATTCTGGTTACACAGGAAGGAAACGACTGATCTGCGGGCGGCTGCGGATACCCAGCACGGTCCGGATCTGGTATCTGACGGCCACACCGGCTGGCCGCACCCGACTTCCATACCCCTGGTGCGGAAAGCACCGAGTGCCTGAGGGCATGGCTGACGGCTGCTTCGCCTCATGGGGCGGGGCAGCCGTCAGCTTCCGGATACGCAAAGGCGTAACCTTCGCGGCGGCCATCAAGCCGCAGCCGGTCACTGGTAGGGCGTTACGGGCCGACGTAGCCAGCGTTCACCATGTAGTACCCGTCTTCACACCAGGCATAGGAGTACTTCCCCCAGGAGTGGAACGCGCCGGTGGCGCGGTGAATCCCTTCGTGGTAGTAGGACGAGCCATCACTGAGACTGACGCATTGGGCCCACGCGTAGTACCTGCCCAGCCCGCTCCAGTCTCGGCAGCGAACGCGGTATTCCACCGGGAAGCCACCGGTTTGGCAGTCGCCCGCGAGAGCCTGTGCGTCGTTGCCAGCCTGCGGGCGGTCGCTGCCCGCTGATTGGCTGGATGGTGTCGCCACCGTGGTATCGGTGGCATGGTCCGTGGCCATCGCCGCGCCGGGAGATGCAAACAGCGCCCCGCTGCCCAGTATCAGAGCTGCTGCGATGAGGATGAGTCGTTTACGCATGTCACCTCGTCCTGTGCGTTGTCGAGTGGCCGGGATGGGACTTCCGACCGCCTGTCACGAACCTGTGTAGCGGCACGGAGTTTGTTCGGCTCCTGCTCGAGCCGGTGGACAGACAACTCCAGACAACGCGTCAGCGACTCACCCGGGTGGGCGGACCGGTTAAGCGCCCGAACCAGTTGTGCGATGGCGAGGATCTGTAGCCGATGAAGAGGTCAGCCCTGACCTGCCGTGATCGACGCAAGCGGGGGTGCGGCGGTTCGCGAGCGGTTGAGGTGCGTGCGGATGCCGGGGTCGGCTGCTCACGCTGAACTTTCGTCTCAGTTCATGCGATAGTCCGAGCGAGAATCTACGAGCTGCCCGCCTGGGCTGGGGAAGCGGGGCGACAGGATCACGCCGATCCCGAATCCCAGAGTCTGCTCGATCACCCGACGGACCTCACTCATCTCGGCCTGGCCCTCGTCGTAGGCGAGCACCAGGCCGAAACCCTTGTTCGAGCGCAGCTCCCAGCGCGGCGTATCACCGAACGATGACACCAACGCGGTCAGCAGCTGCTCGGCCGGCCTCTCGAACATATGATCTAGTCTAGCCGTTCGGGAGGGGCCGCGCCGTCGGCACGGCCTGATCCACCGAGCGCCTCCATCAGGCGCTGGCCGCCGAATGCGAGGGCGCCTGTTGCCCGTGCCGCTGCAGGCCGGCGATCAACTGGTCGGACAAGGCGATCGTCTCGTCGCTGACTTCGGCGTCGATCTGCGCCATCGCCCGGCCGGCGGCGCGCCGTAGCGACAGGATCGCGTCGACGTGCCCGAGCGCGGCCCGGGCCCGCATCGCGTACCGGTACAGCTCCTCGCTGTGCGGGCTGTGCCCGATGGCGGCCTCCAGCACCTGAACCTGTGCCTCGGGCTGGTCGGCGAGAGCGTCGGCCAGGGTGAGGTGGGCGTCGAGGGCCTGCTGGCGGATGGCCTCCCGGTACGGTTCGGCCCATTCGTAGTCGACACCGTCGGCGAACGGGCCGCGGTAGGCGTCGACGGCGCGGCGCAGCCCGGCGATGCGCTCGCGCCGGTCGGTGGCGTGGTTGGCCTCGCGGATCGCCGACCGCATCCGCCACAGGTCGACATCGATGAGCGACTGGTTCAGCACGTACCGGTGCTGAGGGTGGGTGAGGTAGGTGCCCGGGCCGGCGATGCGCCGCATCACGTTGCGGATATCGGAGACGTAGGTGTGCAGCCGTTGCGGGGCTTTGCTGGCGGGGGCGTCGGGCAGCAGGTCGTCGAGGATCTGCTCGGTGGTGGCGCTGCCGTCGTGGACGGCCAGGTAGACGAGCAGTTCCAAGGCCTTGCGGCGAGGCAGCCGGTCCAGCTCCTCCGCCACGATCCGCGGGGTGCCGAGGACCGCCACCTCGACCCGCTCACCAGAGTGCTCGGCGATGGCATCGCCGTGCTGGTCCTGATCATCGGCGGTGGGCTGTGCCATCGGTTCGTTGGATTCGGGGTCGTCCTGGTCGACCGGGATGGGCGCCGTCAGGGGATCGGTGGGGGCCGGTGTGGGCAGCTCGGCCTGGGTTGCCGGATCGCTCTGACCGGCGCCGCCGGTGGTGAGGCAGAGGAAGGTTCGTCCGGCGTCGGTCAGCTGCCACAGCGTCTGACCGTTGTCGGCGCGCACCGTCCGGGTGTGGCCGGTGTGTTCCCAGTGCACCAGTTTGGCGGTCGTCGCGGGGTACGGCATGCCGGTGTGCCCGGCGACCGCGGCGGCGGTCGCGTCGCCGAGCTGTGCAAGAGCGGAGAGGGCGAGGATCGCGTCGTCTTCGCGGACCGCGGTCGCGGCGGCGGCGGCCGGGACCGTGCCGGCTGCAGGCTGCGGTTGCGCCCGGCCGGTGTGCGCCTCCGCCAGGGTGCTGATGACGGCGATGGTCTCGGCGCCGGTGAGGACGGCGAGCCGGCCGATGTCGGCGGGGTGCCGGCCGTGGCGGCTGCCGTCGCCCGGCGTGGTGGTGCCGTCGCCGGCGACGGCAACGGTGGTGCCGTCCGGCCAGGCGCCGAGCAGCACGCCATGGATGCCCAGGCGTTCGCCTTGGGCCAGCAGGGCGGCGATACGGGTCTGCTCGTGCCGGCCGGTCGCGTCGGCCAGCAGCATGATCGGCGGTGTCGGTTCCTCGACCGGGTCGGCGGCGCGCATCGCGGCGACGGTGTCGACCCGGTGCGCGTAGACCAGCCGGCTGCGGTACAGGATCTGTTCCTCCAGCAGATCCAGCGCGGCGGCGAGGTCGGTGGTGACGGTCAGCTGCGGTGTGTCCGGCAGCTCGCCCATGGCGGCGCCGAACAAGGCAGTGGCGGTCGCCGACGGCAGCACCACCTGGCTGTGCGGCTCGTCCGGGCTACGGTCGGCGAGCGCGGCAGCCAGCAGGCCGCGGGCCGCCGCTGCCGCGCCGGGGCCGACCAACCCGAGCCCGGACGACGGCCAGAGCGCCGCGACCGGATTCGTCAGGGCGGGCGCGACCGGCCGCACCGGCTGCCGCGCGTCCGCGAGGCCACTACCCCGGTCTTCCCCTTGCGCGGAGGCGCTGACCTGGACGTCCTCGATCGTGGCAGCCGACGCCTGGGGCGTGGCCGGTTGCGGTGGCGGCGCGGACGCGGCCGGGTGAGGGTGGGTGCGCAGGCTACGGCGGATCTCGGTGACGACCGGGGGTAGCGGCGCGAGGTCGGGATCCTGCAGCCGCAGTTCGACGCCGGCGGGCCGACGCCGGTACCGGCGCCGCCGGTGAGCCCACAGCAGCGTGGCTGCGGCGGCGACCGCGCCGGCGAGACCGACGTCCAGCCAGCTGCCGCTGCTGAGGGACACCCCAGCGGGCGCGGCCCGGCCGGCGGCTGCGGATCCGTCAGCTTGTGGGCTGTCGGGGTGGGACGTGCCGGGCGGTGCCGGGGTGTCGTCGGCCGGGTCGATGGCGCCGTCGTCAGGGTCGGCGGCCGCACTGACCGTCGTAGCCGCGCCGGCCGAAGCGGCCGGCGCCGCGGGCTGCGATGCCGGGGCGCCCGGCGCCGGCGTGCTCGCGGACGATCCGCGGTCGCTGGGCGAGGACGTCGCGGGCGGCGGCGTGGCCGGCGTGGCGGGGAGGGCGGGTGCCGGCTTCGCCGTGGCACCGGGAAGGACAAGTTTCCAGGCGGGCCGGATGAGGTCGCCGCCGTGCATGTCGTAGCGGGCACGGTTGAGCCGGTAGATCTCCTTCCACCGGTACGGGTCACCGAGCTTGTCGTCGGCGATGTCCCACAAGGTGTCACCGCGATGCACCGTCACCGTCTGGACATGGCGCGGATCGGCGGCCTGGCCGTGGGCCGCCGGCACCGCCCCCGCGCCGGATGACAGCGCCGCGGAGCCCGTCGCCGGGTGATGCCCGGAGGCGGTGAGGTCTGCCGCACCGGGGTGCCCGTCGGCCGCCGCGACGGCCGGTGCCGCGGCGTGGGCGGGCATCGCACCTCCCGCGGTGGCCACCGTCGCGGTTCCCAGCAGGGTGGCGGCCAGTCCCTGCATCGGTCCGGGCAGGAAATAGCAGATCCGCTCCCAGCTGCGCCGCCAGTCACGCGAACACGCCCGGGTGACGCCGAGTGCCAGCACGATGCTCGCGGTGAGGGCCCAGCCGATCCAGGCGATCACCCAGCCGGTCGTGCCGGCATGCTCGGCGTTCAGCGGCGCGTCCAGCCACTGCTGCACCTGCTCGGCGGTCACCGTCCGCGCCGGCCACGGCGCCCCGCCAACGGCGAGCATCACGGCCGGCGGGCCGGCCAGCACCGCCACCACGACGATCGCGGTCCGTATCACCGCGAGCACACGGATCATCATTCCTCCATCCCGGGACAGTGATCAGGCATGGCGCAGACCGACTGCCGACACCCCCGCCGGGGGATGCGCCAAGCACGCGTCGGCGACGCATTCCGACGCTAAGCCGACACCCTCCCGGCGGGCGCCTATCAGCCGCTTACAAAACCTCACAACCGGCTTACACGTTGGATAACGGCAGCTCACGGTCGCTCTAGGCGGTTGCTGCATCGGAGTTCGTCAACATAAAGAAGGCGTGACGAATCGGCGATCATCTGTTTCACTGGGCCGGTGACACCATTGCTGGTGATCGATTACGGGGCCGCTTTAACGCGCGCGATCATGATCGGATCCGATGGCGTGCTCAACCCACTGCAATTCGACGGCGGCTGGGAACTGTCGTCAGCGGTGCACGTGGGCGCCGGAGACCTCGCCGTCGGAGCGCAGGCCTGGCAGCGCGCCGCGGACGACCCGGACGGGTTCGTACTGTCGCCGCTACGGGCCGGCAGCGGGCAGGTCAGCGCGGGCACGGTGACCGTCGAGACCGCCGACCTGGCAGCCGCCACCCTGCAACAGGTCGCCGCCGAGGCCGCCCGGGTAGCGGGGGAGCCGGTGACGCAGGCGCACCTGGTCGTGCCGGCCGGCTGGGGGCCGCGCCGCCGGACCTGGCTGCGCCATGCCGCCCGCACCGCCGGCCTGCAGGTGACCCGGGTGATCGACGCACCCGTCGCCGCCGCCTGCCGGGTCGCCCCTACCACGGGCACCGAAGGCCGGGTACTGCTGATCGTCGACGTCGGCGCCGGATGCGAGGTCAGCGTCCTGCAGCAGAACGCGCACGGCACCGAGGTCCTCGCGACCCTCGACGACCCGGACGCCGGCGGCGACCGGATCGCCGCGCTGCTGAGCACCATGCTGACCGGCACCACCGTCGACGACCTTCCCGAACACCAGCGGTGGACCACCCTCGCGATGATCCGCACCGTCCTGCCGACACTGATCCAGCAACCCGCGGTCACCATGGCACTGCCCACCACCGGACCGGTCGTCGTCGCCAGCGTCCAAGCGGCGCAGAGCGCACAACCGGTCCTCGAACGCGTCGGCGAACTCGCCGCCCAGGCGATCACGGCCGCCGACCTGACCCTCGCCGACGTGCACGCCGTCTACCTGATCGGCGGTGTCGCCGCACTCCCCGGCGCACCGGAGCTGATCGCCGCCAAGCTCGGCATCGCGCCGCAGGTGCCGCCCGCGCCGGCCTCCGCCGCGGTGGCCGGCGCCGCCGAAACCGACCCCGGCGCCGCAGCAGCGCGAGCGACGAACACCGGCGAACCCCTGCGGCTGCCTCCGCTGCGACGCATCGTGCTGTTCGGCATCCCCGGCCTGCTCGCGCTGCTGCTCTATGCCCACTTCCTGCTCGGCTCCGACCTGTACGGCACCGCACCGTTCGGCAGATACCGAGGAGAGATTTATGAGCTGATCGCCGGCTGGCCGGAACTAACCCTGGCCTGCGTGTTCGTCCAGATTTGCCTGCTGCAGGCGGCCGGCGTCTTCGCAGCCCTGCTCGATCACAACGAGCGCGTCCCCGGCCGAACAGGTTCATCCAGCAGAATCAGCGCGGGCATCGGGATCGCCGTTATCGCCGGCCCGGCCATCGCCTACCTCATGGTGCTGATCGCGAACGCGTACTTCAACGGCTACGGCACCGCGGTCACCGACTGGACCACACGCTGGGCCGTCCTGCCGATCCTGCCCATCGCTGGCTGCGCTGCCCTGATCGCCGCTATCGCCTGGCGCCGCAGGACCCCACCCGCCGACGGATGGGACACCATCCTCAGCTTCCCCATCATCTCCATGATCACCGCATCGCTCGGGGTCTTCTCCGCCACCGTGCCATCGGTCATGGGCACGCCGTACTGGCTGTATGGATGGGGACCGGCCTTCTCCTACGTCGGAGGCCTGCTGCTCGCCGTCGGCATCGCCTGCGCCCTGGTCCGTCACCCACTCATCCGCCTCTTCCTCAGCCTCCCGCTCGCCATCGTTCTGATGACCCTCGCCCCAACCTTCTACGGCTATCGAGCGCTTGGCGCCCTCTACGCAGCCGCCGTCGCCGCCTGGTGCATCAGACGGCTCTGGACACTGCTCGCTGGCAACCGCTAACCGAAGGTGCACCGCACATGCGCTGGATGTCCCGGCTCGCCACGGCCCTGATCACCCTCGCCGCCCTCGCCGGCCCCCCACTGATCGCCGGCCTCTGGCTCGCACACCGGCCCTGGCCACCCCTGTCACCCACGGGAATCAAGGCCTGGCTGCAACAACCCCGCACCCTCGGTGACCTGCTAGCCCTCGTCGTGCTGGTCGCCGCCGTGCTGTGGATCCTGACCGCCGGCTACCTGGCACGCCGGCACCTGACCGCGCTCACCGCCCGCTGGCGGCACCTACAGCACCTGCCGCTACCCAGCCCGGCCCAGATGACCGCGAGCTCCATGGCCGGCGTCGCGGCCCTCACTCTGCCCACCCTCACGGCCGACCACCCGGCAACGCCCACGGCCACCAGCACAACACCACCCGTCGACCCCGCCAGCCGCCAGCAGGCCCCCGCCCCACCAGACACCACTGCCCAGATGGGGATCACCCTGCCCGGCGGCGGATGGCTGCCCTACCCCACCGCGCTCGCCATCAGCGCCACCGCCGGACTGCTCTGGCTACACCGACGCCGCATCTACCAACCCAGCCCCCACCGGATCGGTACCCACCACACCGACCCCGACCTGCAACCACTGCCCGCCACCATCAACGCGATCACCACGGCGACAGCCGACAGCAACAACGCGTCCGATCCGCACCCCGGCGCGCAGGTCACCCCCGACAACCTGCCGGCCGGTCCGCTACACCTACACGGCACCGGCGCCCCAGCCGCCGCCCGCGGGCTGATCGTCGCCGCAGCGCTCACCGCAGCCGCGGGCAGAGCAGCGACCAGCCACATCTCGATCAGCCGCGACGACTGGACCCGCCTTCTCCCCGAGCTCGACCCGACCACCCTCCCGGGCGTCTCCATCCACGATTCCGCCGCCGGCATAGCGGCGCCGGGCGCCATGCAGGACCACGGCAAGTCGCCGACGGGGGACGCCCGGTCCTCCCAGCCGCCAACGCCGGTCACCACGATCCTTCTCAAGGACCCCACAACGCCTGCGGCTCGCTGGCAGGTCGACGACGACGGCGTCACCACCGGCCGGGGCATCACCTACCCCCGCCGTCTGTGCACCCTCGACCACCAGACAGCCGTCGACCTGCTGGCTTTGTTCCACCAGCGGCGCACACCCCGCCAGCCTGCCACCACTAGACCACCGGCACAGCCTGCGGCCACCGCATCTATCCAGCCGACCGCGGGACGGCTGGCACTGTTAGGCGAGTGCACCCTGACGTTGCACGGCGAGCCAGTCCGGTTGCGCCGCACTGCGGGACTGCAAATCCTGGCCTACCTCGCCGTGCACCCCAACGGTGCCAGCCGGTCCGAACTCATCTCCGCTATCTGGCCCCAGCTAGCGCCGGCGACCATCACCCAACGACTGCACACCACGCTGTCGGACCTCCGCGTACAACTGCGACCCACCATCGAAGAACCCGTCACCCGCCACGGCGACCACTACCAACTAGGCTCCGACATCGGCACCGACCTGCGGACCTGGAGAGCCACCACCACCGCGATCACGACCGCTGTCACCATCCCCGCGCGTACCCGGGCCTGCCGGCAGCTGCTGCAGATGTACCGCGGTGAGCTGGCAGCCACCTATACCTGGCCCTGGATCAACCCCGCACGCGAAGCAGTCCGTCGCGACGCCCTCGACGCCTGCCTCTACCTCGCCGAGCACACCCCAGCCGCCGAAGCCCTCGACATCCTGACCACCGCTACCGCCATCGATCCATACAACGCTGCGGTACAGCAGCGGATGGCCGCCCTGAATCTTCACCACCGTTAGGCTGTGACTCTCATGGGGCGATACAACGCTGCGGTCATCCCAACCCGCAACTGGTCCGGCCCATTACGAGGAAGACGGCTAGCTCGGATCTGCAAGGAAGACGATGCCTGTCAGCTTTCTGCGTGATGACCGACCAGCCCGCCAGCCGTTGATCCGACTGGCCCACCACGGTAGCCGGGTAGCGCCACTGTTCGTCGCCGGCGCATTGACCTGTTGGAGCACTGCCGCATGGGCATCCGCGACAGCGAGTGCCCTGCGCGCTACCGCGGCCGCCGTCGGCATCGCCGGGATCCTGGCGTACACAGGACACCTACTCGTGCACCGGCGACGACTCTGCCTGGCTTGCCACCACGACGCGCCGCTCAGCGATCCGCAAGCAGCCGTGCACAGATATCGCCGACGACTCCGATGGCACCACCGGTCGCTAGTGCGCGCAGTGACCGGTCTCGTGGCCCCTGTCATCGTCGCCATGGACCTCCAGCAGCCCGACGCCCCGAGGTGGATCCGGATCGCGACGACGCTTCCCGCGCTCGCCGCAGGCGCGACCTACGCCTACCTTCTGCGCGCCGCCGACACGCACCGACAGCTCGAGCACTGGTGTCCTGGATGTAATCTGCGCCGTCCAAGCGGGTCAGATCCCACATGAAGCCCGACGTGATCTGCATTAATGTCCTCCCACCTCCGTGGCGATCGGGTCGGATCGCGGTCCAGCGGCGACAACTCGTGCAGACGCCTTCTCATGTGTGCCGTATCGATCTGATACCGGGAAGTCCGTATGCGGCTGGCCGTACTGGATGCCGGAAGCCAGCGACTGGCCGTGTGCTCGATCGCGAGACAGGGGCCGTGCCTGATCACACGGATCCATGCGGCTTGAACTCCGGCGAGCCCGTCCACAGGCTTGCCGTCCGGCTCGTGCGTCAAATTTGCTGCGCGCCTTGTTCTGGTTCCGGGTGAGAAGCTTGCGCATTGTGAGGACCTGACGGCACTGCGATTCGCCGATGCCGCTGCGTGATGACCATCGCAGTCCGACGATGGCTGGCACGCTGGCGAACAGAGTCTTTATTTAATGTCAAGAATGCAACTTAGTGTTACAGATCGTCTCTATTTCCAGGCGTGCCGCGCGTGCGGTGGAAGAAGAGACGGAGCCTCCTGTCACTCAAAGTAACGCCAAGAAGTTACTCACCGTGTCTAGCGCGGACTAAGGTATCGATGAACGGTTAGCCTGTGAGGGCTGACAGGTCTCATCGAGACTGTTTACAGGACAATCACAGGAACCTATGGTTTCGCTCCATGATCAAAATTTCATGGGGGGAACTGTGCTGCTAGCGGCATCGCGACGCCCAAGTGCCGCTCGCGTCGGAGCAGCTGGTGCTCTCGTATGCGAACCACTCCTCCCGAAGGCCTCCTCGGCAGGCAAGCTGCATGCCGGAGTCGCCTTTTCGATCCTGTTGACGACTACACTCAGTGCATCACTGCTCGGGTATTCGACTCCTGCCCATGCCCAGACGCCGGCGGCATGTACCTCGGAGGCGAACACAGCCGCCGAGGCTTCGACGATGGCGTTCCGGTGCGGCGCGCCTGTCGAGGTCCTCTCCGAGCGCACGGAACTGAGCCAGTCCTTCGCGGACCCGTCCGGAACTCGGACTCTTGTCGCTGCGGCAGCCCCTCAGCGCGTGCATCGCAAGGACGGCTCATGGGCAGCGATCTCCACAACGCTCAAGCGCACCGCAGACGGGGGACTCGCACCCGCCGCGGCCCTGTCTGACGTCGTCATCTCCAATGGAGGTGATGGACCTTTCGTCACGTGGCGCTCCGGCGGCTCGGTGTTCACTCTCGCCTGGCCCGCCAAATTGCCCGTCCCGCGGGTCGACGGCTCGACGGCGGTCTACGACAATGTGCTTCCAGACGTCAACCTGCACGTCACTGCACTCCCCGACGGCTTCCAGCACACCCTCGAGGTGAAGAATGCCGCGGCTGCTGCGAATCCGCAGCTGCGGCAGATTTCCTACGCTATGGGCGGCACCGCAACACGTACTGTTTCGGCGACGGGTGCGCTGACGCTGACCGACGCCGGAGGAGCTCCCTTCGCGACGACCGCAGGCGCCTCGATGTGGGACTCCACCCGCACTGCACCTGTCGCAGCTGCGCCGGCGGCGATGGCACGCTCGCTGACCGCCACCGTGAGCACGATCAGCGACGCTTCTGACGCCACCGCGGCTGGGCCCGCCGCGCAAGCGAGCCCACTCACTGTCAATACATCCGGGTCTACCCTCAAGGTGACGCCAGACCTGAATCTTCTTAACGGCTCAAGCACCGTCTATCCGGTCTACATCGACCCTGTCTTCAATGGCCAGAGCACCAAGTGGGCTTATGCCAACTCCGCGAACAAGGACTGGGATGTCGGCAACCGCGCCCTAGTCGGCCGTAACCCCTACGATGGGGTGCTCTACAGGTCATTCTTCCAGTTCGACATCTCCGCGTTACACGCTGTAGCAGGTACCAAGGTCCTGAGCGCAGAGGTCGACATGGTGCTCGATCACTCCTGGTCCTGTGACGCCACGTGGGTTCACCTGTACAGGACGGGTACCGTGACCGTCGCCAGCGGCAACCGGATGTCATGGTCGACGCGCCCTCTGCCATCCGGCGTCAAGATTGACGCGTGGGCTGGGCATGCCAACGAGGCAAGTGGTTGCAACGGGAAGATCGAAGCCGACATGCCGGCCATCTTCGACGGTGCCGGCGTTGCCAGCGACGTCCAAACCGTAGCCGCCAGCTCCACCGCCTACACCGTAGGCATCTGCGCATGCAACGAGAGCGGTGACTACGAGAGCGCCGAGGACCGTTGGAAAAAGTTCTTCACCGGCAAGACGTACCTCAAGGTGACCTACGACAAGCAGCCGAATGTTCCGGCTCCGCAGGCCTTCTCGGCCACCACGGATTGCTACAAAGCGTGCTCGTCTCCGGCAGTCATCCGCAACTCGCAGCCGACGCTGCGGGCTGCGGTCAGCGACCCTTTCGGCGGCAACCTCAAGGTGACCTACGAGGTGCGTACGGCTGCGACCGAGACGGCAACGATCGTGGCGACGAACGCCTCGGCTCCGCAGGTCAAAGCATCAGGAGATACCGCTGCATGGCCGGTATCCGCCGCGCTGGCGGACGGGTCCACCTACTATTGGCGTGTCAAGGCAATGGACGAGGCCAAACTCAGCAGCTCGTGGAGCAGTTGGCAGACCCTCAAGATCGACAAAACGGCGCCAGCTCTGCCCTCTGTCAGCTCGACCGAATACCCGTTCAAAGCCTGGGGTGCGCTCGTCGGAACCCCGGGCCAGTTCAACTTCACCGACACGAGCACTGACACCACCGAGTTCACCTGGTCTATCGACGGCGGCACTGCAGCCAAGTCCACCACAACCGGGACTCCGCCAACGGGCAGCGCTACATACACTCCGACCACGGACCTGGTACATGTCCTCCAAGTGAAGGCGACCGACGTCGCCGGGAACATAAGCGCCAACGTCGACCACCAATTTTGGGTCGACTCGCCGGCCAGCCGCTGTTCGTACTGGAAGCTCGACCAGACCAGCGGAACCAGTGTCCTGGACTCCGGGCCGCCGGAGTGCTCCCCGGACGACTCGACGGTAACCGGCGTTACGGGAACGGTCAGCGGCACCGCGACATTCGGTGCTGGCTACAGCGACAACGGGCTCTTCTTCGCCGCACCCGGCGGAGCATTGACGATGCCCGGCCCAGTTGTGGACACCAACGGCAGTTTCACCGTTACTGCATGGGTCGAGCCGACTGATCTCAGCCAGGGAAACCAGACCGTGATCAGCCAGGATGGAACGACTGCCAGCCGATTCCAGGTGCGCTACGACGCCGCTGCCAACGCTGGTAAAGGCGGTTGGTGCTTCCTCATGCGTGCAACCGATTCCGCGGATCCGGCGACGCAGGTCTGCGCCACGGGGACCATTCCAGACGACACTGGCGTCACGCACGAGCCGCGCGGGGGAGCGTGGGTGCATCTAGCCGCCGTTTACAACGCGCCAGCTAACACCATGCAGCTGCACGTCATGGGCAACCCGACGAGCTGTTCCGGCGAGATGGTGCAAACCTCCTTCACCGGCTCCTGGTCCACCACCGGCGCCCTGACGATCGGACGTGCCAAGAGCGGCGAAGCCTGGATCGGCGGCGTTGACGAGGTACGCGCATACCCGATCGCGCTCTCAACTACCAAGATCTGCCAGCTGGCGACCTCATGACCCGCCCATCGGCAGGTTATGGACACCGTCACTCACGTTTCCGGCATTGGCCTTCAGGAGGCAAAGCAGTGCGTGCGCGCACAGCACCACCACTCCACCTCTCGATGGAGAGAATCACTCGCCGGCTCGCCATGCCCCTCGCGATCACACTCGCTGTGACCATGCTTGGGCAACAACCTGCCATCGCCGCCGATCCGCCTCGATCCGATATTCCCAAGCCAGTCGAGGTTGCTGGACTCCGCGTTGAACCGGTGCACGCAGCGGCGGCCGCTCAAGCCGCCAGCACACAGCCGGCCACTGCCCGGCGAAGCTCCTGGCCCACCGCAGGCACCACCACGGTCGACCTTGCTGCTGGCTCTGCGGCGGGACCGGTGAAGCTTCGACGGCCGACAAACGCCGCAGTGGCGCGGAACCGATCGGTGACGCCGGATAAGGCCAGCCTCACGGTTCACGACCGCAAGGTCACCGAACGCGCTGGCGTAGACGGCGTTCTCCTGAGCGTGAAGCAGCAGACCCGGGCCGATTCAACTGCACCGATGTCTATCGAGGTCGACTACTCGTCGTTCGCCGACGCGGTCGGCGGTGACTGGGCCTCTCGCCTGCGGCTCGTCCGCCTGCCCGCCTGCGTCTTGACGACCCCAGAGAAGCCGGCGTGCCAGACGGTTACGGAGGTGCCCACCACCAACAATGCGCAGGCCCGCGTGCTGTCCGCCGCTTCCGTGGCCAGTGACAACAGCGGCACCACGGTGCTCGCGGCGGAGAGTGGCTCCTCCGGAGACAACGGCGACTACAAGGCCACCGATCTGACATCGGCCAGCACATGGCAGGTCACGGACCAGACGGGTGGGTTCAACTGGAGTTACCCACTGCGCGTACCGGACGGCCCGGGTGGCATGAAGCCGTCGCTCAGCCTCAGCTACTCATCGCAAAGTGTGGACGGGCTGACCGCAGCGACGAACAACCAGGGTGGTTGGGTCGGTGATGGCTGGAGCATGTGGCCCGGCTTCATCGAGCGCAAGTACGCGTCGTGCGCCGACGACGACTCCGACCACAAGACCAACGACCAATGTTGGTTCAACAGCAACGCCACGTTGTCGATGAACGGACACGCTGGCGAACTGGTTCGAGACACCTCTGCGCCGGAAAGCGGTGAGGTGTGGCGCCTTAAGAACGACGACGGCACCGTGGTACGGCGGCGGACGGACCGCACGACCGGCAACGGCGACGACAATGACGAGTTCTGGCAGGTCACGACCACCGACGGTACCCAGTACTACTTCGGCTACCACCGGTTGCCGAACTGGTCCGCGGGCAAAACCGCGACAAACTCAACCTGGACAGTTCCGGTCTACGGCAACGACGACGGGGAGCCGTGTCACAAGACCTCGGGTTTCTCCGACTCGTACTGTGATCAGGCCTGGCGCTGGAATCTCGACTACGTCGTCGAGCCGCACGGCAACACGATGGCGTACTTCTACCAGAGCGAGAAGGGCGCCTACGGACGTGAGAAGCCCGACAAGCGCGCCAGCTACGACCGTGGCGGCTACCTCGACCGCATCGAGTACGGCATGCGGCAGAACGCCGAGTACAGCGAAGCGGCACCACTGCGCGTGGTGTTCGGCACCAAGGAGCGTTGCGACAGCGACTGCTGGAAGGGCGAGGCCTGGACCTCAGACCCAGTCAAGTCGAACTGGCCGGACACCCCGTGGGACCAGTACTGCAAGGAAAGCCCGTGCAATGACCAACCCGCAGCGACCTTCTGGTCGGCACGCCGGCTGACTTCGATCACCACTCAGATCCGAAACGGCACCAGTTCGTACGCTGACGTCGAGACTGTGAAGTTGCGCCAGCGATTCCTCAGCGCAGGCACCGGTGAAGGAATCCCACTCTGGCTCGACGGGATCACCCGAACCGGCCAGGTAATCCGTGCCGGCGGGACAATTGAATCCGACCCGGAGATCGTCTTCGACCCGGGATCGCTGCCACTGGACAACCGGGTCGACGCGGTTAACGACCAGCGCTCCGCCCTGGCTCGGTGGCGTATCAAGTCGGTCCTCAACGAATCCGGCGGCAAAACGCTCATCACGTATTCAGAGCACGACTGCACGCGGGCGAATCTCCCGGACCCCAAAAGCAACACGACGCGGTGTATGCCAGCGTTCTACACCTTCGCAGGTGAGACAAAGCTCGACTGGTTCCACAAATACGTCGTTACGCGTATCGACCTCGACGACGTGGTCACTGACCAACCGGACCAGACGTACTTCTATGACTATCTCGACAAGCCGGCTTGGCACTACATCGATGACGAGATCATCAAGAAAAAGTACCGGACATGGGGTGAATGGCGAGGTTACAGCCACGTCAGGGTCCGCACCGGCAGCCCGACCGGCCGTCAAACCGCTGTAGAGCGCTACTACATGCGCGGCATGGACGGCGACTACCTGACCAAGGACAGCAGCCGCGACATCTCCATCGAAGGAAGATGGGGCGGCCCCATCAAGGACCAGGAAGCACTCCAGGGATTCGTCCGGGAGGTCACCACCTTCGACGGCCCCGGCGGCAAGGAGATCTCCACCACCGTTAACGACCCCTGGATGCGCGGGCCGACCGCCACCCGGGTTGGTGGAGACCACCCAACTAAAGCCTGGATGACGCTGGTCGGCACCACCCGGAGCCGTACTGCTCTGGCGGCCGGCGGATACCGGACGACTAAGACCGTCAAGAAATACAACAACAACGGACTTACCATCTCGGCGGATGACTCCGGCGACGACGCGGTGTCCGGCGACGAGATCTGCACTCGGACTACGTATACGCCGAACGCCGCAATCGGGATGGTCGATCGCGTCAGCCAGGTGGAGAGGCTCTCTCTGGCGTGCACAGCGGCGCCCGCCACGGCCGCACCGGCGACCGTGCTGTCTAGGACCCGGACCTTCTACGACACCTACAGTGGTGAAGCGTCCTTCGGGCGTGCACCGACCAAGGGTGATCCGGTCCGCGAGGAACGACTCGAGAAATTCGTCGACAACGTTCCGTCCTACATCGCCACCTCCAAGACGTACGACCCCGTCGGGCGAGTGCTGAGCGAGACAAACGGCCGAAATTTCACGACTCGCACGCAGTACAACACCGCCAACGGCGGCCTACTGATGGGCACCACGGTGACCAACCCTCTGGGGCATCAGGTCATCAGTACCCGCGAGCCGGCCTGGGACGTCGCAACCAAGCTGACAGACGCAAACGGGCTAGTCACCGAGATGGCCTACGACGGTCTAGGTCGCATGATCAACGTCTGGCTTCCCGGCCGCAGCCGCATCACCGACAAATCGAGCCTGCAATTCGGCTACGACCTGCGCAACTCGGGAAACCCCACGGCGGTCACCACCCGTACCCTGCTGCCGACCGGTACCGGCTACAGAACATCGGTGGTGCTCTACGACGGGTTCCTGCGGCAGCGCCAATCCCAAGCGCAGACAACTGGCGGCGGCCGACTGCTGACCGACACCCTGTACAACGAGACCGGCGACATCGACTGGACCTCGGAGGGCTACTACGACACGACTAACGCCGCGCCCGACACGACGCTCGGCCGTCCAGAGGGCCAGATCCCCTCGATCACACAGCACGTGTACGACGGCGCCGGTCGCGAAGTAGCCTCCATCTTCAAGGCCTTGGGCGCTGAGAAGTGGCGTACCACCACCTCCTACGGCGGCGACCGCACCACGATCGTCCCACCATCAGGCGGCACCGCCACCACCGAGATCACCGACGTCCGCGGCAACATGACCGCACTGCGTCAATACCGTGACCGGGCTTGGGCCGGTAGCACCGACACCACCAAATACGATGAAACCCTCTACACCTACACCCTCACCGGGCAGCGCAAGACCGTCGTCGACACCAAGAAGAACACCTGGACCAACACCTACGACCTCCTCGACCGTGAGGTCAAAACCGTCGACCCGGACACCGGTACCAACAACACCAGTTACGACGCTGACGGCAACGTCGCGACCACGACCACACCGCTGGGCACGCTCGCGTTCACCTATGACGAGCTGGACCGCAAAACGTCCATGCGAGACAACTCGATCAGCGGCACAGTGCGTGCGGACTGGGTCTACGACAAGACGCCGCTCGGCGACAGCGGAACAGCATTCG
Organism: Actinoplanes octamycinicus; assembly: GCF_014205225.1. Classification (NCBI taxonomy): domain Bacteria; kingdom Bacillati; phylum Actinomycetota; class Actinomycetes; order Micromonosporales; family Micromonosporaceae; genus Actinoplanes; species Actinoplanes octamycinicus. The sequence goes on from NZ_JACHNB010000001.1 coordinate 2,026,627, forward strand.
CCAAGGGCAAACTCACCTCGTCGACGCGCTATGTGAAGTCACCGACCGACGCAACCCAAACCCTTGCGTACACCGCCCGTACCGACAAGTACGACGTGTACACCCGGCCGGTGTCGAACTCGGTGGTCGTACCGTCCGCGGACACTACGCTCTGCGCCGCGGCGAGCACGAACGCCTGCACCTACACCACCCAGCTCACCTACAAGGTCAACGGCCAAGTTGCCACAATGACCCTGCCGCAAGCGGGCGATCTTGCCCAAGAAAAGCTGACGTACGGGTACAACGATATTGGCGAGGCCGGCACGCTGTACTCCGCCGGGCAGGTCTACGTCGACTCGGTCACCTACAACAAACTGGGCCAGCTGACCCAGCGCGTCCTGGGTGACAGCAGCCTCAACAAACACGTCGCGATCACCTCCACCTTCGACGAGCCAACCAGGCGCTTGACCAGCACCAACGTGGTGCCGTTCAGCAAGCAGGAGGCAGTCGACTACACCTATCGCTACGACGACGCAGGCAACGTCGTTGAAGTCTCGGACACGCCGGAGAACCAGCAGTCTGACATTCAGTGCTACCAGTACGACTATTTGCGCCGGATGACATCAGCGTGGACCCCGGCCGCCGACGACTGTGCCGCCGCGCCCAGTTACACCAGCCTCGGTGGGTCAGCTGCGTACTGGCGTCAGTGGACCTACGACGAGATGGGAAACCGGACCACCGAGGTCCTCAAAGCCGCGAGCGGGGACACGACCTACAAGTACACGACGCCAACGCCCGGCCCGGGCTCCGTGCGCCCTCACGCCGTCACCAGCGTCACGGCCACCGGCGCTAAGTCCTTCACCAAGACCTACGGGTACGACGGTGCAGGCAACACCAATAGCCGGCCGGCGCCCACCACAGGCAACCAGACACTCGACTGGAACATCGAGGGCAGCCTGGAGAAGGTAACCGAAGGCACTGCCACGACGAGCTACGTCTACGATGCCGACGGCGAACGGCTCCTTCGTTCCGACCCCAACGGCAGCAAGACGCTGTACCTGGACAACGGCACCGAACTCCGGTTCGACAAGCCCACCAACACGAAGAAGGCCACCCGGTTCTACACGCACGCGGATCGCGTCATCGCGGTGCGCAGCGGTGGAGTTCTGTCCTGGATCGCCGGTGACCATCACGGCACCGCCGAAGTAACAATCAATGCCTCGACGCTGACCGTCTCGAAGCGTCGAACAACCCCCTTCGGCGAGTTCCGCGGCGCGTCCATCGGCATCTGGCCTACAGGCATGGACAAGGGCATGGTCGGCGGAACGGTCGACCCCATCGGGCTCACGCATCTCGACGCCCGTGAGTACGACCCATTTCTGGGCCGATTCATCAGCGTCGACCCGGAGATCGATGTATCCGATCCCCAGACGATGCACGGCTACCTCTACAGCAACAACAACCCCGCGACCTATAGCGACCCGACCGGACGGTCCTGGGGAACCTTCTTCAAAGTCGTCGCCGTGGTCGCGGTCGTCGTCGCCGTGGTCGCGGTCGCGGTCGTCGCCGGTCCCGCCCTGATCGCAGCTGCCCCAGCAATCGCCAGCGTAGTCGAGGTCGGTGCGACGACCGCGATGATGACCGGCTCTGCTAGCGCCGCAGCGACAGCGGCAGGCACCGCTGTCGTAGGCGAAGCCGCCATCGCCGGCGGCTCGGCAATGGCCTGGGGCTCCGGCGCAGCAGCGCTAACGACCCTAGGCGTCGCTGGCCGCATCATGTCGGGAAGCTCCCGCACCAGCACGCCCGCCCCGCGTACTGCGAACCAACTGCCCAAGGGTGGCAACGGGGTGGTGCTCAGCGATGGACACGGTGCGACCGCCGCAGAAATCAAGCTCAGTGTCGGCCCGAAGGGTGAGTCGGTCAGCACAGCAATCCGCAACAGGATGCTCAGCAAGGACGTAAACGCTGATGGAGTGAGTTACGACTGCTGGCGTTGTGGATGGCGCTTCTGGGACAAGAGCCTAGTCCAAGGTGGTCACCGCAACGCCGCCGAGAAGAACGGTGGCCTCGCCAACGACTACAACATTTGCGCCGAAGGGTGGGCCTGTAACTCCAGTGCTCAGAACAGGGGACGCCCATCGCCCGGAATGTCCTGCTGGGAGCGTTACACGGCCTGCAACAATGGCACCGCCACCAAGAGACAGCAAATTCCCGCGGACAAAGATAGGCCAGCCGGTGCTCAAGGCAACCCAAACCAACCCCGGCCCAGCGGCGGCGGTGGCAGTGGTGGCGGCGGCGCCGGTTCCGGATCCAACATCCCTACGTCTGTGCTCATCGCAAGGGGAACGTAAGATCTAGTACTAACAGTTAGGAGAGGGCGGTATGAACCAGACTCTGGTAGAAGTCTTCATCGGCAATAGGGACGACGGCTCGCCAGTTTTTGAGAAACTGTGGGTCGATGGGCTAGACGATGGTTCATACCGCCTTGTCCGCACACCGAAGCTCGCGCTCGGCCTCGCGCGGGAGGACACGTTCAGAGTCGACGAGCTCGGGAATATTCACGACGTAAGGTCGGGTGGGTACTTCGCCTTCCAAGTTGTCCTGGAGGGCGTTTTCACCAAGCAGAGCCTCGACGAGCTGGTTCGCCTGCCGGAGTCGTACGGTGGATCCTTCGACGTTCACGACGACCAGGTTGCCGGGCTGGCGGTCCCAGCAACCGCGAACGTCGATGGATTCCTCGAGGAACTCGTGCGGTATCTGCAGCGCTACCCAGGCGTCTACTGGAATTCCGGTGACGCCACCCCGGACGTGCGAACTGCCCAGGATCGTTAATCACCGAATCGGAGTTCTACGTGTCGGATCGACTGTATTTCGCGGTGGAGCCCGCCTCGGCGCCGATCACCGAGCCCGTCACCAAGATGGGAGGGCAACCGGTGTGGGTCGAGGAACCACAGTGGCCGCTTTCATCGAGCGAAAAAACGCCGATGACGTTCATCGGGCAGATTAAATTCCCCTACGGAATGGTTTATCTTTTTATAACGAACGCCACGGAATATGTCGATAACGCATGGGAGGCGGAATTTGGAGAGAATGCCGTAATTGTGCAGCCCGGGGGTCGACTGCCAATTTTCGAGATCATTCGAGATCGCTTTTCTGAGAACCCCCGGCCGAGCCTAATTGAACCTCTCGCTGTGACCGCGCAGCCGACCGGGCCCACCATATCCGCCGATCACCAGGTATGGGGAACCCCGGAAGATACCGATAGTCGCCAATTCATTGGAGGCGACCCCGAGTGGATGCAGGCCCCCCAGGTGCCCATCGCGGGGTACCGTTTCCTAGCGCAACTCGACTCACACCGGCTTCCGTTCCCGATCAACTTCGGTGACGGTGGCATCGGATACATTTTCCTCTCGCCGGATCTCAAGGAAGGGCGATTTCTGTTCCAGAACTCCTGACAGGAATCATCGCAAGCTGCTGATTGCAGCCAGCCGGCCAGCGGCGTGGGGTTCGCCCGCAATGGCACTTATGGTGTGCCCCGGGACCCCGGCGTGCCGCGGCTCCGCTTGAACGGCCGCGGATGACCTGTCAGGGCCGGGCGGGCCGCGGAGCCCATGCCCTCGGCCCGCCTGGTCACCCGTCGCCCGAACCCGGGGCCCAGGTCGGTCCGTGGCGCGAGGCGCCGGGACGCCCTCGGCGCTGATAGCAGGAGCGGACCTTTGAAAATACCGGCCAACAGCTGGAACCCCCCGCGTCGCCAACCTCCGACATGCCGGAGACGCTGCGCGGCGAAGAAGCGAAGATCAGCGGCGCCCGAGGCAGGGCAGCAGCAGCCACACAGTGTTCCTGGGGTGTCGATGGACCGCATTGCCCCGGCTGAATATCTGGAGCACCAACACCCGGCCTACGCCCGCCCGGTCCGGCACATCGCCGCTCGCTACGTCGAGACCCGTAGGGACCACCGTTCGATCCCGTGCGGCTTTTGTCTGCGCGAGTGTGGGAGGCCCGTCACCTCTCTGCGGAGTCGCCTCACGCCTAATGGTGGACCTGTGTCCATAGTTTCGGCTAAGTTGGCCTTCGCCTTTTTCGGAAGACGCGAGCGAAGGCTGATCAGCCCTCAAGGAGATCCTGTTGACCCAATGGCACGTGGAACTTGAGTACTTGGCCATCATCCCGGAGTTCCTGACACTCCGTAACGATGCGCGAGACCTAGTGGACGAAAATGTCTATATCGACCACCTCGAGGACCGGACGCGGATTCGGGTGGAACTCGAAGCGAACCACGCTGTCGAAGCAATCACGACCGTGCTGCAGAAACTGGAAAGGCTCCAAGCCGAGTTCCTCAGGGGGACGGCACCCGTCTTCTGCGAGGCGACCACCGCCGCAGAGAAAGACATCCGAGTCGAGAAGATGGCCGATCGGATGCGGCCGAAGCTGGCAACTATCGGTGACTTCAAACGAATGACCGGCGTTGGCAACTCGCGAGCCGCCATCGTCGCGCAACGTCCCGACTTCCCCAGACCCCTCGGTACGACCGCTGCTGGCGCGGTGTACGCAGAAGAGGATCTGCTTCGCTTCATCAGTACCTGGGATCGCAGCCCAGGACGTCCTTCCGCTGCGCGGACGGGAAGCCCAGATCCGGAGATCTGACCCGGCAAGGCAATAGATCTTCGGGAGGAATCGGGCGGGGCGCCGAGGTCCGCGGCCCGCCCGGTGATCGTCTTGCTCCGTCCGGCCGGCGTTGCCGCACGTAAATCCCTGTCCTCACCGGCAGGTGCCGAGAACAGCCGGTAGACGGGGAACCTGCAACCTGCTGCCAACTACGGCGGGAACTCCGAGCGTGGTCGTCGGTTGGCCTCGGCAAGGTCCAGCAGTTGGCCAACGGCCCGCACCGCAGCGTTGTTCGCGGGTGGTACGCGGCCGGCAAGGACCTGCCGCAGGGCGTCGGTGTTCTCGTCTGCGGAGATCTTCAGTCTGCGGCACATGTCCGCGAAGCGGAGATGATCGGCGCGGGCGTGGTATTTCGCTGCGAGCTGGATCAGGTAGAGCTGGTTGGTCGGGTCGTCCGGGTCGGCGCCGGCCGGCTCGTTGGCGGGCTGCTGGGCGAGAGTCTCGATCAGGCCGACCGGCGAGCGAGGGGTCTCGCCGTGCTGGAAGAGCACGGTCGCACCCACTGGCAAGGTTGCGTTGGTCACGGGCCACACGTACAGGTCGACCAGCACGGGCAACCCGGCAAGCTCCAGGCACACGGCGAGATAGCCGCCGCCGGCCGGAGCGTTGCGCGGCTTGCGCCGCGTGTAGAGCACCGTGCCGGGCAACCGCAGCGCGGCGAACGGGTCCGTACGCAGGTCGGCTGGCACCGGCGCGTGCACGGTGACGATCAGGTCGACGTCGCTGAACGCGTCACCTCGGCCACATCCGAGCGAGCCGGCCAGCCACATCCCGTGCACTCGGTTGTCCGCCGACAGGGAGCGCTCCACGGCCGCAAGCCATACCCGCCGAGCCCGCACCACCGCGGCGAGAGCCACCGAGATCGGCGTACCGCCCGACGGTCCCTCCGCTGAACCCGCCGCCTCACCCACACCTGCTCCACTCGATCGAGTTATCTCGGTCGCCACTCAATCACCGGTCCGCCTCGCCAGCATGACAACCGCCTCCGGCGATCCGCTCGGCGCGAATCATTCGCCGCGACTTTCGATCTCCGTGGGCCGCCCTGCCGTACGAGTAGGCATTTCCGCCGCCGCACGATGGGGAGCTGCTGACGTGGCCGGTGCCATTCCCTTCAAGATCTGCCGCTGCAAGGACCCCGACACGGGCAAGGCCCTGTCGCGCCGGTGCCCGAAGCTGCGTCGACCGAACCGATCCTGGAACCCCGGCCACGGACAGTGGGCATACCAGCTCGAACTGCCGCCGACCAAGGACGGGAAGCGGCGCCAGCTGCGGCCCAGCACGGGCTTCGTCGACCGTGAGGACGCCCAGACCGAGATCGACCAGGCCCGGCTGCTGATCAGCCTCGCCGGCCGCAACAAGCAGTGGCTGACGCAGATCGGCGACCTTATCCAGACCGGTCGCCGGATCAATGGCGTCCTGCCCGACGTCGAGACCGTCCGGCAGCGGCTGCGATCGGGCAGCCCACTGACCGGCGCCCCGACCCTCACCGAGTACCTGACCGACTGGATCAAAGTCGTCGAGGTCGACGACAACACCCGCCGCACATACGCCAGCCACATCACCGTCCACCTGATCCCGGTCCTCGGCGACGTGCCGCTCGACCAGCTGCGACCGCACCACATCTACACCCTCATCCGGACCATCACCGATCGCAACGAAGAACTGCTCGCTAAGAGAAACAGCCCCGACCCCGCGGTACGCCGCAGCGTCGCCGGCCGCCGCCCCACCGGCGCCGCGACCCGGTCCCGGGTCCGCGCCACCCTGCGCAAGGCCTTCAACGACGCCCTCCTGCACGGCATCATCGCCGGGGTCCCGAACCCGGCAGCGCTCGTCAAGACGGCGAACCCCCGGTCCCGGCCGATCGTCTGGGAACCCGAACGCGTCGACCGGTGGCAGGCCACCGGCGACATCCCCGGCCCGGTCATGGTCTGGACCGACGACCTGCTCGCCGACTTCCTCGACTACACCGCCGCCGCAGCGCCGGACCTGCATCCGATGCTGCACCTGATGGCCTACCGCGGCACCCGCCGCGGCGAGGCCATCGGCCTACTCGACGCCGAGGTCCGCCTCCGTAAAGCAGAGGTCGGCATCGTCAACCAGATAGCCACCCACGGCGGCGGCCGCCTCCACCAGAAGAAACCCAAAAGTGAGGCCGGGAACCGCGACGTCGTCCTCGACCTCGACACCGTCGCCGTGCTCACCGCCTACCGGACCGAGCGAACCAGGTGGCAACTGGCCGCAGGCGCCGCCTGGCCGGACACCGGCCTGTTCTTCGTCCGTCCCGACGGCCAGGCCTGGCACCCCAACTCGGTGACCCAGCGCTTCCGCCGGCTCATCCGACGCGGCGGCTTCCCGCCCATCCGCCTACACGACCTACGCCACGGCGCCGCCACCATCGCCCTGGAAGCCGGCGTCGACATCAAGGTCGTCTCCGAACAACTCGGCCACTCCACCACCACCCTGACCCGCGACACCTACCAGAGCGTCACCAAGAACCTGCACCACGAAGCCGCCGACGCCGACCGCATCCGAGCCAAACGCCGACGCGCCGCCTGAGCCGGCGCCGGGCGCGGAGTCCGACCGTCCGGCGGTTCCCGACGTCGGCGTGATCTCGCAGACTGTCACCGGGGAGGCCACGCTTATGGCAGGCAAGTACCACCCGCTGACCGTCGCGCTGTGCATGGCCGCCGGTCGCGGCCAGCAGGAGATGGACCTCGGCTTCGACGAGATCGCCGCCCTGGTCGGAGGCTTGCCGCCCTCGGCCGGGCTGCGGCAGTGGTGGGCGAACGCCGATCACCCTCAGGCCCACGCCTGGCGCACCGCCGGGTACCGGGTGCAGCAGGTGTACCTGGACCGGCGCCGGGTCCGCTTCAGCCGCCTGCCGGCACCGATGGCCACCGACCGCCGCGACCCCCGCACCGTCCACGCCGGCACCGGCGCGGGCGCAGACGCTTCCGGCGGGGCCACCGGGTCCGGGTCCGCCTGCAGTGGGCCGACGCCGGTGCCGTGGTGCTCGACGGCGCCGGCAAGGCGACTTTTCCCCGCGTCGTCGCGTCGCGGCTTCTACCGCATCACTTTCACCGGCCCCGCCGCCCGGATCTACATCGGCGAGAGCGAGAACCTGCATCGCCGGCTGTCCGGCAACTACCCGCAACGCCGGCCCCAGCCAGCAGACGAGCACGCGGATCAACGCCCTGCTGGGCGACCATCTTGTCGGCGGCGGAACCGTCGCGTTGGCGGTGGCGACGTCCGCCACGGTCCTGATCGGCGATCACGAACGGCGCCTGGACCTGTCCACCAAGGCGGGCCGGCTGCTCGCCGGGAGCGCCGCCGTCGTGCACGCCCAGGCCACCGGTCACGCGCAGATCGTGAACCTCGGATGAACGCCCCTCACGATCCGCAGCGGCTGGCCGCCCTGATCGAGGCCCTCGACATCTAACGGGCCGCGCGCCGGGTCCTGCTGGACGCGATGGGCCTGGCGGTCTCGAACCGGGATCCGCTGGCCGAGTTCAGCGAGCACCTGGTCCAGGCGTTGCTCGGCGCGCAGCTCGCGGCCAGTCGAGTGCAGGCGCACTGGGACCTCGCGCTGCCCGACGGTGCCAAGGTGCAGGTGAAGTACCTCGCCAACCCCGCCGACGGCTGGGTTGCCCACCGCGCAGCTCGGCGCGATCCACGCGGCGCTGGGCAAGTGGAACCCGCGGGGCGAGGGTGAGCTGCAGCTGACCCGGCACAACTGGCAGACGATGGTCGACGATCCCGCGCGGTTTCGCGCGCTCGACGTGTGGATCTGGTCGCCGTAGGCGGCTGCCGGTGCCCGGAATGCCGCTTATTGTGCAATCAGTTGGAGGTGCAAGCAGGAGTCGATCGCATGAACTGATGGCATTAGCCAGTCCCCGAGCAATCCCGGCAATGATGGACCCCGGGGGTGCGAGGCTGGGAGTGTGTCGTGCAGTGAGACGTTGCCGTGTCCCGCGCAGACGTTCCAAGGTCCGTGGCGCTAGGAGAACAGCCGGCCGACCCCGTCACCCACGATTCGTGCTGCGTCGTCGGCCATGAAGGCAGATATTGGCCCGTCGGCTATCTCGACCAGCAGGTAGCGGATTGCGCGAACGTGGGTGGCCATCTCAAGAAGAGCGGCTGGTTTGGCCATGGCCGCTTGCTCGGCGAGAGCCACTTGTTCGAAGAGAGTGACCTCATCGGCGGAGCTCAGGCCGAGCAAGCCTGGCGCGTCGCGGAGCGCGCGGCAAAGGCTCAAGACGTCGTCAACGTTTCCAGCGATGGGCTTGTCAGTCACCAGATCAGTCAAGCCCACGAGGACGGCACGCGCAAACCGTTCACCGCGCGAAGGGAGGAGCGTTTGTGGGCGAGAGGTACTTGAACTTTTCGTCGACGTCCAAGCGCACACATGGACACTGCGTCTCAAACACGAAGAACCATCCGCGTTGAAGTTCATCGGCACCATATGGTCAAGATTTCCGACGAGATTGGGCACCTGGTAGGTGGCCGCTAAGTACAAATAATGCGCCACGGCAGTATGAGCGAAGGGCTTTGATTGGCGTTGCCGTCGCGCAGGGAACTAAATCCACCCGCAGCCGCCGTTGCAGGAGCGCAGCTCCCCGGGCGAAGTGCTGGCCGACCCAAGGCTGGCGAAAGACTCGGAGGGCACCTCAGCCGCGACCGGTTTCCGCCGATAGGTCTATCAACCTGAGCCAGGAGCCGGCTCGACGGGCTCGCTCCGTAACTCCAAAGTTGGATTTTCGTTACCTTGCGTAGTTGACGGGGTTGAGGGGTAGGCGTCGCATGCGGCGTATGATTGAATGTGTCACAAACTGGCGTCATTCCTCGTCAGTTCGCCAATGCCAATATAGGGTATAGCGATGATCGGCGATGGGGGACGCATGGAGACGGTGCCAGTCAAGGCTGCCGAATTTTTCGCCGGAATCGGCCTCGTGCGAACAGCGTTGGAGCCGCTCGGCGTGAAAATCGTCTGGGCCAACGACATCAAAAAGGAAAAGTACGCGGCTTACTCGGCCAACTATCCCGACGCCAAAGATCACTTCGAAGTCCGTGACGTCTGCCAAGTGGAAGGGAAAGACCTTCCCGCAGGAATTGAGTTAGCTACGAGCAGCTTCCCTTGTATCGACCTATCGCTGGCCGGCAATCGTAAAGGCCTGGTGGGCGTACAGTCGGGCATGTTCTGGGAGTTTGCCCGTGTGATTCGGCAACTGGAGAACAAGCCTCGCGTAGTGCTGCTCGAAAACGTCCACGGATTCGCAACAAGTCACGGCGGAAAAGATCTGGCGGACGCGCTTCAATGCCTGGCGGACCTCGGGTATTCTCTGGACGTCCTGGCAATCGACGGCAAGCACTTCGTCCCGCAATCGCGTCCGCGGATGTTTATTGTCGGAATCAAGAAAGATGAGCTTCCGAAGAACGCGCACTCCGGCGTTCCTGAAATCAGCGATGTTCGGCCGGCCTGGGTGACGAAGGTCCACGCGGCGCACCACCAGAAAATCCGTATGCACTACCTCGACCTGCCTCATCTGCCGGAGGGCCCAAAGGACCTCAGCAGCGTGGTCGACCACGACGTCCCATCCAGCGCATGGTGGGACCAGAGGCGCGTCAAGGCCTTCGTCGACTCGCTCAGCGACGTGCAGAAGGCCCGATTCGAGCTCCTGCGCACAGCAGAGACGCTGTCGCACCGGACTGCGTACCGGCGCACGCGAAACGGCATCTCGATGTGGGAACTCCGCCGTGATGCCATTGCGGGATGCCTACGTACGACGGGGGGCGGCTCGAGCAAACAAGCGCTGGTCGAGCTCGGCTATGGCCGAGAGCCGCGGATCCGCTGGATGACACCCCGCGAGTACGCCAACCTTATGGGTGCCACTAACTACAAGCTCGTCGCCGGCACACCCAACCAACAGCTGTTCGGTTTCGGCGACGCCGTAGTGGTCGATGTCGTCCGCTGGATCGGCGAGCACTACCTCATGCCCGTTCTGCGGCCAGACACCGAGCCAGACGACGAGTAATCTCCGGAGCAAGCCGCCCATCGCTCCGGAGGTCACCGTTGTCTACGCACCACATCGATCTCGCGACGACCCACCTTCCCCGCGAGGTCCAGGCCATCCGAGACGCGATCACGGCGGCCCTCAGGCGACCGGACCCGCAGCGGCCGAGCCAGACGATTGGGCAGGCGAAAGCGGGTATCTACGCGTTCTACGACTACGACGGCGAGCCCATCTATGTCGGGCAAACGGCTGAAGGCTTCGGAGTCAGGCTTGGCCGCCATCTGACCGGCCAGCGGTCTGACGCGGTGGCGAAGTACGTGCTGGACCCCTTCGAGGTTCACACAGTGTCTATGTGGTCCCTGCCTCACATCGGTGACCTTCCATCAAAAAGCCGGAAGGCAGCACTCGACCCGTACGAGTACACCGTCTACCAGAGCCTGCTCAAGGCAAGCGCCTTCAACGCAATCCTGAATGAGGGCGAGATTTTAGAGAGCGAACTGCAGGCCCTTCCAGAACCTCTGACCTGCGTCATCATCCCAGACAGCATCTTCCCTGACCGCAGCCACCCCGACGCTCGCATCGCCCGCCGGGCTCAGACTATCTCGCTGCTTGCCAAGAACATCAGCGAGCGCAAAGTCTCGCGAGGCCTACGGCGCACTCTTCTGACACAGACCGAACGTCTCAACGCTTTGGCTCGTGCCCGCTTCGAAGCGATGGGCGGTGCGGTGGAGGTCGAAGGCGCTGAAGGGGCGGTCGACGAGCCCGAGGGCCTTTTCCCGACAGCCTGACAAGGACGAAAGGCTGATGCCCGCAGGCAGGCTGCCTCCGCCTCCGCCTCCATCGAGCGCAACCCGATCGATGAAGGCTAATCGAAGCTCCAATACCAAGCCAGAACTAATGCTCAGGCGTGAGCTCTTCCGGATGGGGCTTCGATACCGTGTAGGATTTCAGATTGCGCTGAAGGACAGGAAGGTGCGTCCCGACGTCGTCTTTCCGCGCCGTAAAGTCGCAGTCTTCCTTGACGGGTGCTTCTGGCACGGCTGCCCGCAGCATGGTCGCATGCCGACAGACCCGACCGGCTACTGGCATGCCAAGCTCGAAAGGAACCAAAACCGGGACATCACGGTGAACCGCCAACTGCAGGAAGCCGGCTGGGTGGCTGTGCGGATATGGGAGCATGAGTTAGCTGTCGAGGCTGCGGCTCGCATCGAGGCGATCGTCCGGTCTCGTTAAAGCCTTGTCTGGGAGAGTTTGACGTGCTGAAGTCGAGCTGCTCGGGCGGTGGATTGGTCTCGGTGCTCTCGGCGTTCGCTGCGGACGCGGGCGTAGATCGCCGTGACCACAGTCGGCCTTGTTCCACGGTGCCCCACGCCCAGATCCGTATGCCCTTATGGACTAACGGACGCGATGCGGAGGTAGCGACGTATCTAGCGTCTCCTGGATATTGGACGCAAAGCGTGAAAGCGCCCTCGCGTCGTGCCAGCACGAGGGCGCTTTTAATTTCCCAAGTGGAACGCTGCGGTCGCGCCTTTCAGCGGTCGGAAGTAGCGTTCGCTGGATGGCCGGTGAGCGCGGAGAAGTATGCCTCCCGGAATTCGCCACTTTTGAAGATCGTGTCCCGAGACATTTCGGTATGTGACGTTTGGAAAGAAGCGGCAGTGGAGGCCAGGACGGTGAGCGCCTTGATTGCGGAGGGTCTCTTGAGGGCTCCCTTCAATCGGTGATGACTCGTGTCGAATCGAAGGTTAGTTGTGTCTTTGATGCGCAGCTGCAGAATTGTATAGCCTGCCAGGACATAGAACCTTGCATTAGTTGATTCGTCCAGTATAGCTTTTGCCTCGTCGGAGGAAAGAAACTCCTCAACCGCTTTAAGTAGTTCGATTGCTCTAAGATACGCTTCTCTATCCAGGCTTGTGGGAAAAATTTCGTCATAATTTTCTTTGCGCCCTAACAGCGTAGACGGCCGCGCCCTAGCCGCGTCTGGCAGTCCCAGTAGTAGCGTGATCATCGTCTGAGCAAGTAGGCCCATGGTGATGCGTCGTTTGGCGGGAACTCCGCGATTCTTATAGCGATTCTTGCGGCGTTCGTAATACCAATCATGAACTTTGAAGAAGCGCTCGATGTCTCGCTGCAACTCTTGTGTAGCGTATAGCGCAGGACCCGGAACTTGTGTCTGTCGGTTGGTTCCAGCGATTACTCTGTCGCGTATGTCCTCGTCAGTCGATACAATTACGCGAACCACCACGCCGTTATCTAGGCGCTCTTGAGCTAACTTGTTCTCGCGTTCTGCTCGGTCAAGAACATGAGATGTCTGGAGCCCATTGACAATTAATGGGCGCGAAATAGTCAAGGTCTGCTGAGGGCTGTCCACTTTGTCACCCAGAACGGTGACTCCGTTGTTCATCCACCAAAACTCGAGGCTATCTTGGGAAGCCAAGGTCTGCCCGATCGCCTCATTTACTACGTTGTCGCCCTCAAAGTCGCGTACATTCGAATCGAAGAGCTCTTCCCGCAAAGCCTTCGTGACCGGATCTCGGACGAAGGACAAGTAGTCTCTAATGGACGCTACGCCAATAAATGAATCGCGTTCGCGGATGAGTGTGCGGAAGTTGAGAACTGCCGGCGCGCTGTAGTCTCTTCCGGCCAGCGTGTAAAGACTTTCCACGCCGATGTGCTCAGCGGTCACCTCAGCGCCTGTGGTAAGTCGGTTTGCGACCAGCCGGCGCACTTGTTCGGCTCGAGCCGACACGGTCTCTGTTAGGTTGGCTTCTGGAGCTTTTGTGACATATTTGAGCTTAAAGCTGACTCGTGGGAACTTAGACCCGAGTGACCGGATGGCCTTCCTTAGAATGCCTGTTCGTTCGACGACCGCGGACCGAAACAATTTTTCAAGGTCCGTGTCAGTCATACTAAGGTCGAGAAGCTTATCGAGCGATGAAAGCAGATGTTCCCAAGTTGCTTCGGCCCAACCGTCGGTGTTTTTTGTCTGAATCAAAAAGACCGACAGTTCAGGCTTAGCCTGGACCTTATGGAGTGAAGGATCGCCTGGCGAAAGGACTGGATCGTCAGGGCTGATTAGGCCACCTTCCAGAAACACATAGAAGCTGTCGATCCCGCCGTCCATCTGCCCATCAACAATCCCAGCAAGAAGTTCTTCGGTCGACAACTCCTTGGGCTTGAGCACCTGCGTGACGGCGTATCGCTCGAAAACATCATCTTCGGTATCGCCGGGATATTCGGCGTCGAGGAACTCCTTGAAATGCGCATCCACAACAAGGCGATCAGGACTGATTGATGCCATATCTTCTCCGCGCTCGTGATCGGCAACCGCTCGCTGCCGAGTGCCGTCCGTCCTAGTGCTCCACGACCATCCTTCCAGAAGAGTGCCGGCGGCGGAACTACTCCGTGTGCCGGCCGCATCTGGCGTCGAACGGCCTGTTGGTTACTCGTCATTCACATCGGTCGGCTCTCCTACTTTCGCCTCTACCAGGTTAAGCTCGACCAGCCGCTGGTTAGTCAGCCACTCGAGCCGCTGAGTCTGAAGATGTAATGTGCGGCGTAGGCCGCCGCCGCGAAGTTGCCGTTCGCTAACTAGCTGTGCCAGTCGGCCGACATGTGCTGCTCTACGCGCGATGCGAACGTCGGGATGCTTGCGGTCTTCCCAAAGCTCATCTGGAACAATCTTGCCGCGTACGCTCGGTGGTAGAGTTACAACAGTTGGCGGCAGTGGTGGTACTGCCTCGTTAAGGACAGCATTAAACCGAGACTTCTCTTTAAGTCTGTAATAAACCGTTGACTCATACACCTTCATCGCTTGTGTCCTCAGTGACGCCTTTCCTTCGATAGTGGCGATCTCAGGAAGTGTCCAGACTTCGACTTCGGCGACCTCGAAAGGGTCCAGAACAAACTTACCAACCGGATCTGATCTTTGCCCAGTCAAATGACGGCCGACTCGGTCTTTGATGTTCGATACTGTTTGACCAACGTAGATTGGTTCACTGTCAAAATCATAGAAAGCGTAGACGCCGGCGCTAGCCTGGCCGATCGACCACTCTGGGTCGTTCGGGTCTTCGGTGTCCATAAATTTGTCATACTCGGCTCTGATTAGGCGTGTTGCCCGCGGTGGTAGGGCATAGATTTCATTGGTCATGCATCCTCCGGTCGGGTAGGGGTGTGGATTATCCGAGGACAGCAAGCGGCCACCGCTAGGGATTAGTGAAGTTATGTAGATCTCAAGGCCTGCGTTGGCAGCCGGGTACAGAGTAGACGGCTAGCGATGCTCTGAGCTTTTCGACAAGCTGACCAAGGTGGTCATGAGCGGCCAGGGCCTATCCGAGTTTGCCGCCGTGCCGCCTTCGGCGATCGTCGCCCGATCGCCCGGCGTGTGATCTGGATAGCGCTCGACCTCGCCGGCGAAACGGCGCGAGCCGAACAGTTCGCCGAAGAGGGCGACCGCGACAGGCCTCGGCCACCCTGTCGTCGATCGCCCCCTGCACTGGTCAGGGATGCCCGTACGCGAAGTACAGGTCTATCGACGTCGCCACTGGTGAACAGGTGTCTACCGCAGCCGGCTACTCCCCGGCTTTGAGCCGGCGTCATGACCTCGACGCGTGCGCGCTTGACGGGCCGAGCGTGATCATCGTGCTGGACTCGTCGCCCGCAGCAACCGGGGCCCTTTCAACCGGCACACCTCGCACTCGGCCACAACCTGCGCGAATACATAAGGTCTTTGACTTGGCCGAACATCCTCGTGGGGGACTCAAGCGGCAAAGGTAGCGGGGTGTTTGAGTGACCACTAGTGATGCGACTACGGATAGAAGGTTCGCGGTTCGAGTCACTTCGGGCGCGTCCGACAGCCGCGAATCCGGTTCTAGCGCGCCGGCCGCTATGATCTGCGCTCTCTGGACGCCATCGGTCGGCCGCGACGCTTCGTCTCCGGTGCTGGTGGCCAGCGGATGAGGTGTCGGTCGCTCCGTGGTTGCTCGGATGTTGCGCACTTCAGTCGGACGTACCAAGGTGGGGCCGGATTCCGCCGATCTCGAGCCCCTGGGTCCGCGCGATTCGCCACGGCATTGGCTGCCTACGGCTGGACCGGGACGGACTGTACAACCGTTAAGTCCCTTTACTCCAGATCCATGGAGAAGAACCTATTCTGCAGACTTTTAATCCATAGGTTCAGGGTTCGAGTCCCTGGCGGCCCACGGTTGACACAGGTCAGCGCCGGAATGCCGGCGCTGACCTGCTTCGTTTCCGGCGGCCGCCGAGCCGGGGTGGGTCGTGTCGGCATCGTCGGGTGAACACGGGCGCCTGACTTTGTGTACCACCCCGCTCCGTTGTCATCCGCCGAAGCCCAGGCGGCCGGCGCGGGAATCGTTTCGGTCACCTCCGTGGAGACGTCGTCCGGAACGTCCCACAGCACGTCGGTGAACTGCGCGTCATAGGTCCTCGCTGCCGATCTGGCCGGGGCCGGCGGTACCCGGTTGGGGTAAGCGGGTTGTCCGGTTGCGGGCGCTGACTGGTGGTAACCGGGTCTCTTCGGTGTGTATTCGCTGGTGAGGTTGGCGGCGGCGTGCGAGTGTCAGTGCGGCGTGACGCGGTGGGATGGGGCCTGCCCGGGGCGTTCCGGAACGGAGTGTGTCGTGACTGGGTGGGATGACGAGCAACTGACGGCCGGGTTCCGGTCGATGATGCTGCTGGCCGCGCTGGTGGAGCGGGGTGGCCGGCCGGCGGCGGTGTCGCCGACGGTGCGGCTGTCGCCGGGCGAGAAACAGTACGGGTGGTTTCCCGCCGACGTGGCCGGGGACGGGCGCCGGGTCGTGGTGGTCACCGATCAGCGGATCGTGGTGGGGGAGCGGCCGTGGGCGCTGCGGGCGCTGACCGAGGTGCGGAGCGAGCCGGCTGACTGGGCGGTCACGCTGCGGATGCGGGGACGGCCGGAGCCGCTGACGCTGAGCGGACCGTGGGTGCCGTGGCTCGGTGTGGTGCTCTGCGCGGAGCTCTACAGCGCGGCCTTCCCGCCGGAGGAAGCCGACGGCTACCGCAAGGCCGCGGACATGCGCGCCGGCAACGGGACCGGGGACGCGCTCGGCGAGGTCAAGGCCGCCGGAGTCCGCATCGGGGAGGCGTTTGGCGAGGCCAAGGCCACCGGAGTGCGCATCGGGGACGCGTTTGGCGAGGGCAAGGCTGCCGGGGACGGGCGTGGGCGGGGCCGGGTGCTGCCGGGGCCGCGGGTGCCGGTGCGGTCAGTAGACCCAGACCTTGGTCTTCAGCGGCAGCGCGTCGTTGTTCCACATCCAGTTCATCGCGGCGATCGACACCCGGGCGCATCCGTGTGAGGCGGCGTAGGGCGGGACGCTGGTCGCTCCGTGCACGGCGATCCCGCCGTTGAAGTATTTCGGCCGCCAGAGCAGCCCCAGCGGCGCGTGCCGCCAGCCGTCGATCTGGCGGCTGACCTTGAACTTGCCGGACGGGGTGGACGCCAGGTGGGTCTCGCCCTCCGACTCGTAATACTCACCGGAGCCGGTGGAGGTGTTGAAGACCTGGGTGATCCGGCCGTCGTCGACCAGCATCAGCAGCTGCCGCTTCCGGTCGATCTCGACCATCCGGCCGCTGGACGACTTCGGTTTCGGCAGCACGCCGGCGTCCAGCGCCTTGCGGGTCTTCGGACCGATCGTGCCGTCCCGGCCGATCCCGGCGGCCTTCTGCAGCGCGAACACCGCCTGCTGCGTCGTCCCGCCGAACTTGCCGTCCGCCTTGCCGTTCCAATAACCCAGCTCGGTCAGCCGCTGCTGGACGGCCAGCACGTCGGCGCCCTTGGCGCCGACCTTCAGCTTCCGCACCGGCGCGGGTGTGGACGGCGCGGTGCTCGGGGCGGCCGAGGACGGGGGTGCGGAAGGCGCGGCGGTCGCGGCCGGAGAAGAAGTTTCCGGTACGCCGGAAGGCGTCCCCGGCGCGCCCGGCGAGCCGGAGTCCGAGTCGCAGCCGGCGGCCAGGGACAGCGTGGCCACCGCGGCGATCGTGAACGCCAGAACTCTCCGCACCCGGGGCCTCCCTCGTCGATCAGCCGGGCCAGTGTAGTGACCCATTTACAACCGTCCACCGATCATCTCCGATCGTCCACCCGCCCGGGTGGCTGATCGGGAACCGGGTGACACCGGGACGAAAAAGAGTCAAGTAGTCTTCGGCTATGTCGTGGAAGGCGAGCGCCCGGCACGGCGTGCGAGAGGCGCCCGGAGGCTTCGCCCTCGTCCAGGAGCTGCTGAACACTCGCGCGGCGATGTCCTACGGACCGGACCTGCTGGGCGTGGTCGAGGACGCCCAGTGGTGGGTGACCGACGCGCTGGGCGCCTGGTCCCGGGTGTCCGGCCTGCCCGCCCCGACGCTGCTGCTCTCCGCCACCGACCTGCGCTCGCTGCGCCGGCTGCGGTCCGCGTTCGAGCAGGTGGTGCTGGCCGGGTCGAACCAGGAGCCGCCCGGCGCGCTGCCACCCGCCGACGTGGCGGTCAGCCTGGCGCCGGACGCGGCCGGCTGGGTGCGGGTGGTGCCGACCGGCCGGGGCACCCGGTGGCTGGCCTCCGCGCTCTGGGCCGAGGCGCTGCTCGCCCAGCAGGCCGGGGTCTGGCCGCGGCTGAAGCTGTGTCACAACACGGTCTGCCGGGCGGCGTTCTTCGACACCTCGCGGAACAACAGCGGCGTCTGGCACGACGTCAGCACCTGCGGCAACACGGCGAACCTGCGGGCGTTCCGGGAGCGCCGGCGACTGCTCGGCCACAGCCAGGAGATGCAGGTCGGCCCGGAGCACTGAGCCGGGGCCGATGAGGGGCGCCGAGGACGAGACCGGGAAGACCGGCGGGAACCATCGGCGGATCTCGCGCGACTATGGATGCATGGCGTGTGAGCAGTGGCGCGAGATGCTGTCGGCGCAGCTGGACGGCGAGGACGACCCGGTGACCCGGCCGCTGGTCGACGAGCACCTGGCCGGGTGCGCGGGGTGCCGGGCCTGGCTGGACGCGGCGGCCGCGGTGAACCGGCTCACGCGTACCGGGAAGGTGCCGGACGTGCCCGACCTCAGTGCCGCCATTCTCGCCGCCCTGCCGGCGGCGCCGGCCGCGGCGCCGCGGCGCCGTCTGCCGGTGGCCGCGCTGCTCTACGTGGCGCTCGCGCTGGTCGGCGCGGTGCAGATCATCCTCGGGCTGGCCCAGATCGGCGGGGCGTCCAGTGCCGGGCACGTGCATCTCGGGCTGTCCGCGGCGCCCGGGCACCTGTGGAACGAGTCGGCCGCGTGGAACGCGGCGGTGGGCGCGGGATACCTCTTCATCGCGCTGCGGCGGACCCGGCCGGTGGGGCTGGTGCCGATGCTCACCGCGTTCGTCGGGATGCTGCTGCTGCTCTCGGTCAACGATCTGACCGGAGGCCGGGTGGACGTGGCCCGGCTGGTCGGCCACGGCTTCGTGATCGTCGGCTATCTGCTGGTGGTGGCGTTGTCCCGGGGCGCCGGCGGGTCGGTGCGGCCGCCCGGGGCGCGGGCCGGGACCGGCTGGCGGCTGGACCGCACGGCCGACCCGGAGCCGGAGGCGCCGGCGGCGCGGCGGCCGGGGCTGCGGCTGGTCCCGCCGAGCGGGCCGCTCACGGCCCGGGATGAGGATCAGCGAGCCGCCTGAGCGCGGATCAGCGGGGTGGGCGGACGGAGAGCTCGCGCCAGTCGTCCGGCCCGTTCAGCAGGGCGCGGACCATGTCGATGGCGGCGTCCTCGCTGTCGAACTCGAAGAAGTGTGACGTGCCGTCGGAGCCGCCGGCGCGCTGCTCGACATACCACTGGTCGCCGTTGGTGCGGAGGTAGACGTCCTTCCGGGCGAGGCGTCCCCATTTGCCGTTCCACCAGTGCTTACGCTGCTCCATCCCGGCACTGTATCGAACATCTGTTCGAACCGTGCCGGGAGGGCGGATCTTTCCGGGATTTGTCAGGGAGCCGTCAGCGCGGCGGTTCCTGGCGGCGCTGCAGGATGTCGTCGACCGCGCTGCCGTAGACGTTCCCCTGCTGGGCCGGCCGGCCGGCGGTCTGGGACTGGGCGACCAGCGCGTCCCGGATCTCGGTGAGCAGCTTGATCTCCTCGCTCGGGCTCTTCGGCGGCGGCTCCTCGCCGCGGCGGCGGCGCTCGGCCAGCAGGTTGAGCGGATAGACCACCAGGAAGTACAGAGTGATCGCGGTGAGCAGGAAGGTGACCAGCGCATTTACGAAGGCGATGACATCGAACTGGATGCCGCGCACCTCGGGGATGCTGCCCTTGAGGCTGTCCTTGCCGATGATCAGCACGGTGATCAGGCGGATCAGCGGTTCCAGGAACGACTTGGTGAACTGGGTGATCACGGTGGTGAAAGCAGCACCGATGACGACACCGACGGCGAGGTCGACGACATTGCCGCGCATGATGAAGTCTTTGAAGCCTTGGAACATCTTCTTCAACGGTCACTCCCGGGGGCCGAAGTCAATCCGGCAACGGGTTCCCGCTGCCGGTCGGCGACAAACTACGCCGACCGGAACGGCCGCGCGAAACGTGACGAGCGGGGTCAGTCGAGCGCCGGCTCCTGGGCGCTGACCGCCTCGTCCACCGTCGGGTACGTGTGGAGCACCTCGACCAGACCGCTCACCTCGAGGATGCGCAACACACCCCGCTGCGGCGCGGCCAGCCGGACGGTGCCGCCGGCATCGTCGGTGCTGTTCTTCGCCCGGACGAAAACGGACAGGCCGGTGGAGTCGCAGAACGAGACCTCGGCCAGGTCGAAGACCAGCCTGGTCCGCCCTTTCTCCAGCAGGTCGCTGATCTGGTCCTGCAGTTGCGGGGCGGTGGCCATGTCGAGCTCACCGGCCACCGACACGACGACCATGTCGCCGCGCTGTTCGGTCTGCACCGTCAAGGACATTCGGGGACCCTCCTGTTATTGCTGAACGGTACTCCACGTACCGGGGGGATGCGCGCATTGGGACGAGGCCTTGACCTCGCTCGTTAGTTGGTCTACAGCAATTAACGGACATGCTGATGGTAAAGTCCGGCCGTTGCGCACGGATCGTGTGGTGGGGGAGGCAGCGGTGGCGCTGAGTCCGGACGAGTCGGGTCGCTTCGCGGACCTGCTCAAAGAGCACGCCGACGGGCTGATCGCCCGATGGGCGGAGCTGATCGGAGTCAGCTTGCAGGGCCGCATGACGCGTCCCGAGCTGGAGCGTCAGATCAGGGAGCTGCACAAGAGCTTCCAGCAGGCGCTCGCCGCGGGCGCGCGGGACCTGACCGACGAGGCAGCCGGTGAGTTGCGGGCGCAGCTCAGCGAGCTGTCCAGCAGCCGTGCCCGGCAGGGCTTCTCGGCGACCGAGACGGCGATCAGCGTCTACGCGCTCAAGGACACGGTCCTGGAGGTGCTCGGCGACCAGACCGACGCGCAGACGCTGCGGGACTACGTGGCCTTCGCGGCCTTCGTCGACCGGGCCGCGCTGCTGACCTTCGACAGCTACGTGCGGGTCCGCGAGGGGCTGATCGCCGACCAGGCCGAGCAGCTGCTGGAGCTCTCCACCCCGGTGGTGAAGCTGTGGGAGGGCGTGGTGGCCGTCCCGCTGGTCGGCACGCTCGACTCGGCGCGCGCCCAGGTGGTGATGGAGCGGCTGCTGCAGACCCTGGTGGACACCGGCTCGCCCTACGCGATCATCGACATCACCGGTGTCCCGGCCGTCGACACCCAGGTGGCCCAGCACATCCTGAAGACCGTGGTGGCCGCCCGGCTGATGGGCGCCGACTGCATCATCTCCGGCATCCGGCCGCAGATCGCGCAGACCATCGTGGCGCTCGGCATCGAGTTCGGCGACATCGCCACCAAGTCCTCGCTGGCCGACGCGCTGCGCTACGTCCTCGGCAAGAACAGCTACCGGGTGGTCCCCGCCAAGCGGACGGAGCGCTGACGTGGAACGCGTCCCGGTCCTGAAGATCGGCGACATCCTGCTGGTCTCCATCCAGATCGACATGGAGGACCAGGTCGCTCTGCAGCTCCAGGAGGACCTGGCGGAGAAGATCGTGGCCACCGGCTGCCACGGGGTGATCATCGACATCAGCGCGCTGGACATCGTCGACTCGTTCGTCGGCCGGACACTGGCCACCATCGCGTCGGTCTCCCGGGTGCTGGACGCCGAGACCGTGGTGGTCGGCATGCGGCCGGCGGTGGCGATCACCCTGGTCGAGCTGGGCCTCTCGCTGCCGGGGATCCGGACCGCGCTCAACGTCGAGCTGGCCATCGAGATGCTGGCGCGCAGCCGCGCCGAGTCCGACGGCCCGTCGGGCGACGAGGACGAGGACGAGGCCGATCCGGCAGCGGTAACCGCGTCGTGAGCGAGGAGAGCCGGCGGATCCCGGTCGTCACCGACCAGGACGTGGTCCGCGTCCGGCAGTTGGTGCGGACGGTCGCGGTGGAGGCCAAGCTCTCCCTGGTGGACCAGACCAAGCTGGTCACCGCGGCCAGTGAGCTGGCCCGCAACACCCTGGTCTACGGCGGTGGCGGCAGCGTCGAGGTGAGCCGGGTGCGCACCGAGCTCCGCGGCGGCATCCGGATCGTTTTCGCCGACCAGGGCCCGGGTATCGCCGATCTGGAACTGGCCCTCACCGATGGGTACACCACCGGTGGCGGGCTCGGCCTGGGGCTCAGCGGCGCCCGCCGGCTGGTCGACGAGTTCGCCATCGAGACCGCGCCCGGCGAGGGTACGACGATCACCGTGACCAAGTGGTGCCGATGACTGAAGGAGCGGTGGTGTCCGTACCCGAAGGACTCCTCGACGAGGGGGTCTGGTTCCGGGTGGAGGCCGCCGGGACTGCAGCGGCGGTGCGACGCACCGCCGAGCGGCTCGCGACTGATCTGGCCATGCCGGAGCAGCGCATCGCGGAACTCTCCATCGTCGCCGCCGAGGCGGCGGGGAACCTGGTCAAGCACGCCCTGCAGGGCACCATCCTGGTGCGCGCGGTACGCACCCCGGAGCAGGCCGGCGTCGAGCTGATCGCGATCGACAGCGGGCCGGGGATGGTCGACGTCGCGCACTCGATGGGTGACGGGCACTCCACCGCCGGCAGCCTGGGCATCGGGCTCGGCGCGATCCTGCGCCAGGCCAGCCGCTGGGATCTGCACTCGCTGCCGGGCCGGGGCACGGTGCTGGCCGTGCAGGTCTGGCCGGAGGCGCCACCGCCGCCGTTCTGGGCGGCCGGGCTGACCCGGCCGATCACCGGGGAGACGGTGAGCGGGGACGCGGTGGCGGCCCGCGAGGCCGGCGGCCGGCGGCAGCTGCTGGTCTGCGACGGGCTCGGGCACGGCGGGCTGGCCGCGGCCGCCTCGCGCGAGGCGGTGCGGGTGTTCCGGCAGACCGCGGCGGCCTCGCCGGCCGCGGTGGTGGAGGCGCTGCACCGGTCGCTCGGGCACACCCGTGGCGCGGCGCTGGCGGTCGCCGAGCTGGACGCCGACGCGGCCCTGGTGCGGTACGCCGGGATGGGCAACATCGCCGGCACGGTGTTCCACCCGGACGGCAGCCGGCGCGGCATGATCTCGATGCCCGGCATCGCCGGTCACCAGCGCCGGCAGATCCGGGAGTACGAGTACCCGCTGTCCCCCGGCGCGGTCGTGGTGATGCACTCGGACGGCCTGGTCGACCGCTGGAACCCGGCGGACTATCCGGGCCTGCTGACCCGCTCGCCCGAGGTGATCGCCGGTACCCTGCTGCGCGACGCCGGGACCCGCCGGGACGACGCGGGCGTTCTCGTGGCACGGTTGCCGTGAGCGCGCCCGAGCCGCTGATGCGCATGCGCCTGCGGGTCGAGCAGGACATCTTCTCGATCCGCCAGCTGGGCCGGGAGGTGGCCCGGGCGGTCGGCATGGAGGCGCAGGACCAGACCCGGATGGCCACCGCGCTCAGCGAGGTGGGCCGGGTGCTGCTGGCTCAGGGCCCGGACGCGGACGTGACGTTCACGGCGGAGCTGTACGGGGTACCAAGTCTTCAGGTGACAATGGCACATTCGGCCGTCGGCGGAGCATCCCGGCTGGCCGAGCAGCTGCAGCAGGTCGGCCGCCTGGTCGACACGATGGAGGTCGACGATGGCGGTGCGGGCACGACGGTCCGGATGGCGCGGCGCCTACCGCCTGGCGCGCCGGTCCTGACCCCGAGCCGGATGGACGAGATCCGCGCCGGGCTGGCCCATCATGTGCCGGGCAGCCCGCTGGACGAGCTGGCGGTGCAGAACCAGCAGCTGATCGCCGCCCTGGACGAGGTCCGCGCGCAACGCGACGACCTGGCCCGGCTGAACGCGGAGCTGGAGGAGACCAACCGCGGGGTGATGGCGCTCTACCACCAGCTCTCCGACGAGCTGGAGGAGACCAACCGCGGCGTGGTGGCGCTCTACGCCGAGCTGGACGAGAAATCGGTGCAGCTGCGGGCGGCCAGCGAGGCGAAGAGCCGGTTCCTGGCGAACGTCAGCCATGAGCTGCGCGCCCCGGTCACCGCGATCATCGGGCTGGGCCGGCTGCTGGTCGACTCCTCGTCGGACGAGCTGACCGAGGAGCAGGCCCGCCAGGTGGAGCTGATCCGCAGCTCGGCGAGCGACCTGCTGACCCTGGTCAACGGGTTGCTCGACCTGGCCAAGGCGGAGGCCGGCCGGATCGAGCCGAGTTGGTCCGCGGTCGACCTGAAGGCGATGTTCGGCCAGCTCCGCGGCACCCTGCGCCCACTCGCCACCCGGCCGGAGGTGGATTTCGTGGTGGACGAGCCGACCGTGTCCACGATCCGCTCGGACGAGGTGCTGCTCGCCCAGGTGCTGCGCAACCTGCTGACCAACGCGCTGAAGTTCACCGAGTCCGGCTCGGTGCGGCTGAGCGTGCGGCGGATCGGCCCGGAGGTCGAGTTCGTGGTCGCGGACACCGGCACCGGCATCCCGCCCGAGCTGCACGAGCGCATCTTCGAGGAGTTCTACCAGGTGCCCGGCAGCAAGCCGGTCAGCGGCAAGGGCACCGGCCTGGGCCTGCCCTATGCCCGGCGGCTGGCCGGGATCCTCGGCGGCGGCCTGCGGGTCGACTCGGTGCCCGGGGAGGGCAGCACCTTCACTCTCCAGCTGCCGGTCGAGGGGACATGACCCCGGCCACGGTGCTGGTCGTCGACGACAGCGCCACCAAGCGATACCTGCTGGTCAGCTGGCTGACCCGGGCCGGGTTCACGGTCGTCGAGGCGGAGACCGGCGGCGAGGCGCTGCGCAAGCTGGGCGACGCCGACGTCCAGGCCGACCTGGTGGTGCTCGACGTCAAGCTGCCGGACATGAGCGGTTTCGAGGTCTGCGAGCGGATCAAGACCGATTCCCGGTACGGCGTGCTGCCGGTCATCCACGTGTCCGCGCACGCCGTCGACGTCAACGACCGCACCCAGGGCCTGAACCGGGGGGCGGACGCCTACCTGGTCGAGCCGATCGAGCCGGACGAGCTGATCGCCACCGCGCAGGCGGTGCTCCGCTATTACCGCGCCCGGCAGCGCGCCGAGCTGCTGGCCGAGCGGATGGTCCGGCTGGCCGAGACCACCCTGGCGATCAACTCGGCGTCCACCCTGCCGGCCCTGCTGGAGGCCGCAGCGGCCGGGGCGGTGGAGATCTTCGGTGGGCCGGTCGTGGTGGTCGCCGAGACCTCGGAGGGGGAGAGCCTGGCCGCTGCCGGGCCGCCCCCGGCCGTACGCAAATGGGCTGTTCCGCATCACCGCGTAGCGGTGGGGTCGCTGGTCCGCACCGATGAGGCGGCCGATTGGGACGTGGTCGACTGGCCGGAGGGGGAGACCGTCGCGGTGGCGGCGGCCCGGCTGCGGATCGACCGGCCACCGGTTTACGTGGCCGTCTCCGGCAGCTCGCAGACGCCCGGTTTCCCGGTGCTGCGGCAGCTGTCCCAGGCGGTCGCGGCGGCGGTGGAGGCGCAGCGCTCCTTCGACGAGGAGCACCGGATCGCGGTCACCCTGCAGCGCAGTCTGCTCCAGTCGAAGCTGCCCGACGTGCCCGGCCTGGACCTGGCGGTGCGTTACGAGCCGGCCGGCGCGCAGACCGAGGTGGGCGGCGACTTCTACGAGCTGACCGTGCTGGACGGCAAGCTGCTGGTGGCGATCGGTGACGTGGCCGGGCACTCGCTGCACGCCGCCACGGTGATGGCCGAGCTGCGGCACGCGGTCCGGGCCTACGCGGTCGAGGGGCACCCGCCGGGCGCCGTGCTGGAGCTGGCGAACCGGTTCATGCGCACCGTGCTGCCCGCCGACTCGGCCACCCTCTGCCTGTTCACCCTGGACCCGGCCACCGGGCGGATCCGGATGGCGTCGGCCGGGCACCTGCCGCCGCTGCTGCACGTCGACGGCGAGGTGCGCTTCCTGGCGCCGCGCGGCGCGCTGCTCGGCCTGGACGCGCCGGCCCGCACCGAGCTGGAGCTGGAGCTGCCGCCGGGCGGGACGCTGGTGCTTTACACCGACGGGCTGATCGAGCGGCGGGACGCCGACATCGACGACGGGCTGCGGGCGCTCGCGGCCTGCGCGGCCGAGGTGGAGCCGGACCTGGACGCCTTCTGCAGCCGCCTGCTGACCCGCCTGGGCGGGTCCGGCGACCAGGCGGACGACATCGCGGTGGTCGCGCTGCGGCGCACCTGATCTCCGGTAGGACCGGTCCGCCCCGCCTTGACGCCAGCTATTCACTCGGTGAATAGTAGCCGCCATGTCCACCGCACACGTACTGCTGGGGCTGCTCGCCGGCGGCCCCCGGCACGGCTACGACCTGAAACGGGCGCACGACGACCGGCTGCCGCAGGCGAAGCCGGTGGCGTACGGGCAGGTGTACGCCACCCTCGGCCGGCTCGAGCGGGACGGCCTGGTGGTCCCGTCCGGGCAGGATCAGGAGTCCGGCCCGGAGCGCACCTCGTTCGAGCTGACCGAGCGCGGGCGGGAGCGGCTGGCCGCCTGGCTCGGTGAGGTGGAGCCGCCCGCGCCCTACGTGACCAGCGCCCTGTTCAGCAAGGTCGTGGTCGCGCTGCTGGCCGCCGGGAGCGAGTCGGCCCGGGACTACCTGATCAGCCAGCGGGCCGCGCACATGACCCGGATGCGGGAGCTGACCGCGATCAAGACCAGCCCCGGGGCGAGCGTCGGCGACGTGGTCGCCGCGGACTACGCCATCGGGCACCTCGACGCCGACCTGCGCTGGTTGCAGACCACCCTGGCGCGCGTCGCCGACCTGGAGAAGGAAGTGAACGCGTGACTGAGATCTTGAGCGGGACCGGGATCACCAAGAGCTATGGGGCCACCCCGGCGTTGCGCGGGGTGGACGTCAGCGTCGCCGAGGGCGAGATCGTGGCGATCACCGGCCCGAGCGGCTGCGGCAAGTCCACGCTGCTGCACTGCCTGGCCGGCATCCTGCGCGCCGACAGCGGCACGGTGGTCTACCGCGACCAGGACCTGAACCTGTGGTCCGAGGCGGCCCGGTCCCGGCTGCGGCGCACCGAGTTCGGCGTGCTGTTCCAGTTCGGGCAGCTGGTGCCGGAGTTGACCGCCGCGGAGAACGTCGCGCTCCCGCTGCTTCTCGCCGGTTCGGGGCGGCGAGACGCGCGGGCCGCGGCGCTCGGCTGGCTCGACCGGTTCGGCGTCGCCGACCTGGCCGACCAGCGGCCCGGCGCCATGTCCGGCGGCCAGCAGCAGCGCTGCGCGGCGGCCCGGGCGCTGGTCACCGAGCCGCGGGTGATCTTCGCGGACGAGCCGACCGGCGCGCTCGACCAGCTCAACGGCGAGCAGGTGCTCAGCGCGATGGTCCAGGTGGTGCGCGAGCAGGGGAGCTCGGTGGTGCTGGTGACGCACGAGGCGCCGATCGCGGCGTACGCGGACCGGGAGATCGTGCTGCGCGACGGCGTGGTCGACCCGACCGGCATCGGGGTCGGCGCGTGAGCGCGGCCAGTTCGACGGTCCGGCGCGGCGGCGCGGCCGGCCTGACGGGCCGGCGGATGAGGGCGGCCACCCTGGTCCGGCTCAGTCTGGCCGGCAACCGGACCGACCGGCTGCGGACCGGGCTGACCGCGGTCAGCGGCCTGTGCGCCGCCCTGGCCCTGTTCGCGGCCGCCACCGTCGGCGCGATCCACGGCGGCCACTGGATCCCGGACCCGGCCCAGGACGGGTCCTCGATCATGGCGCCCGGCTCCGAGCAGTACGCCAGCCTGATGCTGGTCGAGGCCGGCCTGCGCCCCGGGGTGATCTTCGCGCTGGCCCTGCTGGCGCTGCCGGTGCTGGCCCTGGCCGGGCAGTGCATCCGGCTCGGCGCGCCGGCCCGGGACCGGCGGCTCGCCGGATTGCGGCTGGCCGGCGCGACACCGGGGCAGGCGGTGCTGATCGCCGGGGCGGAGACCGCGGCGGCCAGCCTGCTCGGCGCGGTCCTCGGCTTCGGGGTCTACCTGGTGCTGCGGGTGGTGCTGGACCAGCGGACCCCGGACGGGCGGCTGCTGCTGCCCACCGACGTGCTGCCGCATCCGCTGGTCATCGCCGGCATCCTGGCACTGGTCCCGGCGCTGGCCGGCGGGCTCGGGGTGCTGCTGATGCGCCGGGTCCTGATCACCCCGCTGGGCGTGGTGCGCCGGATCCGGGAGCGCGGGCCGCGGCCCTGGCCGGGCGTGCTGATCGTGCTCGGCCTGGTGCTCTTCGCGCCCAGGACGCTGGACCTGCTGCACCGGCTGGACCTGACGGAGCGGGTGCCGGGCGACGGCCGGCTGCCGGAGTGGACGCCGCTGGCCATGATGGGCGCCGGGGTGCTGTGCGTGATACTCGGCGTGGTGCTCGGCACCGGCTGGATCTCCTTCACCGTGGGCCGGCTGCTGCGCCGGTACGGCCGCGGCCCGGTCAGCCTGCTGACCGGCGCCCGGCTGATGGCCGACCCGTGGAACGGCAGCCGCACCCTGGGCGCGCTGCTGGCCGCGGTGGTGTTCGGCGCCGCGGCGCTCGGCTACCGGGCCGATCTCGGCGCCGAGTTCACCGCGTACGACCGGTACAACCGGATCGTCTCGCCGCGCGGTGGCGGCATGGGCGCGCCCGAGGCGCCCGAGTTCTATTACCACGGGGTCCGGCTGGCGATGGCCGCGGTGACGATCGCGCTGCTGGTGGCGGCCGGTGGGGTGCTGGTCGCGTTCGCCGAGGGGATCGTGGCGCGGCGGCGGACGTTCGCGGCGATGACCGCGAGCGGGGTGCCCCGCCGCACGCTCGGCGGGGTGCTGTTCTGGCACACGTTCGCGCCGCTGCTGCCGGCCCTGCTGCTGGCCCTGGTCTCCGGGGCGGCGCTGGTCCGGACCCTGCGGACGGAGATCTCGGTCGGCGGCGGGCCGGACCTGGCGGTGTGCGCCGACCCGGCCGCTCCGGACCTGGCCACCTGCGTGACCAAGGTGATCGCCGACCCGTTCATCGTGCAGCCGGTCCCGGTGCCGTTCGGGCAGCTGGCGCTGCTGGCCGCCGGGGCGTTGCTGGCGATGGCGGCGGTGGTCGGCGCCGGGATGCTGGTGCTGCGGTCCAGCACCGACCTGGAGGAGCTGCGGGCCGGCTGAAAACCGTCCCGCGGGGGTGAGGCGAGCGGGCCGGTCCGGCGCGACGGTGGGGCATGGCCAAGCACAAGCACGACGACGGTCCGCTCCCGCGGATGCGGGAGAAGGAGTACCAGCACGAACTGCGCCGTCTGCACGGCGAGTTGGTCGCCCTGCAGGAGTGGGTGAAGCGGAGCGGCGCCAAGGTCTGCGTGGTGTTCGAGGGACGCGACACGGCCGGCAAAGGTGGCGTGCTCAAGGCGATCACCGAGCGGGTCAGCCCCCGCGTCTTCCGGGTGGTGGCGCTGCCGGCGCCCAGCGAACGGGAACGCTCGCAGATGTTCCTGCAGCGCTACGTCGCGCACCTGCCCGCCGCCGGCGAAGTGGTGATGTTCGACCGCAGCTGGTACAACCGCGCCGGGGTCGAGCGGGTGCTCGGCTTCTGCACGCCGCAGCAGACCGAGCAGTTCCTCAGGCTGGTGCCCGGGGTCGAGCGGGCCATGGTCGACTCCGGGATCATCCTGCTGAAGTACTGGCTGGAGGTCAGCCCGGAGGAGCAGACCCGGCGGCTGACGGGCCGGATCAACGATCCCCGCAAGGTGTGGAAGCTCTCCGACATGGACCTCAAGTCCTACGGCCGATGGTACGACTACTCGCGCGCCCGCGACGAGATGTTCCGGACCACCGACACGGCCTGGGCGCCCTGGTACGTCGCGCACACCGACGACAAGAAGCGCGGCCGGCTCAACATCATCAGTCACCTGCTGAGCACCGTGCCCTACGAGCCGCTCAAGCACCACGACGTGGAGCTGCCCAAGCGGCAGAAGGCCAACGGGTACCGAGATCCGGAGCTGCCCCTGCACCGGATCCCGGAACCCTTCTGAGGCACCGGCCCGAAGGCGCCGGTCACGCCCCGGCGGCGCCGATCGTGTCGAGGATCCAGGCCAGGTTGAAGGCCTCTTCCTTCCACGAGTCGTAGCGGCCGCTCGGGCCGGCGTGGCCGGCGCCCATCTCGGTCTTGAGCAGGAAGTGGCCCTCCGGCGCGGTGGCGCGCAGCCGGGCGATCCACTTGGCCGGCTCGTGGTAGAGCACCCGGGTGTCGTTCAGGCTGGTCACCGCGAGGATCTTGGAGTACGGCAGCTTCGCGACGTTCTCGTACGGGCTGTACGACTTCATGTACGCGTAGACCTCGGCGGACTCCAGCGGGTTGCCCCACTCCTCCCACTCGGTGACGGTCAGCGGCAGCGACGGGTCGAGAATCGAGGTCAGCGGGTCGACGAAGGGCACCTCGGCGAGGATCCCGGCGAACGTCTCCGGCGCCAGGTTGGCCACCGCGCCCATCAGCAGGCCACCGGCCGAGCCGCCCCGGGCGACCAGCCGGTCGGCGCTGGTCCAGCGGTTCCGGATGAGCGCCTCGGCGCAGGCCACGAAGTCGGTGAAGGTGTTCCGCTTGGCCAGCATCTTGCCGTCCTCGTACCACCGGCGGCCCATCTCGCCGCCGCCGCGGACGTGCGCGATCGCGTAGACCACGCCGCGGTCCAGCAGGGAGAGCCGGGCAATCGAGAAATACGGGTCGATGCTGTGCTCGTAGGAGCCGTAGCCGTAGAGCACGGCCGGCGCCGAGCCGTCACGCACCACGCCCTTGCGGGCCACGATCGAGACCGGGACCCGGGTGCCGTCCGGCGCGTGCGCCCACTCGCGGAACTGCTCGTAGTCGGCCGGGGAATAGCCGCCCAGCACCGGTTTCTGCTTGCGCAGCGTCATCGTGCGGGTGACCAGGTCGACGTCGTAGACCGAGTCCGGAGTGACCAGCGAGGTGTAGGTGATCCGGACCGAGGCGGTGTCGTACTCCGGGTTGCCGCTCAGGCCGACGCTGTAGAGCGGCTCGGGGAACTCCATGTCGTAGGTGTCGGTGCTGCCGTCGCCCATCACCCGCAGGCCGGTCAGCCCGTCCTTGCGCAGCGAGATCACGATGTGCCGGGCGAACGCGTCGACCGACTCCAGCCGGGTGCCGGGCTGGTGCGGGATCAGCTCGACCCACTCGCCCGGCGCGTCGACCGAGGTGGAGGCCAGGGCGAAGTCCTCGGCGTCCCGGTTGTGCAGGATCAGGAAGCGGTGGCCGTGGTGCTCGATCTGGTACTCCACGCCCTGCTGCCGCTCGGCGATCACCACCGGCGCGGCGCCCGGGTCGTCGGCCGGGATCACCCGTACCTCAGAAGTGATCTTGCTCTGCGCGTCGATCACGATGAACTTCTCGCTGCGGGTGAGCTCGACGCCCACCCAGAACCGCTCGTCGGTCTCGTGGTGCACCACCACGTCCTCGGCGGCCGGCCGGCCGATCACGTGCCGGTGCACCCGGTCCGGGCGCCACGCCTCGTCGACCGTGATGTAGAAGAGCACGCTGCCGTCGGCCGACCAGGCGCTGCCGTAGAAGGCGTCCGGGATCTCGTCGGCCAGCACCTCGCCGCTGCGCAGATCCTTGACCCGCAGGGTGAAGCGCTCGTCGCCGTCGAAGTCGGTGGAGTAGGCCAGCCAGTTGCCGTCCGGGCTGACGTCGAACGTGCCGAGCGCGAAGAAGTCTTTCCCCTCGGCCAGCAGGTTGCCGTCGAGCAGCACCTCCTCACCGGGGCGCGCGTCGCCCATCGGCGGGGCGGTCTCGCCCGGGCGGACCGGGACCCGGCAGTGGATGCTGTACTGCTTGCCCTCCTCGGTGCGGGTGTAATACCAATGCCCGCCCTTGCGGGTCGGCACCGACAGGTCGGTCTCCTGGGTCCGCCCCTTGATCTCCTGGAAGACCGTCTCGCGCAGGCCGGCGAGGTGCGCGGTGGCCGCCTCGGTCCAGGCGTTCTCCGCCTCCAGGTAGGCGATCGTGGCCGGGTCCTCTTTGTTCATCAGCCAGGCGTACTCATCGGTGACCGTGTCACCGTGGTGGCTGCGCTCGGAGGGGGCCTGGCGGGCCGCCGGTGGGCCGGCGGGCGATTCGATCGTCACCTGGGACACGTTACCGGCGGATCGGTCCGGATTGAGTTTCTTACACACTCCGACCTCGCTCATTCGAACATGTGTACGATATGCCAGAGTGGACGATCTTCAGGGATCTCGATCTCCGGTCTGGGGAGGCTTCGGACGTGAGTGATTCCCTTCTCGACGCGCTCGTGGACATCTGCGGGCCCGGCTTCGCGCGCCCCGCCCGGTCGGTCGACCGGGTGGGCGGGCAGCGCGCCGGGTTCGTCGCGGTCCCGGCCACCGGCCGCGCGGCCGCCGCCACGCTGCGGCTCGCCGCCGAGCGCGGGCTGAGTGTCCGAGCGCGCGGCGGCGGCAGCAAGATCGATTGGGGGGTGCCACCGGCCGGGCTGGACCTGATCGTCGACACCGGCCGGCTCAACGGGATGTGGGACCACCACGGCGCCACCGCCACCATCGCGGCCGGCACCCCGGTCACGGCCGCCCAGGCCGCCCTGGCCCTGACCGGCCGGCGGCTGGCGGTCGACCCGCCGTCGCCCGGCGCCACCATCGGCGGGATGCTCGCGGTCAACGAGTCCGGGCCGCTGGCGCACCGGTTCGGCAGCCCGGCCCAGCAGACCGAGCGGGTCAGCTATGCCGAGGCCGGCGGCGCCGAGCTGGACTCCGACGGCGAGGACGGCCGCCCCGGGATCGCCGAGATCGACGGCGTGCTGACCGCGGCGGTGCTGCGGGTCGAGCCGCTGCCCGACGCGCGCCGCTGGCTGACCCGGGCGGTGACCACCCCGGCCGCGGTCGCCGAGCTGGTCGAGCAGGCGGTGGCCCAGGCGCTGGAGCCGAGCGCGATCGAGGTCGACCTGCCCGGCGCCGGCGCCGGCACGGTGGCCGTGCTGCTGGAGGGCGACACCGGCTCGGTGACCGGCCGTGCGGCCAAGCTGGCCCAGGTCTGGGGGCCGGAGACGGACCAGGCGGGGGCGGGTCCGTCCTGGTGGGGGCGCTATCCGTTCACCGGCTCCGATGTCACCGTGCGGCTCTCGGTGCGGCCCGCCGACCTGCCGGCGGTCGCCTACGCGCTGCGTGACCTGTGCGGCCGGCCGGTGGCCCTGCGCGGCTCGGCCGGCTTGGGCACGGTGCACGCGGTCCTGCCGGAGGGGCTGACCGCCCGCCGGGTCGGCGAGATCGTCGCCGGGGTCGAGCAGGTGCTGCTGGCCCGCGGCGGCCGGATCGTGGTGGTGTCGGCGCCGCCGGCGCTGGCCGGGCAGCTGGAGATGGCCGAGCCCCGCGACCTGTTCTGAGCCGCCGCCCGGCCGGTGACGCCGATGCTCTCCGGAGCGAGCGGCGGGCTCGGGAGGCGGAGGTTACCCGGTTGGCCCTGTTGGGCAGCGCTGGACGGCGGGGACTTCGCCTCGGCTGAATTCGCCGCCGCCGGCATCCGCGGCCTGCTGGAGTGACCGGCCGGGGTCAGAAGTTGGCCGGGATCACCGTGGCGGTCTCGGCGGCCAGGTGGCGGCCGAGCCGGGCGACGTCGCCGACCGCGTAGGTCAGGTAGGCGAACTGGCCGACCTCGCGGACCCCGGTCAGGATCAGCTCGTCCACCCGGAGGCGGTGCTTGAGCAGCGGGGTGCCGGTGCCCAGCACGGCCGGGGCGATGCCCAGGATGATCTCGTCGAGCAGGCCCTGCGCGGCGAACTGGGCGACCAGGTCGCCGCCGCCGGCCAGCCAGACGTTCTTGCCCTGGGCGGCGACCATCATGGCCTCGTGCACCCGGCGGACATCCCCGCTGATCATGAAGACGTTGGCGTCCGGGACCGGCGGCAGGTCGCGGTGGGTGAAGACCCAGCACGGCACGTCGCCGTACATGTCGTGCCAGTTCTGCGGCTCGTCGAGCAGGTTGTCGTTCTCCAGCACCCACTCGTAGGTGGTCGCGCCCATGGCGAACGCGCCGACGCCGGCGAAGAACTCGCCGAACGGGTTCTGGGTGCCCTCATCCACCTCGAAGAGCCAGTCCAGCG
Organism: Actinoplanes octamycinicus; assembly: GCF_014205225.1. Classification (NCBI taxonomy): domain Bacteria; kingdom Bacillati; phylum Actinomycetota; class Actinomycetes; order Micromonosporales; family Micromonosporaceae; genus Actinoplanes; species Actinoplanes octamycinicus. The sequence continues at coordinate 2,060,828 of NZ_JACHNB010000001.1, forward strand.
AGTTCCGTTCGTCGGCGATGAAGCCGTCGATGCTGGTGGCGGTGTAGTACTGCGTCTTCGCCATGCCAACACCATGCCACGCCGACGGCGACAAAAGGGGCAGATCGATCAGGAGGTCGGTGGACTCACCGCGTACCTCAGGTTGGCGAACTGGCCGAGGCGGGTGACGTCGGTCAGGGTGAGCCGGCGCGAGGTGAGCCGGCGGGGCAGCAGCGGGGCGCCGGAGCCGAGGGTCACCGGGGCGACCCCGAGGATCAGCTCGTCCAGCAGCCCGGCGTCGGCGAACGCGCCGACCAGCTCGCCGCCGCCGACCAGCCACACGTTCTTCCCGTTCGCGGCGGCCACCATCTCCTTGTGTGCGGCGGCCACGTCACCGCGTACGAAATGCAGGTTCGCTCCTGGAATGCGGGGCAGGTCGCGGTGCGTGAAGATCCACGCGGGGGTGTCGCCGTAGGGCTCGAGCCAGTTCTCCGGGTGCTCCAGCGCGTTCTCGTGGGCGAGCACCCACTCGTAGGTGGTCGCGCCCATGGCGAACGCGCCGACGCCGGCGAAGAACTCGCCGAACGGGTGCTCGTCACCGCCGTCCACCTCGAAGAGCCAATCCAGCGAGTTGCCGTCGTCGGCGATGTATCCGTCGATCGTGGTCGCGGTGTAGTACTGGGTCTTCATCCACTCACCCTCAGGCGTCGTTGCGCAGCACCAGGATCGCGATGTCGTCCCGCGGCTCCTCCACCGAGAAGTTGATCGTGGTGGAGCGCAGCCGGGCGGCCATCGCGTCAGCGGGATAACCGGCCAAGGGGGCCGCCGCGTCACGCAACCGGGCCGATCCGAACAGCTCCCGGCCGCGGCGCCGCTCGGTCACCCCGTCGGTGTAGAAGATCAACGAGTCGCCCGGACCCAGGATGACCTCGGCATCCGGCGAGGTGATCGTCTCCAGCAGACCGAGCGCGGTGCCGCCCTCGCCGACGAACTGGGTCTTGCCGTCCGCCCGGACCAGCACCCCGCGGTCGTGCCCGGCCAGGTGCAGGCAGACGCTGAGCCGCGCGTCCGGCTGCCGGGTCACCGAGGCCATCGCGAGCGTGCAGTACCGCCCGCCGCCGCGCTGCACCAGCGTCCGGTTCACCCGCTGGAGGATCTCCTTGAGCGACTTGCCGTCGTCGACCAGGATCCGGATCACGTCCCGGACCAGGCCGGTCACCGTGGCCGCCTGGACACCCTTGCCGGAGACGTCGCCGACCACGACCAGCCAGCGGTCCTCGCCGAACGGCATCACGTCGTAGAAGTCGCCGCCCACCTCGGAGCCGGTCGGGACGTACTCCGCGGCGAAGCCGATGCCCTCGACGTGCGGCAGCGCCGGCGGCAGCAGCGAGGCCTGCAGGGTGCGCGCCACGGTCCGCCGCTCGTCGTGGATCCGCGCGTTGTCGATCGCCAGCGCCGCCCGCCGGGCCACGTCCTCCAGCACCGCCACCTCGTCGGCGTCATGCCGGTGCTTGACGTGCCGGCCGACCGCGAGGGTGCCGAGCCGGGCGCCGCGGGCCACCAGCGGCACCGCGAAACCCTCCAGCGGCGGCCCGAACATCACCTGGCTGCCCAGCCGGGACGCCTCCTCCAGGCGGGCCAGGATCGACTCCGGGCCGGCCTCGGCGAGCGAGGCGTGCAGCTGGGCCAGCGCCGACTCCTCGGCGTGGGTGGCCGCGGCCAGCTGCAGCCGGCCCCAGGCGTCGGTGGTGTGCACCGCGCACCACTGGCCCAGCCGGGGCACCACCAGCTGCGGGATCAGCGCCATCGTGAGGTTCACGTCGAGGGACTGGGCGAGCAGCTCGCTCGCCTCGGCCAGGAAGGTGATCCAGGTCTGCCGCCGGATGTCGGTACGGCGCAGCCGGTCATTCTCCAGGTGCAGCGAGAACCGCTCGGCGACCATCACGGTGAGGGACTGGGCGTACCCCACCGGGGCGGCGTCCAGCTCCAGCTCCCCGGAGTACGGCCGGTGCACGGTCAGCGGGACCCGGATGGTGTCGGCGTTGTCGCGGGGCGCCCGGCCGTACCGCGCGAGCAGCTGCCGGCCCATGCCGTCGCCGCGGTCCACCCGCAGCACCCCGCCGGCCGCGCCGGTCAGCCGGGCCAGCCGGGAGAGCAGGTCGGCGGCGAGATCGGTGAGGTCGGTCAGGCCCTCCTCGGTCTGCCGGTCGGAGCCGCTGCGCAGCAGCCCGGTCAGCGCGCCCAGGCTGGGCGTGTCGGCCGGCGCCGGGAGCCGGCCGGTCTCCTCGCCGGCGGCGCCGCGCTGGTCCAGGTGGAACCAGACGCCCTTGCCGTCGCCCTCGTGCACGGTGCCCCACCGGCTGGCGAAGTGGTCGACCAGCAACAGGCCGCGGCCGCGCTCGGCGACCTCGCCGATGTCCGGGCTGTCGTTCTTGGGGCCGACGGCGAGCTGCTCGACCGGGCCGGGAGCGAAGTCGGTGACCGTCACGGTCAGTCCGCTCGGGTCGGCGGTCACCTCGATGTCGAGGTCGGTGTTGGCGTGCACCACCGCGTTCGTGGAGAGCTCGGTGGTCAGCAGCAGAGCCTCGTTGAGCAGGCCGTCCAGCCCGGCTTCCTCGAGCACCGAGCGGACCAGCGCCCGGGCCGCCGCCGGGGTGCGCCGGTCGTTGGGCAGACGGGCCTTGCGCACCAGGATGCCGGACGACGCTCCCGACGGGACGCTCGTCCTGGTTCCGACCTCGGCTGGCACAGCATGCATCCTCTCCCGTGGGTGGGTGTATGCACAAAGTCGTCTCTCGCATTGACCCGGTCGAGCGAGAGAGGATAGGTAACCCCGGCGTTCCGACAGCGAGTGAGGACAGCATGACTGCGGCCAAGGAAGCCACCGTCGGCGGGCCCGACGAGACCGTTCTGCTCGGTGAGCTCGCCGACGCGCTGCGCCGGGTCCGCCGCGGCGACCTCAAGGTGCGGCTGCCCCGCCGGGGTGGCCTCGCCGGAGCGGTCGCCGAGGCGTTCAACGAGGTCGTGTCGCTGCAGGAGCGGCAAAACCTGGATCTCCGGCGGATCAGCCGGATCGTCGGCCGGGACGGCCGGCTCACCGAGCGGCTCGACGAGGAGGGCCTGGACGGCTCCTGGGCGGACAGCGTCCGCTCGGTCAACTCGCTGATCGACGACCTGGGCCGGCCGACCACCGAGATCTCCCGGGTGGTCGGCGCGGTCGCCGAGGGCGATCTCTCTCAGCACATGGCGCTGGAAATGGACGGTCGACCACTGCGGGGTGAATTCCTGCGGATCGGCCGGACCGTGAACACGATGGTGGACCAGCTGTCGTCGTTCGCCGACGAGGTGACCCGGGTGGCCCGCGAGGTGGGCACCGAGGGCGAGCTGGGCGGCCAGGCCGACGTCCGGGGCGTGGCCGGCACCTGGAAGGACCTCACCGACTCGGTGAACACGATGGCCTCCAACCTGACCCACCAGGTGCGCTCGATCTCCCAGGTGGCGACCGCGATGGCCCGCGGCGACCTGTCGCAGAAGATCACCGTGTCGGCCCGCGGCGAGGTGGCCGAGCTGGCCGACACGATGAACGGGCTGACCGACACCCTGCGTCTCTTCGCCGAGCAGGTCACCCGGGTGGCGCGCGAGGTGGGCACCGAGGGCAAGCTGGGCGGCCAGGCCGACGTGCCGAACGTGGCCGGCACCTGGAAGGACCTCACCGACTCGGTGAACTCGATGGCGTCCAACCTGACCAGCCAGGTGCGCAACATCGCCCAGGTCTCCACCGCGGTGGCCAAGGGCGACCTGTCGCAGAAGATCACGGTGGCCGCGCAGGGCGAGATCCTGGAGCTCAAGGACACCGTCAACACGATGGTGGATCAGCTGTCGTCGTTCGCCGACGAGGTGACCCGGGTGGCCCGTGAGGTGGGCACCGAGGGCCGGCTGGGCGGCCAGGCGCAGGTCCGCGGCGTCTCCGGCACCTGGCGCGACCTGACCGAGAACGTCAACCAGCTCGCCGCCAACCTCACCGCCCAGGTGCGGAACATCTCGCAGGTCTCCACCGCGGTGGCCAAGGGCGACCTGTCGCAGAAGATCACCGTCGACGCGCGCGGCGAGATCGCGGAGCTGAAGAACACCGTGAACACCATGGTGGACCAGCTGTCGTCGTTCGCCGACGAGGTGACCCGGGTCGCGCGCGAGGTCGGCTCGGAGGGCAAGCTCGGCGGACAGGCCCAGGTCAAAGGCGTTTCCGGTACGTGGCGCGACCTCACCGACAACGTCAACTACATGGCGTCGAACCTGACCAGCCAGGTGCGCAACATCGCCTCGGTCACCACCGCGGTGGCCAAGGGCGACCTGTCGCAGAAGATCACGGTCGACGCCCGCGGCGAGATCCTCGAGCTGAAATCCACCGTCAACACGATGGTGGATCAGCTGTCGTCGTTCGCCGACGAGGTGACCCGGGTGGCCCGCGAGGTGGGCACCGAGGGCAAGCTCGGTGGTCAGGCGCAGGTGCGCGGCGTGGCCGGCACCTGGCGCGACCTGACCGACAACGTCAACTCGATGGCCTCCAACCTGACCAGCCAGGTGCGCAACATCGCCCAGGTCTCCACCGCGGTGGCCAAGGGCGACCTGTCGCAGAAGATCACGGTCGACGCCCAGGGCGAGATCCTGGAGCTGAAGAACACCGTGAACACCATGGTCGACCAGCTGTCGTCGTTCGCCGACGAGGTCACCCGGGTGGCCCGCGAGGTCGGCTCGGAGGGCAAGCTCGGTGGTCAGGCGCAGGTGCGCGGCGTGGCCGGCACCTGGCGCGACCTGACCGACAACGTCAACTACATGGCGTCGAACCTGACCGGCCAGGTGCGGAACATCGCCTCGGTCACCACCGCGGTCGCCAAGGGCGACCTGGGTCAGAAGATCACCGTCGACGCGCGCGGCGAGATCCTCGAGCTGAAGAACACCGTCAACACCATGGTCGACCAGCTCTCGTCGTTCGCCGACGAGGTCACCCGGGTCGCGCGCGAGGTCGGCTCGGAGGGCAAGCTCGGCGGACAGGCCCAGGTCAAAGGCGTTTCCGGTACGTGGCGCGACCTCACCGACAACGTCAACCAGCTCGCCTCGACGCTGACCATCCAGCTGCGGGCGATCGCCGAGGTGTCCACCGCGGTGACCCGCGGCGACCTGACCCAGAGCATCGCGGTCGAGGCCCAGGGCGAGGTGGCCGAGCTCAAGGACAACATCAACCAGATGATCGTGACCCTGCGCGACACCACCAAGGCGAACGCGGAGCAGGGCTGGCTCGACTCGAACCTGGCCCGGATCGGTGGCCTGCTGCAGGGCCAGCGGGACGTCGGCGAGGTCTGTCGCATGATCATGACCGAGGTGACCCCGCTGGTGGACGCCCAGCTCGGCGCGTTCTTCCTGGTCGACAACGAGGAAGCGGTGATGCGCCTGCGGCTGGCCGCGGCGTACGGCTACGTCGCCCGGGACCACGAGGTGACCTTCGGGCCGGGTGAGGGACTGGTCGGCCAGGCCGCGGTCTCCCGCCGCACGATCCGGGTCCGGGCCACCCACGACGGCATCCTGACCATGCGCTCCGGGCTGCTCGCCATGCCGCCGAACGACCTGGTGGTGCTGCCGGTGCTGTTCGAGGGCGAGATGCTCGGGGTGATCGAGTTCGCCTCGGTGGCGGCGTTCTCCGGGCTGCACCTGACGTTCCTGGAGCGGCTGGTCGCCACGATCGGGGTGGCGCTGAACACGATCCAGGCGAACCGGCGTACCGAGGAGCTGCTCACCCAGTCGCAGCGGCTGGCCCGGGAGATGCAGGACCAGTCGGCCGAGCTGCAGCGCACCAACGCCGAGCTGGAGGACAAGGCCAAGCTGCTGAGCGACCAGAAGGCGAACATCGAGCTGAAGAACCGGGAGATCGAGCTGGCCCGGCTCGGCCTGGAGGAGAAGGCCCAGCAGCTGTCCCGGGCCAACACCTACAAGTCCGAGTTCCTCGCCAACATGAGCCACGAGTTGCGTACCCCGCTCAACTCGCTGCTGCTGCTGGCCCGGCTGCTGGCCGACAACACCGACCAGAACCTGACCGAGAAGCAGATCGAGTTCGCCCGGACCATCCACAGTGCCGGCTCCGACCTGCTCTCGCTGATCGACGACATCCTGGACCTGTCGAAGATCGAGGCCGGCCGGATGGACGTGGAGCCGGACGTGGTCGACTTCGACGGCATCCGGAGTTACGTCGAGCAGGCGTTCGTGCCGCAGGCCGAGGAGAAGGGCCTGCTCTTCGAGGTGGAGCTGGCGCCGGACCTGCCGGACTCGATCGTCACCGACCCGCAGCGGCTCCAGCAGATCCTGCGCAACCTGCTGTCGAACGCGGTCAAGTTCACCGACAGCGGCTCGGTGACACTGAGCATCTTCGCCGCCTCCCAGGACACCGACCTGGACGTACCGTCGCTGGTGTCGTCCCGGCAGGTGGTCGCGTTCGCGGTGCGGGACACCGGGATCGGCATCTCGGACGAGAAACTGGCGATCATCTTCGAGCCGTTCCAGCAGGCCGACGGCACCACCACCCGCAAGTACGGCGGCACCGGCCTGGGCCTGTCGATCAGCCGGGAGTTCGCCGCGCTGCTCGGCGGCACCATCGCGGTCCGCTCGGTGCCGGGCGAGGGGTCGACCTTCACGCTCTACATGCCGGAGGCGCTCACCCCGGACGCGATCCCGATGCCGGTGCTGCCCGCGGCGCCGGCCAAGGCGGTGTCGGTCCGGCCGGCCGCGTCGCTGGACATGCCGCTGATGGAGTTGCCGCCGCTGGTCACGCCGCGCCCGGAGGAGCCGGCGCCGGCGGCCCACCCGGCCGGCCGGCAGCTGGACGGCGCCACCGTGCTGATCGTCGACGACGACGTGCGCAACGTGTTCGCCCTGACCAGCGCGCTGGAGATGCACGGGCTGCACGTTCTCTACTCGGACAACGGGGTGGACGGCGTCCGCATCCTGAACGAACATCCCGAGGTGGACATCGTGCTGATGGACGCGATGATGCCGGACCAGGACGGGTATGAGACCACCCGGGGAATCCGCCGGAATCAGCGTTTCCGCGACCTGCCGGTAGTGTTCCTGACGGCGAAGGCGATGCCCGGTGACCGGGAGTCGGCTCTCGCCGCCGGAGCCAGTGACTACATCACCAAACCGGTGGACCTGGACGAGCTGATCGAGCTGATGGCCCGCTGGGTGAACGCCGAGGAGACTGCCGAGCCGGAGCGCGGCTGACCGGTGGGAGGGAACGAGGTGAGCACGCGTGGGTGAGCGCGCCAAAGCACTGCTGGTCGACGACCGGAAAGACAACCTGCTGGCTCTGGAGGCGATCCTGCAGGGCCTGCCGGTGACCCCGGTGGCCGTGGAGAGCGGTGAGGCCGCGCTCAAGCAGCTGCTCACCGACGACTTCGCGGTGATCCTGCTGGACGCCCACATGCCGAACATGGACGGTTTCGAGACGGCCAGCCACATCAAGCGCCGGGAGCGGACCCGGCACGTGCCGATCCTCTTCCTGACCGCCGCCGACCGGGACGCCCAGCTCGCGCTGCGCGGTTACGCGGTGGGCGCGGTGGATTACCTGACCAAGCCGTTCGATCCGTGGGTGCTGCGCGCCAAGGTCTCCATCTTCGTCGAGCTGTGGGGCAAGAACCAGCAGCTCAAGGCGCAGGCCGAGGCGACCCGGGAGCGGGACGCGCAGTGGGAGCGGCTGACCGAGACGGTCGACGAGGCGGCTCGGGTGCTGCGGGCCGGCGGTGAGGACGCCGCCGCCGAGGCGCTGGCGCTGCTGGAAAAGGCCAGATGGGGGAACTGAGGGCTGGCCCCACTCCTGTGTGACCTGGGTCACATGAGGCAACGAAGTTGATCGCCGGTGCCACAAGCGGTCGAAGCCTCATCCCCCAGGAGCTAGGAGCAACATGCGGCACGCACACCCCGACGACGCCACGGCCGCGAGCCGGCGTCGCCGCCGGATGATCACGGGCCTGGGCGCGGCCGGCGCCGCCGGGGCGGTCACCGCGCTGGTGGCGGTCCTCGTCCCCCACGCCTCGGCCGCCAGCGCGCTGTTCAGCGACGACTTCGAGGACGGCGCCGGCGGCTGGGCCAAGTCCGGCGGCACCTGGTCGGTGGTGACCGACGGGTCGAAGGTCTACCAGCAGTCCAAGACGGACAGTGAACTCGCCCGGGTGTTCGCCGGCGAGTCCTCGTGGACCGACTACTCGGTGCAGGCCAAGGTCAAGGGCGGCAACCTGGGCACCGGCCTGGCCGGGGTGGCGGCCCGGGCCAGCGGCTCCTCGACCATGTACCGGCTGGCCCTGCTGGGCACCGGGAAGGCGGAGCTGCAGGCGGTCAAGGGCAGCGCGGTGTCGGTGCTCGGGTCGGCCGCGGTCCGTGGCGTGACCTCGTGGCACACGCTGCGGATCGACGTGGCCGGCAGCAGGATCACCGGGTACGTGGACGGGACCGCGATCGGGAGCGGGACCGGGTCGCTGCCGGGCGCCGGGCGGATCGGGCTGGTCACCAGCCGCGCGTCGGCGTCCTTCGACGACGTCTCGGTGAACCCGGTGAGCGGCGCGACCGCGACGGCGTCGCCCACCGTCTCCAAGACGGCTACCGCGACGCCGACCGCTTCCAAGACGGCCACCGCGAAGCCGACCGCCTCCAAGACGGCTACCGCGACGCCGACCGCCTCCAAGACGGCCGCCGCGACCGCCGCCCCCGCTACTTCCTGGCCGACCGCGACCGGATCCAAGCCGGTCACCTCGACCATCAAGGTCACCAGCAGCCTGGACGGCGGCAACGTCCGCTACTTCGGCAGCGGCGACCTGGGCACCGCCTCGCAGGACGAGGACCAGGGCCCGCTGTTCGAGCTGGCCGACGGCGCCACCCTGTCGAACGTCATCCTGGGCGACCCGGCCGCCGACGGCGTGCACTGCCTCGGCTCGTGCACCCTGACCAACGTCTGGTGGGAGAACGTCGGCGAGGACGCGGCGACCTTCAAGGGCGGCACCTCGGCGGTCTACACGGTGAACGGCGGCGGAGCCAGGGGCGCCGACGACAAGGTCTTCCAGCACAACGGCGGCGGCACGCTGACCATCAAGAACTTCCAGGTCAGCGACTACGGCAAGCTGTACCGCTCGTGCGGCAACTGCAAGACCCAGTACAAGCGCACGGTGGTGCTGCAGAACGTGACCGCGACCGGCAAGGCCAAGGCCCTGGTCGGCATCAACACCAACTTCGGCGACACCGCGACGCTCTCCGGCGTCACCGTGGTCGGCTTCCCCAGCCTGAAGCTCTGCGTGAAGTTCAAGGGCAACAACACCGGCGCCGAGCCGACCGAGATCGGCACCGGCGCGGACGGCGTCAACTGCAAGTACTCGGATTCCGACATCACCTTCAAGTGATGTCCGGTGGCCGCCGGGTGCCAGCCCGGCGGCCACCTTTCCCGATCTGAAGGGTTCCGATGCGCGACGCCGCCTATCACGCGTACTTCGAGCGGCACTACGACTCGTTGTCGCGGCGCGCCTACCTGATGATCGGGGACGCCTCGGCCGCCGACGACCTGGCCGCCGACGCGATGACCGAGGTGTGGCGGCACTGGAACCGGGTGCAGGCGGCCGACGACCCGGCCGCCTACGGCCACGGCATCCTGATGAACCTGGCCCGCAACTGGATCCGCCGGCGGAGCCGGGAGCGGCTGTTCTCCCTGGAAGTGCTCAAGCGGGTGCCGGAGCCGGACGTGCCCGCGGTGCTCGACGTCCGCCGTGCCCTGGCCCGGCTGCCCCACCGGCGGCGGGCCTGCGTGGTGCTGCGGTACGCGTTCGACATGTCCGAGCGGGAGGTGGCCACCACCCTGGGGATCTCCGAGGGCGCGGTGAAGAGCGCCACGTCACGCGGCGCGAGGCAGCTGGCCGAGATGCTCGGCGGCAGTCTGGCGCGAATCAACGGTTGGGAGGCGGCGCGGTGACGCTCACCGAGGACGAACTGCGCGCGGTGCTGCGCGCCGAGGCGGCGGCGCACACGCCCGACCGGATCGCGATCCTGAACCGGGTGACCGGGACGGCGGTGCGGACCGAGGCCGCGAGAGGGCGGCGGCCGCGGATCCGGATCGCGGGGGCGGCAGTCGCGGTGGCTGCCGTCGTCGGGGGCGGCGGCTTCGCGCAGTGGGCGCTCGCCGGGATGGGCGAGGAGCGACCCGCTCCGCCGCCGCCCCCGACAACCACCACGTCGGTGGCCCCGGCGGTCACCGAGACCGCTGCCCCGGTGAAGACCCGCCGGCCCACCCGGAGCAAGGCGCCGGCCACCCCACCCGCCAGCCCGCTCTGGTCCGACGGGTCGGTCGACGTGGGTGGCAAGCGGCAGGCCAGCAGCGTGGTGACGATCAAGACCGGGGAACGGCTGACCGCGCTCACCGTGACGATCCGGCTGGCCCGGACGCCCGAGCTGGTCTCCCGGGGCGGCAGCCAGCAGGTGCCCGGCGCGAGCGTGACCAGCGACGTCACCGAGGAGGGCGGCGCTCTGGTCTACCGGTTCACCCTGTCCTCCGGGGACACCCTGGAGCCGGGGACGTACACGTTCGTCGCGCGGTACACGTATGCGCCCGGCGGCCGGGACGCCCGGGCGGACACCTACGCCGCGGCCGCGACCAGCGGGAACGGCACGCCGCTGACGGTCGGTGGCGACTTCGGCTGAGGCGTTGTCCACAGGCGACGCGATGGCCGGGCGGGCTCCCAGGCGGGTGTGACAGCATCGCGGTATGCCCGACCTGACGTTGCGGGAGATGACCGCGCAGGAGTTCGACCAGTGGTTCGACGTCCAGGTGCGTGCCTATGCCGACGCTCAGGTCAGCGCCGGGGTCTGGCCGTCCGATGACGCGCTGCGGCGGTCCGCCGAGGCGCACGCGAGCCTGTTGCCGGCCGGCCGGGACACCCCCGCGATGATCTTCCTGCGCGGGTTGCGCCCGGACGACGGCGCGGTGATCGGCACCTTGTGGATCACCCTGGAGCATCCGCGGGGTGTGCCGGACTGCGCTTTCCTGTTCGACATCGAGGTCGTCGAGGAGCACCGCTCCGCCGGTTACGGCCGGGCCCTGCTCGCCGCCGCCGAGGAGGTCGTGCGCGAGCGCGGGATCAGCGCGCTGGAGCTCAACGTGCACGGCAACAACGCCCACGCGATCAGCCTGTACGCGTCCTCCGGTTACCGGCTGATCACCCAGCAGATGCGCAAGGGCCTCACGTCAGGGAGTGCTGATCATGAGGGCTGACCGGAGCCCGGTGATGTCCAGCACCCGCATCAGGAAATCGCCCACGTTGGCCAGCGCCAGCACGGTCTGGTTGTGCTGCGCCTTGCGGCTGAGCACCACCAGCGTGCCCAGGCCCTGCGAGTCGCAGAAGGTGACGCCGGACATGTCCAGCACGATGCGACCGGGCGGCTCGGCGGCGAGCAGATCGTTCACAAGAGTGGACAGCTCGGTGACCGTGAGCACGTCGATCTCCCCGGCGAGTTGCATGACCACCTCGTCCGGGGCGCGCTGAACCGCGATGGACAGCTCGGGTCGCTCCACGCCGGTCAGCCTATCCTCTTACACGCCAATCGGCCCGTCGGGCGCGGTCAGATCGGGTTGTTCCGGACATCATCCGGTGACGTGAACAACCCTCTCACCATAGGCGCTCGTACCCGCTGACAGAATGGGAACCGCTGTGACCACGACATATCCCACCGCGGATCTTCCGTATCCGGAGGACGCCCCGGTCTCCCAGGCCCTGTTCGACCGCGCCCAGGCCATCGTTCCCGGCGGGGTCAATTCACCTGTGCGTGCGTTCCGCGCGGTCGGTGGCACGCCCCGATTCATGGCCCAGGGCAGCGGCCCGTGGCTGACCGACGTCGACGGCCGGCGTTATGTGGACCTGGTCTGCTCCTGGGGCCCGCTGATCCACGGCCACGCCCACCCGGAGATCATCGCGGCGGTGCAGCGGGCGGCCGCGCTCGGCACCAGCTTCGGCACCCCCACCGCGGGCGAGGTGGACCTGGCCGAGGAGATCGTCCGGCGGACCGCCGTCGACGAGGTCCGGCTGGTCAACTCGGGCACCGAGGCCACCATGACCGCGATCCGGCTGGCCCGCGGCTACACCGGCCGGTCCAAGATCGTGAAGTTCGCCGGCTGCTACCACGGGCACGTGGACGCGCTGCTGGCCGCGGCCGGCTCCGGCGTGGCGACGCTCGGGCTGCCCGACTCGCCGGGCGTGACCGGCGCGGCCGCCTCCGAGACGATCGTCCTGCCGTACAACGACGTCGACGCGGTGACCGCGGCCTTCGCGCGGGACGGCGGCGAGATCGCGGCGATCATCACCGAGGCGGCGCCGGGCAACATGGGCGTGGTCCCGCCGCGCGGCGGCTTCAACCAGCGGCTGGCCGAGATCGCCCACGCGAACGGCGCGCTGCTGATCGTCGACGAGGTGATGACCGGGTTCCGGGTCTCCGCCGGCGGCTGGTCCGGGCTGGACCCGGTCGACGCCGACCTCTACACCTTCGGCAAGGTGATGGGCGGCGGCCTGCCCGCGGCGGCCTTCGGCGGGCGCCGGGAGATCATGTCCCGGCTCGCCCCGGCCGGCCCGGTCTACCAGGCCGGCACCCTCTCCGGTAACCCGCTGGCCTGCGCGGCCGGCCTGGCCTCGCTGCGGCTGGCCGACGCCGACGTCTACAAGCGCCTGGACCAGACCGCCAGCACGGTGGGCGAGCTGGCCGTGGCGGAGCTGAACCGGGCCGGCGTGCCGCACCGCATCTCGTACGCGGGAAACATGTTCTCGATCTTCTTCACCGAGAACGAGGTCACCGACTACGACTCGGCGAGGACTCAGGACGCCGCGGCGTTCAAGGCGTTCTTCCACACCATGCTGGCGCGCGGGGTCTATCTGCCGCCGAGCGCCTTCGAGTCGTGGTTCGTCTCGACCGCGATCGACGACGCCGCGCTGGAGCAGATCGCTTCCGCGCTGCCACACGCGGCCCGGGCCGCAGCCGCAGGGAGCCAGGCGTGACCGAACCGACCAAGACCACCGTGCACGTGTTCCGGCACGGCGAGGTCCACAACCCGACCAAGATCCTGTACGGCCGGCTGCCCGACTTCCACCTCTCCGAGCTGGGTCACCAGATGGCCAAGGCGGCCGCCCAGGCGCTCGCCGGCCGGGACGTGACGCACGTGGTGGCCAGTCCGCTGGAGCGCGCGCAGGAGACCGCCGCGCCGATCTCCGCCGAGTTCAAGCTGGAGACCGCCACCGACGTCCGGCTGATCGAGAGCTCGAACTACTTCGAGGGCAAGCGGGTCTCGGTCGGTGACGGCGCGTTCAGCAACCCCCGGCACTGGTGGGTGCTGCGTGACCCGATCACCCCGTCCTGGGGCGAGGCCTACCTGGTGATCGCGCAGCGGATGTTCGAGGCGGTGCAGGCCGCCCGGGTGGCGGCCGAGGGGCACGAGGCGGTCTGCGTCTCGCACCAGCTGCCGATCTGGACGCTCCGGCGGTATGTGGAGGGCAAGCGCCTGTGGCACGATCCGCGCAAGCGGCAGTGCGGCCTGGCCAGTCTCACCTCGTTCCGCTTCGAGGGGTCCAAGGTGGTCGGCATCGACTACACCGAGCCGGCCGCGCACCTGGTCGCGCTCTCCGCCACCGCCAAGACCGCCAAGGGAGCCTGACGTGCGCCGTCTCCTCGCCGTCACCCTCGCCGGCACCGCCCTCGCCGGCGTCCTGACCGGCTGCGGCGGCGAGGAGAACTGGGCGAAGAAGTGCGCCACCACCAACGGTGTGGTCGAGTGCGCCGTGGCGGACCGCCCGCAGGTCGGCGAGGTCACCGGCGAGCTGCTGGACGGCGGGAGATACGACGTCGCCGACGACCGCGGCAAGGTCGTGGTGGTCAACTTCTGGGGCTCCTGGTGCCCGCCGTGCCGCGCCGAAGCCCCCGACCTGGAGCGGGTCTACCAGGCCACCAAGGCGAGCAAGGTGACCTTCCTGGGGATCAACTCGCGCGACGACCGGGACTCGGCGAAAGCGTTCGAGCGCGGCCGGGTCACCTACCCGAGCATCTACGACTTCGAGGGCGACGTCGCGCTGAAGTTCGACGTCACCCAGACCACCACGCCGGCCACCCTGATCCTGGACCGGCAGGGCCGGATCGCGGTCGCGCTGCGCCGGTCCACCACGGCCGCGGAGTTGCAGCCCCTCGTGGAGCGGGTGGCGGCGGAGGCGAACGGCTGATGGGCGAGTCCTTCAAGCAGATGGCGATCAGCGGACCGCTGGCGCTGGCCATCGGCGCCGCCATGATCGCCGGCCTGGTCAGCATCCTCTCGCCATGTGTCCTGCCGCTGGTCCCGGGCTATCTCTCCTACGTCACCGGCCTGGCCGGGGCGGACCTGGAGGCGGCGGTCGGGACGCCGTCGACGGTCGTCACCAAGAGCCGGATGGTCGCCCTGAAAAGCCGGGTGCTGGCCGGCAGCGTGCTCTTCGTCCTGGGTTTCTCCGTGGTGTTCACGCTGACCGTCGCCCTGGTGGCCAACGTCGCGTTCACCCTGCAGACCAACCGGAACACGCTCAACCTGGTCCTCGGCGTGCTGATCATCCTGCTCGGCCTGGTCTACCTGGGCTGGATCCCGGGGCTGCAGCAGGAGGCCCGGATCACCAAGCTCCCGGCGGCCGGCCTGCTCGGCGCGCCGGTGTTCGGCGCGATCTTCGCGGTCTCCTGGATCCCGTGCACCGGCCCGACCCTGATCGCGGTGATGGGCCTGGCGACCACGACCGGGCAGACCGACCGGGCGGTGACCCTGGCGCTCGCCTTCAGCCTGGGGCTGGGCGTGCCGTTCATCCTCTTCGGGCTCTTCTTCCGCAAGCTGCTCGGCCTGTTCAAGGCGATCCGGCGGAACAGCCGGTGGGTCACCCGGATCGGCGGCGTCCTGCTGATCGCGGTCGGCGTCACCCTGGTCAGCGGCCAGTGGCTGCACTTCCTGGCCTGGCTGCAGACCACGGTCAATTTCGGCGAGGGGACACTGTTGTGACCGTCGTCGAGGACCGGCCGGCCACCGCCGACGCCCCGCCGCCGCGCCGGGTCAACCCGGTCTGGGCGCTGCTGCGCAACTCGTGGCGGCAGCTGACCAGCATGCGGACCGCGCTGCTGCTGCTCTTCCTGCTGGCCGTGGCGGCGATCCCGGGCTCGGTGTTCCCGCAGACCTCGGTGAACCGGGAGCGGGTGTCGCAGTACTACACCGCGCACCCGGACCTGGCCCCCTGGGTGGACCGGCTGGGCGGCTTCGACGTCTACGCCTCGCCCTGGTTCGCGGCGATCTACCTGCTGCTGTTCACCTCGCTGGTCGGCTGCGTGCTGCCCCGGCTGCGCGATCACCTGCGGGCGCTGCGGACGGTGCCCCCGGAGGCGCCGAAACGGCTGGACCGGCTGCCGCAGCACGCCCCGGCCACCGACCGCCCGGAGGAGCCGGCCGTCGCGGCCGCCGAGCTGGCCCGGACGCTGCGCCGGAAACTCTTCCGGACCCGGCTGCGCGAGCTGCCGGACGGCGGCTTCACCGTCTCCGCCGAGAAGGGCTATCTCAAGGAGACCGGCAACCTGCTCTTCCACATCGCCATGCTGGCGGTGCTGATCGGCGTCGGCTTCGGCCACTGGTACGGCTGGCACGGCAACCGGCTCCTGGTGGCCGGCGCCGACCAGGGCTTCTGCAACTCGATCACGCAGTACGACGACTCCGCGCTCGGTCCCAAGGTGGACGCGTCCGACCTGCCGAAATTCTGCATGCGGATGACCGACTTCGAGGCCACCTACCAGACCACCGGCCAGCCCAAGTCGTTCCTGGCGACGGTGGAGGTCAAGGAGGGCGGCGGCGGGTACCGGCCGGAGAGCTTCACGGTCAACGACCCGCTCCGGCTGCACCACGCCAACGTGCACCTGATCGGCCAGGGCTACGCGCCGATCCTGCGCTACACCGACCGGTACGGCGCCAGCCAGACCAAGATCGTCCCGTTCCTGCCGATCGACGGCATGCAGACCAGCGAGGGCGTCGCCCAGTTCCCGGACGTCAACATCGATCCGAAAACGAACCGGCGCGACGACCGGCTGCAGGTCGGCTTCGAGGGCTCCTACCTGCCCACCGGCGGCACCGACGGCAGCCCGCTGTCGAAGTTCCCGGCCGAGAACAACCCGGTCCTCTACCTCTCCGCCTACCGCGGCAACCTGGGCCTGGACGTTGGCCGGGCCGGCTCGGTCTACGCCCTGAACCGTGGCCAGATCACCAACGGCGAGCTGAAGAAGGTCAGCGGGGACCGGCCGCACGCGCTGCGCCCCGGCGAGACCTGGACCCTGGACGACGGCACCAAGCTGGAGTTCCTGGGCACCCGGCAGTTCGCCACGCTCTCCATCCGCTACGACCCGACCCAGACGTTGGTGCTGGCCGGCGCGGTGCTCGGCCTGGTCGGGCTGATGCTGTCGCTGTTCGGGCACCGGCGCCGTGTGTGGTTCCGGGTGCTTCCAGCCAACGGTCAGGAAGCCGGCGGTAGCGTGATCGAAGCCGGTGGTCTGCCCCGTACCGATTATCCGGGCTTCGCGGCCGAGTTCGCCGCGCTGACCCAGCCCGCCGCCGAGGAGGGAACCCCCTGATGGCGAATGTGTCCGACCAGCTCATGGCGCTGGCTGTGCTGGCCTACCTGGCCGCCATGATCTGTTACGCGGGGGAGTACGCGTTCGGCCGCCGCAGCCGGATCGGCAAGGCGGCGGTCCGCCCGGCCCGGCAGCTGGTGGGCTCCGGCGCCCCGGTGCCGCCCGACGACGACGTGATCGAGCAGCCCGGCAAACCGGGCCGCGGCGAGCTCGTCGGCCGGGTCGCCGTGGTGCTCAACGTCATCGCCCTGGCCCTGCACCTGGGCACCCTGGTCACCCGCGGGATCGCCGCCGACCGGATGCCCTGGGGCAACATGTACGAGTACATCCTCTCGGCCACCTTCGTCGGCTCGGCCGTCTTCATGGGCGTGCTGCTGCGCCGCCCGGCCCTGCGGCACCTCGGCCTGTTCTCCTCGCTGGCCCTGGTGGTGCTGCTCGGCGCGGCCGCGCTGATCGCCTACACCCCGGTCGGCCCGCTGGTGCCGGCCCTGCACTCGTACTGGTTCATCGTGCACGTCGCGACGATCATCGTGTCGTCCGGCATCTTCCTGATCGGCGCCGTGCCGGCCGCCATGTTCCTCGTCAAGAACGGCTATGACCAGGGCAAGCGCAGCTTCCCGTACACCCTGGGCAAGCGGGTGCCGACCTCGGCCACGGCGTTGGAGCGGCTCACCTTCCGGCTGCACGCGTTCGCCTTCCCGCTGTTCACCTTCGGCGCGCTGATCGCCGGGCCGCTGTGGGCCGAGGCGTCCTGGGGCCGTTACTGGGGCTGGGACCCGAAGGAGGTCTGGGCGTTCATCTCCTGGATCGTCTACGCGGCCTACCTGCACGCCCGCGCCACCCCGAGCGTGAAGCGCACGGTGGCGACGTGGATCGCCCTGCTCGGCTTCGTCACGATGCTGATGAACCTCTTCGGCGTGAACCTGTTCTTCGAAGGACTGCACAGCTACGCCAACGCCGGCTGACGGTCAACTTCAAGATCTTCAGCTACGCAGGCCCGTGCGGGTACGGATCGCATGCTCCCGCGCGGGCCGAGCGGGCTGATCTGGCCGCTGCGCGTCCATGACGATCAGCCCCCTCTTCACTGTCCGCGGGTGGTCACCGAACCCAGAACCCGCTCAGACCCTCCAGTGATCCCACGAAACGCCGCCGGTGAGATGGGCTCGACTTTTCCGACGCCGCGGGGTGTGCGGTGGCGGAAAAGTCGCGCCCATCTCACCGGTTACAAGGCGTTTTGTGCGCGGAGCGAAGCGGAGCCATTAAGCACAGTCTCCGGCGTTCCAGGTGTCGTAGCGGGTCAGCCAGTCGAGGCAGAAGCCGCCGCTGCGTTGCTGTTGGCCCGGGTTCACGCCGGTCAGGGTAGGTACGTCGTCGCGCCAGAAGCGGGCCGGGCCGCCGTCGGGCGGGCGGAGCTGGACGTTGTCGACCTTGACGGAGGGGACGTCGATGCGGCCGGGCTTCTTGCCGTCGACGTGCACCTCGACGTACTGCTCGACGAAGGCGCTGCCGCCGATCGGCAGCTTCTGCGCGGTGAGCAGGTTCCACCGGTTGTTCCACCACAGCCAGGCCTGCCACATCCCGCCGGCGTCGGTGTGCAGGTCCAGCCAGACCGTGTCGCCCGGCCGCACCTGGTACTGGTCGTAGAACTGCCAGGACCGGGTGTTCGTGTTGTACGTGTAGATGTGCGGCTGCCCCGGTGACCGCCACCCGGTCTCCGCCCAGCCCGCCTCCAGCCACGCGATGCCACCCTTGCCCAGGTCCCGTTTGGCCATGAACCGGCCGGCGATGAAGTCGTAGGTGCCGGGCCGGATGGAGCCGTCCACCACGGCGAACCGGCCGGACACGCCACTCCACTCGTTCGCGGTGCCGGCGCCCAGGTGGTGATAGCCACTCGGCGTGAAACCGGGCGGCTTCAACGTGCGTACCGAAGACTCGAGAACCCTGGCCCGGCAGGCGCCGGGAGCCGACGGCGATGCCCGGACCGAGGGTGGCCGGCTGGAAGCCGGTCCGGGAGAACCGCAGGCGGGCAGCCGATCCGTCCGCGCGGAGACGGCCGGCGCGGCGATCGCGACGCCGGCCAGCAGCCCGAGCAGGGCCCACCACCGGGTCACGCTTCGCCGCCTCACGATCTCCCTAACGTGAGGCGCAGATCAAGAGTGACGGACCTGGGCTCCGGAACGGGCCGGAGCGGTGCCAGACTGTTGTTCATGGCGTCTCGTGGGTTTCCCTATGCCGATCTGCAGAGCTTCATCGCCGCCCTGGAATCCGCCGGTGAGCTGCGCCGGGTCACCGTCCCGGTGGATCCGACGCTGGAGATCAGCGAGGTGGTGACCCGCACCGTCCGGGCCGGCGGCCCGGCGCTGCTGTTCGAGCGGCCGACCCGCGGCGACATGCCGGTGGCGATCAACCTGTTCGGCACCGAGAAGCGGATGGCGATGGCGCTCGGCGTGGAGACGCTGGACGAGATCGGCGCGCGGATCGGCGCGCTGGCCAAGCCGGAGCTGCCGGTCGGCTGGGCCGGGATCCGCGAGGGCATCGCCAAGGTGCTGCAGCTCAAATCGGTCCCGCCGAAAAAGGTGAAGGTCGCGCCCTGCCAGGAGATCGTCCTCAAGGGCGACCAGGTCGACCTGAACCGGCTGCCCGGCCTGCAGGTGTGGCCGGGCGACGGCGGCATCTTCCACAACTTCGGGCTGACCCACACCAAGCACCCGGAGACCGGCAAGCGCAACCTGGGTCTCTACCGGCTGCAGCAGCACTCGAAGAACACGCTCGGCATGCACTGGCAGATCCACAAGGACTCGACCGCGCACCACGCGGTCGCCGAGCGGCTCGGGCAGCGCCTGCCGGTGGCGATCGCGATCGGCGCCGACCCGGTGGTCTGTTACGCGGCGAGCGCCCCGCTGCCCGGCGACATCGACGAGTACCTGTTCGCCGGTTTCCTGCGCGGCGAGCGCGTCGAGATGGTCGACTGCGTGACCGTGCCGCTGCAGGTCCCGGCGAACGCGCAGGTGATCCTGGAGGGCTACCTGGAGCCGGGGGAGCGGCTGCCGGAGGGCCCGTTCGGCGACCACACCGGTTATTACACCCCGGTCGAGCCGTTCCCGGTGCTGCACATCGAGTGCATGACCATGCGCAAGGACCCGGTCTACCACTCGATCGTCACGTCCCAGCCGCCGCAGGAGGACCACGGCCTGGGCAAGGCCACCGAGCGGATCTTCCTGCCGCTGGCCAAGATCCTGATTCCGGACATCGTGGACTACGACATGCCGGCCGCCGGCGTCTTCCACAACTGTCTGATCGTGTCGATCAACAAGCGCTTCCCGAAGCACGCGCAGAAGGTGATGAACGCGATCTGGGGCGCCCACCTGCTGTCGCTGACCAAGCTGATCGTGGTGGTCGACGACGACTGCGACGTGCACGACTACCAGCAGGTCGCGTTCCGCGCCTTCGGCAACGTCGACTACGCCCGCGACCTGCTGCTCACCGAGGGCCCGGTGGATCACCTGGACCACTCGTCCTACCAGCAGTTCTGGGGCGGCAAGGCGGGTGTCGACGCCACCCGTAAGCTGCCCGCCGAGGGGTACACCCGGGGCTGGCCGGAGGAGATGGTGATGGCCCCGGAGGTCGTGTCCCTGGTCGACAAGCGGTGGAAGGAATACGGGCTGTGACGGCTCTGGAAGCGCCTCCCGGGAAGATCAAGTCCTTCCTGCGGCTCGTCATGATCGAGCACTCGGTCTTCGCGCTGCCGTTCGCCTACCTGTCGGCCCTGGTGGCGATCGACCGGGACGGGACCGGGCGGCACTGGGGCGACCTGGTGCTGATCACCGTCGCCATGGTGTCCGGCCGGACGTTCGCGATGGCCGCCAACCGGATCCTGGACCGCCGGATCGACGCGCTGAACCCGCGGACCCAGAACCGCGAGCTGGTCACCGGCGCGGTGAGCGTGCGGACCGCCTGGACCGGCGCGCTGATCTCGCTGGTGGTGCTGATCCTGGCCGCCGCCCTGCTCAACCCGCTCTGCCTGGTGCTGTCGCCGCTCGCGGTGATCCCGCTGGTGATCTATCCGTACGCCAAGCGGTTCACGAACTTCCCGCACTACGTGCTCGCCCTGGCCCAGGCGGTCGCCCCGGTCGGCGCCTGGCTGGCGATCACCGGCACCTTCCACGGTTCCGGCCCGGCGTGGGTGCTCGGCGTCGCGGTCGGCCTGTGGATCGGCGGGTTCGACATCATCTACGCCTGCCAGGACGTCGAGGTGGACCGCAGGATCGGGGTGCACTCCACGCCGGCCCGGTTCGGGGTGCCCATCGCCCTGCACATCTCCACCGCCACCCACGTGATGACCTTCGCCCTGTTCGTCGTGTTCGGCCAGCTGGTCGGGCTGGGCTGGCTCTGGTGGATCGGCCTGGCGCTGACCGCCGGCGGCCTGATCTACCAGCACGTGGTGGTGACGCCGACCGACCTGTCCAAGGTCAACCGGGCGTTCTTCACCGCCAACGGATTCATCGGCATCGCGCTCTTCCTCTTCGCGCTGCTCGACCTGATCCTGCTGTAACCGGATCGGCCGGTCGCTCCGTCTAGTGATCGTGAGCGATCGAGAGGCCGAGTTCCGGGAATTCGTGGCCGCGCAGATGGAGTCCCTGCGCGGCCTCGCCTATCTCACGTGCGGCGACTGGCAGGCGGCCGAGGACGCGGTCCTCACCGTGCTGGCCCGGCTCTACGTGAAGTGGTCCCGGATCGACAACGTCGCCGGCTACGCCCGGGCCGCGGTGGTCCGGGCGGCCATCGACGAGACCCGCCGCCCGTGGTGGCGGCGGGAGCGTTCCGGCGGCGACGGCCTCCCGGAGCCGGTCGTGCCCGATCTGACGGGGGCGGTGCACGACCGGCTCGAGCTGCGCGCGGCCTTGCTCAAGGTGCCGCCACGGCACCGCGCGGTGCTGGTGCTGCGGTTCCTGGAGGGGCTCAGCGTGCAGCAGACCGCGGCGGCGCTGCGCTGCCCGGAGGGCACCGTGAAGGTCTACACGGCCCGCGGCCTCGACACGCTCCGGCGGATCCTGGGAGTCGATCTGGAGGAACGTCATGCGGTTGTCTGAGCTGCTCGACGAGGTGCGCGCGGAGGCGCCACCGCCGCGGTACGACGTGGACGCGGTGGTCGCGGCCGGCCGCCGGCTGCGGTGGCGCCGGCGGGTCACCGCGGTGGCCGCGGTCGTGCTGGCGGTGACCGCGGTGGTGACCGTCCCGCAGCTGACGACGGACCGCCGCCCGAGCCGGCACACCGTCCCGGCGGTGCGGGTCAGCCCGAGCACCACCCCGGCGGCGACCCTCGGATACGCCTTCACCGGCTACACCGCGGGCCGCTTCCGGGTGGAGGAACCCGGGGAGGCGATCGCCGGCTGGAACCTCAACCCGATCACCGACGTCAAGGACCCGGACCGCTGCCGGTTGAACTGCTACCTCGGCGTGCGCGGCATCCCGGTGACCGATCCGAGGTTCCCGAGGGAGCGGTCGCGGACCGCCACCGAGCCGATCAACGGCCGGCCGGCCTACTGGCTCGTCGACCGGGACATGGGTTTCCTCGTGCTGCTCTGGCAGTACGCCGACGACGCCTGGGCGTTCGTCTCCCGGCCGAACTACCGGACCGAGTCGGACGCGCCGATGACCCGTGACGACATGCGCCGGATCGCCGAGGCGTTCCGGCCCGGATCGACCCGGACGGTGCCCACCCCGTTCCGGCCGTCATACCTGCCGGCCGGCTGGCGACTGACCGGCTCCCGCGGCATGACGGGATGGTCCGGTGCCACCCTCCGGAACGCGGCGACCATCGCGGGCATGCCGGCCGACCGGACGATCACGGTGATCAAGCCGCCGCGCGCCGCCGACCTGCTGGAGCTGGTGCTGGCGCCGCTCGGCAAGAACAAGACGCCGACCGCGGAGCCGATCTGCGTGCGGCAGAAGGACGGCGGTTACTGCCGGATGCGGCTGCCCGACCGGGACGCGGTGCTGGACGTGCGCGGCGGCACCGCGCTCTCCCTGGCCGACCTGCGCCGGATCATCGAGGGGCTGACCGTCGCCGACCCGAGGAAGCCCGGGACCTGGACCCCGATCACCGCCGCGTTCCCGGCCGCCGCGCAGTTCACCGTGGTCAAGTAGCACACTGGGAGCATGCGTCAACCGTGGATCATCGGCGTCTCCGGCGCCTCCGGCACCCCGTACGCGCGCGCGGTGATCACCGCGCTGCTGGACGCCGGTGAGTCCGTCGACCTGGTCGTCTCCCGGGCGGCCCGGCTCACCCTGCTGGACGAGACCGGCGCGACGATCCGGGACGCGCACTGGAAGGACGACGTGGCCGCCTGGCTCGGGCGGGACCTCGGCGACCTGGCGTACTGGCCGGCCGGCGACCTCGCGGCCGGGCCGAGCAGCGGCTCCTATCCGGCGCGCGGGATGGCGGTGGTGCCGGCCAGCACGGCGGCGTGTGCCGGGATCGCCATCGGTCTCTCCAAGGACCTGCTGCAGCGCGCCGCCGAGGTCAATCTGAAGGAGCGGCGACGGACAGTAGTGGTGCCTCGGGAGACTCCGGTGACACGCAGTCACCTCGAGCACCTGATCGCCCTGCTCGACGCCGGTGCGGTGGTGCTGCCGGCCAGTCCCGGTTTCTACGGGTCCGGGGCAGACGCCACCGCACAGCAACTCGTCGATTTCGTAGCGGGCAAAGTGCTGGACTCGCTGGGGGTGTCACACACCCTGATGCGGCGATGGAGCGGACGACTCGGTGAGCGCTGATTCAGCGCAGACCGTTCGGCGGGCCGTAACCCGCACCCGGGTTGGTCGGGCCGCTGTTCCGCGGCTTGTTCGCCGCGTCGTCCTCGCGCATCTCCTCGATCACGCCGTCGCCCTCAAGAAGGGCCTTGACTTCGGATTCGCGGAATCGGCGGTGTCCACCCGGAGTACGGATGCTGCCGATGCGCCCGGCTGCCGCCCAACGCGTGACCGTTTTAGGATCGACGCGAAACAACGCGGCCACCTCGCCCGGCGTCAGCAGACGGTCTCCAGTGTCCACAACCCCCTCCTCGGTTCTGTTTTCTGGAGCGGCCGGTGGTCACGGTGAGTGTCGGCATGCTCGATCGGGACGTAAAGCCATTAGAGCACCGCCCCTGAACCAAGTCCGTGAAATGCGGAAAAAGCCCCGATTGCGACAACGATCATTATCCTGCCCCCCATTCACCGCTACCGGGCGTGAGTGGTGAGCGGCCACCCGATTAGGGTTTCAGGCATGGACTCCATCGACCTCCGGCTGATCGACCTGCTACGGGAGAACGCGCGCTCGTCGTACGCCGAATTGGCGCGCAAGGTCGGGCTCTCCGCCCCCGCGGTGCACGAGCGAGTCGGTAAGCTCGAAGCCGCCGGAACCATCCGCGGTTACCGGGCCGACGTCGACCACGAGGCGGTCGGGCTCGGCGTCACCGCGCTGATCGGCATCGTCGAGGATTCCGGCGCGGACACCGACGACGTGCTCACCGCCGTCCGGGCAATGCCCGAGGTGGAGAGTTGCTATTTCATGGCCGGCGTGGAGTCGTACCAGCTCATCGTCCGGGTCGGCACGATCGCGGAGTTGGAGCAGCTGATTGTCCGGATCAACCGAACGCCCGGCGTCGCCTCCACCCGCACCGCCATCGCTCTCAGCACCAAGTGGGAGAACCGGCCGCAGCCTGGCGTGGGCTGAGATGAGCCTGTCGCTGGACCGTTCCGACGACGCCGCCCGGGACTGGGCGCGCAACGCGATCGCCCTGGTCGAGGCGGACGCCAACCGCTCCGCGGACACCCACCTGCTGCCGTTCCCGCTGCCCGTCTCGTGGGGCATCGACCTCTATCTCAAGGACGAGTCGTCGCACCCGACCGGCTCGCTCAAGCACCGCCTGGCCCGCTCGCTCTTCCTGTACGCCCTGTGCAACGGCTGGATCGGCCCGCACACCACGGTCGTCGAGGCCTCGTCCGGCTCCACCGCGGTCAGCGAGGCGTACTTCGCCCGGATGCTCGGCGTGCCGTTCATCGCGGTGATGCCGGCCGCCACCTCGCCGGAGAAGATCGCGCTGATCGAGTTCCAGGGCGGCAAGTGCCACCTGGTGGCCGACCCGACCACGGTGGTGGCCGAGGCGCGCCGGCTCGCCGACGACCTCGACGGCCACTTCATGGACCAGTTCACCCACGCCGAGCGGGCCACCGACTGGCGGGGCAACAACAACATCGCCGAGTCGATCTACAGCCAGCTCGCCCTGGAGCGCCACCCGATCCCGGCCTGGATCGTGGTCGGCGCCGGCACCGGCGGCACCAGCGCCACCATCGGGCGGTACGCGCGGTACCGCCGCTTCCCCACCAAGGTCTGCGTTGTCGACCCGGAGGGCTCGGCGTTCTGGCAGGCTTATGTCGCCGCCGATTGGGGCCTGGTGACCGGGAAGGGTTCCCGGATCGAGGGGATCGGCCGGCCCCGGGTGGAGCCGTCGTTCCAGCCCGCGGTCGTCGACCGGATGATCCAGGTGCCGGACGCCGCCTCGCTCGCCGCGATGCGGGCCGGCTCGGCGGTGCTCGGCCGGCGCCTCGGCGGGTCCACCGGCACCAACCTGTGGGGCGCCTTCAGGCTGATCGCCGAGATGCGGGCGGCCGGGCGCACCGGGTCGGTGGTCACGCTGATCTGCGACGGCGGCGAGCGGTACGCGCACACCTACTATTCCGACGAGTGGGTGGCCGCCCAGGGCCTGCGCCTGGCCCCGCACGCTGCGACGATCGACACGTTCCTGCGGGATGGCACCTGGCCGGACTAGTCGCGCATCGACGAGGCGTGATTAACTCCGGCCCGTGGAAGATCCTTCGCATCCGGGCGTGCCGCCGGCCCACTTCGTACCCCAGTATGGGCCGCCACCACCCGCCTGGCCGCCGGCGTTCGCGCCGCCGCCTCCGCCGAAGCGGTCCCCCACCACCGGGATCCTGGCGGCGCTGGCCGCCGTCCTGCTCGCGGCCGCGGCCGCCGCCGTGATCTTCTGGCCGGGCACCGACGAGACCGCCCAGGCCGACGCCACCGGCAAGCCGACCCGCCCGCCGACCGCTTTCGAGCTGGCCGTGGAGACCCTGCACCGGCAGGCCGAGGCGCTGGTCAAGGGCGACGAGAAAGGCTGGCTCGCGCCGGTCGACCCGAAGAACAAGGCGCTGGTCACCCGCTATCGCACGATGTTCACCAACCTGCGGAGGCTGGAGATCAGCCACGCCGAGTTCCACGCCGACAAGCTGGAGGGCAGCACCCCGCAGAAGGTGGTCACCCAGGCCGCCCTCGGCTACTGCTTCTCCGGCGTCACCTGCCCGGCCTGGCGCAACAACTACGACGAGGGGCCGGCCAAGGCGACCTACCGGCTGACCTTCACGCTGACCGGCACGACCTGGCGGATCACCGAGCTGAACGACGCGGCCGGCGTGGAGCACAACTACCTGCAGCCGGCCCCGTGGGACAACCGGGCGCTCACCTTCGTCAAGGGCAAGCGGGTCATCGTGGCCGGCCCGAGCAGCCAGGCGAAGCGGCTCAAGCAGGTGCTCACCCTGGCCGAGAAAGCCGCCAAGGTCACCGACAAGTACGCCGGCTACGTCAACAACCCGCAACGCCGCTACCGGGTCTATCTCGCCGACGAGGCGGGCTGGAAGAAGTGGTACGGCGGGATCGACGAGAAATGGGTGATCGGTTACGAGATGCCGCTCAACTCGACCGGCGGCGACATCATCCTGCGCGCCAGGGCCGGCGGCGACCAGCGGCAGCTCGCGGTCACCATCCAGCACGAGCTGACCCACGTGGTGACGCTGGCCGGCGGGCACTGGGAGAACACCGACGACCAGTGGCTGGTCGAGGGGATCGCGGAGTACATCGGCGCGCTGCCCCGCAAGCCGCAGGACACCGGCAACCACGACGTGCTCGCCGAGTCGTTCCGCCGGCGCGGGGCCCCGGAGACCATCGCGGTGCCGTCGCTGGCCGACGGCGCGGACGACCTGACGGTGAACACGCTGTACGCCATGGGGCACTACGCGACCGCGTGCATGGCGGCCAAGTTCGGCGAGCGCAAGCTGATGCAGTTCACCAACCTGGTGCTGCGGGAGGCGAAGAAACCGGACGAGGCGGCGCGGACCGCGTACGGAAAATCGTTCTCCGCGGTCGACAAGGCGTGCCTCAGCTGGATCCGCGACCGGGTGTGACCCGCCGGGCCAGCCCCGGGTAATCGATCACGAAGCCCTCGTCGTCGACCGTCAGGTCGGCGGCGAAGGTCTCGCTGGCGAACCGGATCCGCCGGTCACCGAGCGGCGTGTAGATCTGGTCCGCCTGCACCACCTCCAGGCTCGGCACCAGCACCCACGCGACGCTCAGCCGGTGCGAGACGCCCGGCGTGCCGAGCAGGTCCAGCCGGCGGATCGGCAGCGTGTTGGTGAGCGGTGAGCCGCCCAGGTCCGCGTCGAAGGCGCCGTAGAGGCGGTCCGGGTCCTCGATCCCGGGCAGGCCGGCCGCCGGGTGCCCGGCCGCCGCCAGCGCCGCGTCCAGATCACCCTGCTCCGAGGTGGTCACCCGCCAGCGCCCGGCGGCCAGCTCCAGCCGCACCCCGCGCGCCCAGCCGGCACCCTCGGCCCGCACGTCGAGCCGCGCGGTGGTCCAGCCCGGATCGGTCTGGAGCTCGTAGTGACAGGCGTATCCCACCGGGGCCGCGGCCAGCGCGGTGCCCTGTGCGTACAACCCGTTCCGGGTGTCCAGCCGCACCTGCTCGGCGCCCGGAACATCCCGGCGTTCCCAGAACAACCCCGCGGACAGCAGCCCCATACCGGCAAGCTACCCGCCTTCCGCCCGCCTGACGGCGGAGGAGAGCAATCTTTCTTTCGGTACGAGGTAAGCCCTGTGGATAACGGTGTGGATAACCGCTGTGGACGGCTGCCCGGACAGACGGGAGCCCCGGCTCGCAGGTGCGAACCGGGGCTCCCGTCTTCGTGTCCAGTCGGCCCTCAGCGGGTCAGTCGCTGCGCGCCGGCCTGTTCTGGCTCAGTGGCTGCGCGCCGGCCGGTTCTGGTTGAACCGGCTCGGGCCTGCCTCGCGGCGCTGCCCCGAGGGGCGGTCGCCGGTGCGCGCCGGGCGGTCGCCGAAGGGCCGGTCACTGCGCGGCCGGTCGCCGAACGGCCGATCAGTGCGCGGCCGGTCGCCGTTGAACCCGCCACGGTCGCCGCCACGATCGCCGTTGAACCCGCCGCGGTCGCTGTTGTAACCGCCGCGGTCGCCGCCACGGTCGCTGGTGAACCCGCCGCGGTCACCGCCGCGGTCGCTGGTGAAGCCGCCACGGTCGCTGTTGTAGCCGCCGCGCCCGCCGGACCGGTCACCGCTGTAACCGCCACGGTCGCCGGCCGGCCGGTCACCGCGGTAGCCACCGCGCTCCGGACGGTCGCCGAACCGCTCGTTGCGGTCCCGGTCACCGAACGACCGCTGGGGACGGTCACCGTACGACCGCTGCGGCCGGTCGCCGTAACGCGGACGGTCGCCACGGTCGCCGCCGAAGCGACGCCCGCCACCGGACCGCTCGCGCCGCGGCTCCGGCTCCTCCACCACCGGGACACCGCTCGGCTCCCGCGCGCCGGTGACCTCGGCCAGTTTCTCGTCGCCCAGCCGGACCCGGACCTCGGCCGGGGCCACGCCCGCCTTGGCCATCATCGCCTGGGTGGACCGGCGCTGCTTGGGCAGCACCAGGGTGACCACCGCGCCGGACTCGCCGGCCCGCGCCGTGCGACCGGCCCGGTGCAGGTAGTCCTTCGGGTCCTTGGGCGGGTCCACGTGCACGACCAGGGAGACCCCGTCGACGTGGATGCCGCGGGCCGCCACGTCGGTGGCGACCAGCACGTTGGTCCGGCCTTCCTTGAACTCGGCCAGGGTGCGGGTGCGGACCCGCTGGGTCTTGCCGCCGTGCAGTGCGCCGGCCCGGACACCGACCGCCGCGAGCTGCTCGACCAGCCGGTCCACGCCCATCTGGGTGCGGGCGAAGACGATGGTCTTGCCGGACCGGTTCGCGATCCACGAGGTGATCGGGAACTTGTCGGCCGGCGGGATCAGCAGCAGGTGGTGATCCATCGTGGACACGCTGGCCTCGGCCGGCGCGGTGGAGTGGGTCACCGGGTCGTGCATGAACCGCTTGACCAGGGTGTCGACGTCACCGTCCAGAGTGGCCGAGAAGAGCAGCCGCTGCGCGCCCTCCGGCGTTTTCGCCAGCAGCTCGGTGACCTCGGGCAGGAAGCCCATGTCGGCCATCTGGTCGGCCTCGTCCAGCACGGTGATCTCGACGTCGTCGAGCTTGCAGGCGCCGCGCTCGATCAGGTCGGCGAGCCGGCCCGGGGTGGCGACGATCACCTCGACGCCGCGGCGCAGAGCGTCCATCTGCCGGTCGTACGGAACCCCGCCGACCGCGGTCTTCAGGAACACGCCGACCGAGCGGCCGACCGGCATCAGCGAGTCGGCGACCTGCATGGCCAGCTCGCGGGTCGGAACCAGGATCAGTGCCTTGGGGTGGTGCGGGCGGGCCTTGCCACCCTGAGCGGTGCGGGCCAGCACCGGCAGGCCGAAGGCCAGCGTCTTGCCGGAGCCGGTCTGGCCACGACCCAGCACGTCCCGGCCGGCCAGCGCGTCGGGCACGGTGGCGGCCTGGATCTCGAACGGGGTGGTGATGCCCTCGCGGGTGAGCACCCGCACGATCTCGGCGGGCAGGCCCAGCTCGGCGAAGCTGCGGACCGGCTCGGGGGCCGCGGTCTCAGCGGCGGTGTCGGCCGCGGTCTCGGCGGCGGTGTCGGCCGCGGTCTCGGCGGCGGTGTCGGCGACGGGGGTCGCCTCGGTGGTGGTGCTGTCGTCAGCGCTGTTGCTGTCGAAAACGGACGGGAACGTGCTGGGGTCAGCGAAAGTGGTCAAGAGAACCTCTCTACGGGGGCGCATGCTCGCGAATGGCCCGCCGCGGTGGTGTGGAACCGCCCGCTGAAATGCCCGCAAGAACGCCCGTGGCGCGCACCGGGTGGGCGCGCCGCGTCAATAACTGCCATAAGTGTACGGGTGAACGCTCACGCTCCCGACCTCATTCCCGTCGGGTAGTGGGGAGGCTCACCTCGGAGCACAACCTCGCCAGCTTAGGGCAGAGGCCGCCGAGCAGCAAATACCGACCCTTGGCAAGATCGGCAGATGGGGGCGTTCGCCGAGGTCAGTTCGCGATCCCCTTCAGCATGTCGCTGAAGCTGTCGCCGACCGTGAAGAGGAACAGCAGGCTCACCGTGACCAGCAGGCCGAGCACGACCAGCATGGCCAGGACCACCTTGAAGTTCCCGCGGCGCTGCTCGACCGGCGCGTCGTACCACCCCTGGGCCAGGATGTGCCCGGTGAGCGAGCCGGAGTTCTCCGACGGGTCGCTGACCGGCATGGTCATGTCGATCGCCGGGTAGCCGCCGGTGCTGTAGAGCGTGCCCGGCGCCAGCTGACCCGGCTGGCCGCCCTGCCCGCGCTGCCCGGGGACCGTGCCGGGCGGGGTGGACACCACGTTCACCGGCATGGTCGCGTCGATGTTCGAGGTGGCCAGGTTCACCGGCATGGTCATGTCGCTGCCGCCCGCCAGGTGGACCGGCATGGTCATGTCGCTGTCCGCCGCCGGGACGACCGGCATGGTCAGGTCGGCGTTGCGCGCGGCGGCGGTGGTGATCGGCATGGTCATGTCGCTGTTTCCCGAGGGCGCTGGGAAACCGGGGGTGCCGTGGGACATGGGCGGAAGGACTCCCGTCGGGCCGCCGCCCTCCGGCGGCATCGTGTACGAAGGCAGGCCGTTCCCGATCACCGGGGGCGGCGGGAACACCGGGCTCGGGCCGGGCGGTGCGGGCACCGGGCTGGGACCCGGGCCGGGCGGGACCGGGGACGGTCCGGGGCCGGGTGGCACCGGGCTCGGCGCCGGCATCGGCGGCACCGGCGAAGGGCCGGGACCAGGGGGGATCGGGCTCGGCGGGTAGGGGTCCGGCGCGGGGCCGGGCGGGGTGGGCGCCGGGCGCGGCTCGGGCGCCGGCGTCGGGAACGGACCGGGCTGCGGGCCCGGGATCGGCCCGGGCGGCGGTGGCTTGATCGGCTCCGGCTCGACCGGCTCGGGGCGGGTCGGTTCGGGGTGGGCCGGTTTCGGCTCGCTCGGTTTCGGGGGGACCGGGACCGGGCGGGGCTCGCTGGGCTCCGGGTCGGCGGGTTTCGGCTCGTCCGGCTTTTCCGGCGTGGGCTTTTCCGGGCCCGGCTTTTCCGGCGTGGGCTCGGACGGGCCCGGCTTCTCCGGCGTGGGCTCGGACGGCTCCGGCGTGCCCGGGTCGGGGTCGGCTGGCGTCGGGTCGGCGGGCTTGATCGGCTCCGGCTCAGCGGGCTCCGGGGCCGGCTCGGGCTCGGCGGGCATCGCCTCGGGCGAGCCGTAGATGGCCGACTGCCGGCCATTCGTCGCGGAGCCGGTCGCGGGGGCGGACACCGGCTTGGCCGAGCCGACCGCGGGCGGCGCGGAGACCTGAGCGGATCCGAACGCCTTGGCACTGGCCACCACGGCGGAGCCCGCCGGTGGCGGGCTCGAGGCGGGAGCTTGCGGCTCGACGGTTGTCGACCTGGCGACATCCGGGACGGCGGCGGACCCGCTCGCCGGAGCCGCCGAAACCGGGGCCGAAGCGGTGACGGGCCGGCTGGGCACGGCCGCGGAGCCGGAAGCGGGCGCCGCGGAGCCGGAAGCGGGCGCCGCGGAAACCGGCGCGGGCGCCGCGGAAACCGGAGCGGAGCCGACCACCGGGCGGCTGGGCACCGCCGCCGAGCCGGAGGCCGGAGCCGCCGAGACCGGCGCGGACGCCGAGACCGTCGGCGCCGGCACAGCCGCCGATCCGGACGCCGGGGCGGCGGAGACCGGGGCGGAGCCGGTGGCAGGCGGGGTGGAGACCGGCGCGGAGCCGGTGGCGGGCGGGGTGGAGACCGGGGCGGAGGCGGAGATCGGGCGGGCGGCCGAGGAGTCAGCGGCGGGAGCGGCGGAGACCGGGGCGGACCCGGACACTTTCGGACCCGGGGACGCCCACAGGGCCCCGGGGGGCGGTGGTGGAGGTGGCGCGAAACCCTCGGCGTCGTCCGCGGGCGGCCCGGCGGGCGGCGGCGTGGAGCTCGCGCCGTCCCTGGTCGCCTGCTGCTCGTCCATGGGTCCTCCCGACCGCCGCTGCCGACGGCTCTCGGACGTCGGGCGCTGACCTTAACCGTGCCACATCAGTCGGTGTGAACGCACCCGGCATCGACCCGACCAACCCTACGACGAAGGAGCTAGCGAGCCGATGACCGGTTCGGATGGTTTTCCCGCTGCCTTATTACCCGATATCCGGACTTGGTGCCGGTTCGAAACGCGTACTGGTCAGTCGGTGGACGAGGCGGACGCCGAAGCCGCGTCGGAGGCCTTCGTCGTCTCCGTCGCCTTGGTGGTCTCGGTCGCCTTCGTCGTCTGGGTCGCCTTGGTCGTCTCCGTCGCCTTGGTCGTCTGGGTCGCCTGCGTGGTGGTCTCCGCGGCGGTCGCCGAGGACGTGGCGGTGGCGGTGGCGGTGTTGCCCGTGCCGGTCTCGCCGGTCGGCTCGGTGCCGGTGCCGGTGCTGCTGGACGAGGTGCCGGTCGGGCTGGAGCCGGACGAACCACCGCTGCTCGACGAGGAGCCGCCGGTGGAGGGGGTCGACGCCGAGCCGCCCGGCGTCGGGGTGGTGGCCGGCGGCGGCGTGGTGGTCGTCTTGGCCGGCGTCGGCGTCTTGGAGCCGGTCGGGCTGCTCCCCGACCCGCCCGGCTTGGTGGTCTTGCTCGCCGACGGCGTCGGCGACTTGGTGGTGGTCGTCCCGCCGGTGCCCGGCTCCTCCGGGTCGGGCGTGCCGAGCGGCAGGTCGTCGACGCCGCCCTCGACCGCGCCGAAGACCCGGGTGGCCTGGAACAGGCGGCTCCACCGGACCGGGACGAGACGCACGTTCAGCCCGGTGCGCGGGGCCTCGACCATCATGCCGTCGCCGGCGTACATGGCGACGTGGTGGATGCCGGTCCAGCTGTTGCTGTAGCTGAAGAACAGCAGGTCGCCGGGGAGCAACGAGTAGCGGTCGACGACCTTGTTGCGGGTCTGCCAGTACTGGTCGCGGGAGACGCGGACCAGCGGGAAGCCGACGCTGGGCTGGCGATAGGCCGCGTACATCAGGCCGGAGCAGTCGTACTGGTCCGGGCCCTCCTCGGACCAGACATACGGGTCGCCGCGCTGGGCCAGCGCGAACTGCAGCGCCTTGACCGCCCGCGGGTCGGCGCCCCGGCCATTGGTCGAACCGGCCAGGTACTCCGAGCCGAGCGCCTGGTCGGTCGCGCTGGCGGCGGCCTCGGCCGCGTTCAGCTCGTCGCGGTGCGCGTTCTCCAGCGCGGTCAGCGCGGTCTGCTTCTGGGTGAGCTGGGTGTTCAGCTTCGTGTACTGCGCGACCAGGTCGTTGTGCTTGGCCGTGGTGGTGGTCTGCTCGTCGAGCGCGACCTGGGCGGCGACCTGCGCGGCCTCCAGGCGGCGGGCCGCCGAGTCGTCGGTCGGCACCTCGCCGCGCTGCAGGCGGGCGAGCTGGTCGAGACCGAGCAGTCCGGAGTCGAGCGCGCCGGGCGGGACCGCGGCGGCCTGCTGCATGGCCTCGCCGGCGGCGGCGACCGCGTTGGTCTGCGCGGCCTGCAGGCTGGCCTGCGCGTCGGTGACCCGCTGCCCAGCGGTGCCGACCTGGGCCTGGGCGAGGTCGCGGTCGGCTTTCAGCTTGAGCAGCTGGTCGCCGAGCTGGTCGACCTCGAGCCGGCCCCGCTCGATCTGCTGCAGGGCCGGGTTGGTCGCCGAGCCGGGAATGCTGCTGGGCGTGGTGGCCGGGCTGACCGGGGTGCCGGGCAGCACCAGCGCGCCGAGCGTGGTGGGGCGCGAGCCGGTGTCCGGGATGCCGGCGGCGAGCGCCGGGTCGTCGCCCGGTGCGGCCATGGCCGGGATCGGCTGGAACAGCGCAGCCAGTGCCGCGGCGACGGCCGCCGAGTAGCTGACGGGGCGGAGTCGCGCATGCACGGAGCGAGTTGGACGCTGTCCGTACCGCAGTGCCTTCGACATGAGCTCCCCGTCCGCGGCGGTCGGCAGACCGTCGCTAGTCGTTCCTAAAGGTTCATACCGCAGGCGGCGCACCGCTGTCGATCGAAAGAAGGTGAAAGGACGCTGAGAATTTTTCTAGTTGTCGGCGTCCGCGCTCATTCGCCCAGTTCAGCGGCTTGTCGGGACGATGTCATGATCGTCAATTTCGGTTACTTCCCAGTATGTGAAACGGGACATCCGGGCACCCGGCGGCGTGCTGGTTGTCGGGGGCGGGACGTAGTCTCGACGGCGACGACGGGAGAGGGGCCACATGGACGCCGGACTGAAGCGGGACCTGGAGGCGAAGGTCTACGCCGGTGAGCGGCTCAGCCGCGCGGACGGCATCGCGCTCTACGAGAGCGACGACCTGGCCTGGCTCGGCCGGCTGGCCCACCACAAGCGCACCGAGCTGAACGGTGACCGGGTGATGTTCAACGTCAACCGGCATCTGAACCTGACCAATGTCTGCTCCGCCAGTTGCGCCTACTGCTCCTTCCAGCGCAAGCCGGGGGAGAAGGACGCCTACACGATGCGCATCGACGAGGCCGTCCGCAAGGCCAAGGAGATGGAGGACGAGCAGCTCACCGAGCTGCACATCGTCAACGGCCTGCACCCCACGCTGCCCTGGCGCTATTACCCCAAGGTGCTGCGCGAGCTGAAGGCCGCGCTGCCCAACGTCAAGCTCAAGTGCTTCACCGCCACCGAGGTCCAGTGGTTCGAGAAGATCAGCGGGCTGTCCGCCAGCGAGATCCTCGACGAGCTGATGGACGCCGGGCTGGAGTCGCTGACCGGCGGCGGCGCCGAGATCTTCGACTGGGAGGTCCGGCAGCACATC
Organism: Actinoplanes octamycinicus; assembly: GCF_014205225.1. Classification (NCBI taxonomy): domain Bacteria; kingdom Bacillati; phylum Actinomycetota; class Actinomycetes; order Micromonosporales; family Micromonosporaceae; genus Actinoplanes; species Actinoplanes octamycinicus. The sequence continues at coordinate 2,095,499 of NZ_JACHNB010000001.1, forward strand.
GTCGACCATGCCTGCCACTGGGAGGACTGGTCGCGGATCCACCGGCTGGCCCACCAGAAAGGCATGCGGACCCCGGCCACCATGCTCTACGGCCACATCGAGGAGCCGCGGCACCGGGTCGACCACGTGCTGCGCCTGCGCGAGCTGCAGGACGAGACCGGGGGCTTCGCGGTCTTCATCCCGCTGCGCTACCAGCACGACTTCCACGACTCGGCGGACGGCAAGATCCGTAACCGGATCCAGGAACGGACCACGATGGCCGCCCCGGCCGAGTCGCTCAAGACGTTCGCCGTCTCCCGCCTGCTCTTCGACAACGTGCCGCACGTCAAGTGCTTCTGGGTGATGCACGGCCTGTCGGTCGCCCAGCTCTCGCTGAACTTCGGCGCCGACGACCTGGACGGCTCGGTGGTGGAGTACAAGATCACCCACGACGCCGACTCGTACGGCACGCCGAACACCATGCACCGCGACGACCTGCTCGACCTGATCTGGGACGCCGGGTTCCAGCCCGTCGAGCGCAACACGCGGTACGAGGTCGTCCGGGAGTATGACAAGCCGGTCGGTCTGGCCGAGCGGCGCAGCGAACCGCAGAAGGTCTGGGCCTAGGGTTCGGCGGATGACTCGACAGCGGAGCGCGGGCGGGCTGCGGCGCAACCCAGGCCCGGTGGAGACGGTCGGCGACCTGCTCGGCGCGGCGTTCGCCGGGCTGGTCCTGGGCATCGCGGTGGTGCTGGTCCTGGAGGGCGTCCTGACGCTGACCAGGGTCGCCGACTTCGGCCAGACCAACGGATGGCTGATCGTGATCCTGCCGACCTGGCTGTTCGTGGAGCAGTTCCGGGCGCAGGGCTTCGGCGCCGACCGGGTGATGGCCGCGGCGCTCGGCATCGGGTTCGGCGCGGCGGCGGGCATGACGGTTGCCGGGGTGCTCGCGCCGTACACTCCTCCCCTGGTGAGCGGCGGTGCCGGCGCCGTGACCGCTACGGTCGTGTACTGCTTCGTCTGGTTCTACGGCCTCCGCTGGCTCCGTCAGCGGTCCGGCTGAGGAGAGAGATCATGAGTCCCGCCATCAAGTACACACTGGGCCGCCTGGGCCTGTTCGTGGTGGTCTTCGCCGCGCTCTTCCCGCTCCCGCTGAACATCCTGGTCAAGGCGATGATCGCGTTCGTCGCCTCGGCCGGTTTCGCGTTCTTCCTGCTCCGCAAGTGGCGCGACGAGATGGCCGAGCACCTCGGCTCGGTCGCCCAGCGCCGCGCCGCGGAGAAAGCGCGGCTGCGCTCCGCCCTGGCCGGCGACGACGAGGCCGCCGCGGCCGGCGACCGGGTGGCCGCCGCCGAGAGCAAGGCCGAGAGCGCGACCGGGAGCAAGGCCGACGGTGAGCAGGCCGAGAGCGAGCAGGTCGAGGGTGGCATCGCCGAGGGCGGGCCGGCTGCGGACAAGCTCGCCAGCAACCGGACCGCCGAGGACCGGACCGAGGCGGGCAAATAGCCGCCGCGGAGGTGTCCGACGGAACAGACCCTGAGGTCGAGCAGCGACCGGCGCCCGGCTGGGATAGCGTTTCAGGGACCGCGCCGCAGCGAAGCCGGTGTGAAACCGGAGCTGTCCCGCAACTGTGATCCCTCCATGTGAGGTCTAGCCAGGTCGCCTGGGCGCGGTCGCGAACCCGCGCTCCCGGGGAGGGGCGTCTCGCAGGCGGCGGCCCCCAGGCCCTGTCGGCGATGCACCACACCCGACCGACAGGAGGACCTCGATGAAACGCGCGCTTCTCGCCGCCGGCACGGCGGCCGCACTGCTGCTCGCCGGTTGCGGCGGCACCGACAAGGACGGCACGTCACCGGAGGCCGGCCAGTCCGCCGCGAGCACCGCCGCCAGTTTCCCGGCCACGGTCGGCTCGCTCACCCTGGACAAACGCCCCGAGAAGATCGTCTCGCTGAGCCCGACGGCCACCGAGATGCTCTTCGCGATCGGCGCCGGCCCGCAGGTCACCGCGGTCGACGACCAGTCCGACTACCCGGCCGACGCCCCGAAGACCGACCTGTCCGGGTTCAAGCCGAACGCCGAGGCGATCGCCGCCAAGGACCCGGACCTGGTGGTGCTCTCCGGCGACAGCGACCAGATCGTGGCCCAGCTCGGCAAACTCAAGATCCCGGTGTTCCTGTCCCCGGCCGCGCAGACCCTGGACGACACCTACCGGGAGATCACCGAGTTCGGCACGCTGACCGGGCACCCGGCCGAGGCCGGCAAGCTCACCGAGCAGATGAAGGCCGAGATCGATCAGGTGGTCAAGGGCGTCCCGGCGCGCGCCAAGCCGCTCAGCTACTACTACGAGCTGGGCCCGGAGCTCTACTCGGCCACCTCGAAGACCTTCATCGGCGGGGTGTTCGACCTGTTCGGGATGACCAACGTCGCCGACCCCGCGGACGCCGACGGCAGCAAGGGCGGTTACCCGCAGCTCTCCGCGGAGGCGCTGGTCAAGGCGAACCCGGACACCATCTTCCTGGCCGACACCCAGTGCTGCCAGCAGTCGCCGGACACGGTCAAGGCGCGGACCGGCTGGTCGGCGATCACGGCGGTGCGGAAAGGCCAGGTCTACCCGCTCGACGACGACATCGCGTCACGGTGGGGTCCGCGTACCGTCGATCTGGTCAAGGCCGTGGCCGACGCGGTCCGCGAGATTCCCGCGTCATGAGGCCGGCCGGGCTGCGCCCGGCCTGGCTGCTGGCCGGTGTGCTGGCCGTGCTGGTCGCGGTCATCGCCGGCCTCGCCTTCGGCTCGGTCGCGTTGCCGCCCGGCGCGGTCGCGGCCGAGCTGCTCAACCTGATCCCCGGGGTGGACCTGCACAGCGGGCTCACCGAGCGGGAGATCGCCATCCTCACCCAGCTCCGGCTGCCCCGGGTGGTGCTCGGCCTGCTGGTCGGCGCGATGCTGGCGCTGGCCGGGGCCGCCTACCAGGGCGCGTTCCGCAATCCGCTGGCCGACCCGCACCTGCTCGGCGTGGCGGCCGGAGCCGGGCTCGGGGTGACCGCGGTGATCGTGCTGCGCCCGGCCGCTGACGCGACGGCCGGGCTGCCGATCGGCGTACCGATGGCGGCTTTTCTCGGCGCCCTGGTGGCGGTCGCCCTGACCTGGCTCCTCGGCGCCGCCGGCGGCCGCGACCGATCACCCGGCGCGCTGATCCTGGCCGGGGTCGCGGTCTCCGCGTTCCTCGCCGCGGTGCAGACCTATCTGCTGCAGCGGAACGTGGAGTCGCTGCGCGAGGTGTACTCCTGGCTGCTCGGCCGGCTCGGCACGGCCGGCTGGCACGACGTGCTGGTAGTGCTGCCCTACACGGTGCTGACCGCCGCGATCGTGCTCGCCCAGCGCCGCGAGCTGGACGTGCTCACGGTCGGCGACGAGGAGGCGACCAGCCTCGGCCTGCACCCGCAGCGCAGCCGTTACCTGCTGATCGTCGCGGCGTCGCTGGGCACCGCCGCGGCGGTCTCGGTCTCCGGCCTGATCGGCTTCGTCGGCATCATCGTGCCGCACACGTTGCGCCTGCTCACCGGCCCGAGCTACCGCTCGCTGCTGCCGCTGTCGCTGCTCTTCGGCGCGGCCTTCCTGGCGCTGACCGACCTGCTGGCCCGGGTCGCCGGCGGGGCCGCGGAGATCCCGATCGGGGTGGTCACGGCGTTCCTCGGCGCGCCGTTCTTCATCGTGGTGCTGCGCACCAGCCGCGGGGTGACGACATGACCGATGCCGCCCCCGGTGGGCGGTCCGGTGCGGCGATCCTGGTGACCGATCTGACGGTACGACTGGACGGCGCCCTCATCGTCGACGGCGTCGACCTCGAAGTGACCGGCGGCGAGTGGGTCACCGTGATCGGCCCGAACGGCGCCGGCAAGTCCACCGCCCTGCGCGCCGTGGCCGGCCTGCTCCCCTTCCGGGGCACCGTCCACCTGCACGGCCGCCCGGTCGACCGGTTGCACCGCCGGGACCGGGCCAAGACCGTCGCGGTGGTCGTGCAGAACCCGGTCGTCCCGCCGGCGATGACCGTTTTCGACTACGTGCTGCTGGGCCGGACCCCGTACATCCCGCCGCTCGGCCGGGAGTCCGCCGCCGACCTGGCCGTGGTCGACGAGGAGCTGGCCGCGCTGGACCTGCGCGCGTTCGCCGGCCGCCGGCTGGACACCCTCTCCGGCGGCGAACGTCAGCGGGTCTTCCTGGCCCGGGCGCTGGCCCAGGGCGCCGAGATCCTGCTGCTGGACGAGCCGACCAGCGCCCTGGACATCGGCCACCAGCAGGAGGTCCTGGAACTGGTCGACCGGCTCCGCGCGGAACGCTCGCTCACCGTGCTGGCCACCATGCACGATCTGTCCACCGCCGGCGAGTACGCCGACCGGATGGTCCTGCTCTCCGCCGGCCGGGTGGCCGCCGCGGGCACGCCCACCGAGGTGCTGACCGAGGCCAACCTGGCCGAGCACTACCGGGTCAAGGTCCGGATCATCCCGGGCGACCACGGCCCGCTGGTGGTGGCGGTCCGGCACTGACCCGCGCGGCAGCGGGGCGGGCTTCTTGAGGTTTCCTGTGCGGGTGAACCGAATGGCAACCGGGGTGTGACCGGTCTGCACTCCGGGCGGTGGTGGATCGCCCGAAGTGTGGGGCATGACCGACACGATGGTGGTTGAGCTGGGGCTGCAGGCGATGACGATCGCGGCGAAGCTGTCCGCGCCGGTGCTGCTGACCGCGCTGGCGGTCGGGTTCGCGATCTCGTTGTTCCAGTCGGTGACGCAGATCCAGGAGGCGACGCTGTCGTTCGTGCCGAAGGCGGTGGCGATCGGCGCGGTGCTGCTGTTCACCGGCAACTGGATGCTGCACGAGATGATCACCTACACGACGCAGCTGTTCGACCGGATCCCGGACCTGCTCCGCTGACCTCGCCGCGGATCACCGCTGAAGCAGAAGGCCGCCCGATGGGCGGCCTTTTTCGCGCCTGGCAATCACTGCGACCAGCACCATCGCAAGATCGACAGAGCCCGCCCTCCACCGGGGGCTCCCCCGCTGATCAGTGTGGCGGAGGGGAGGGGATGGCGACGGCGTGGCTGTGGACAGGCAAGAAATGTGGATAACGGCGGGCGGAACGAGCTGCGGGTATTCCCGAGGCGTGCGCTGCGACCGTACCGGACGAGGGGTTGGCTGACCCGAAGCGGACCCGGCGGTCAGCGGCGGCCCGCGAGCACCGCGAACGTCGCGCCCTGCGGGTCGGTCAGCACCGCATAGCGCCCGATCGAAATCGTCGTCGGCGGGTTGACCACCCGGCCGCCGAGGGCGAACGCGTGCTCCGCGGCCACGTCGCAGTCGGTGACCGCGAAGTACACCAGCCAGTACGGCGAGATGTCGGCCGGCCAGCCCTCGCCGATCATCGGCTGGATGCCGGCCACCGGCTGGCGCACGTTGTCACAGAGCAGGTACGGCAGGTTGCCCACCTGCGCCTCGCGGAACGTCCAGCCGAAGACCGCGCCGTAGAAACTCTGCGCCCCGTCCACGTCCCGGGTGTTCAACTCGTTCCAGGTGAGCGCCCCGGGCACGTCGAACACCTCGGCCCCGCGCATCATCCCGGCCTCCCAGACGCTGAACGGCGCCCCGGACGGATCCAGGAACGCCGCCATCCGCCCCTGATCCATCACGTCGAACGGCGCGACCAGCACCTTCCCGGCGGCGGCCTCGACCCGGGCCGCGGTCAGGTCGGCGTCGTCGGTGGCCAGGTAGGTGCTCCAGGTGGTCGGCTGCCCCTCGCCGAACAGTGGGCCCGCCCCGGCCACCGGCAACCCGTTCAGCAGGAACGTGGTGTAGCCGCCGAACTCGGCGCCGGACACCTCGGCGGTCCAGCCGAACAGGCTCGTGTAGAACCGGGTCGAGCCGTCGAGGTCGGACGTGGCCAGATCCACCCAGGTGGGCACGCCGGGCGAAGGAGCGGTCATAGCCGCATGGTCGCATCCGGTCACCAGCGCGGGGATGGAACTGTCAGTCATCTAGCCGAATCGACGACCCTCGTCGCGCCGGAACGCCCACACCGCGAGACTGCCGAGCGCCACCGTCCAGGCGAGCAGCGACAGCGCCGAGCCCCACCGGAACGGGTAGTCACCGACGGCCGCCCACATCAGCCGGACCGCGCCGCCGGTCGGCAGGTAGGGCGCGATCGTCGCGACGAAGCCGGGCTGCCAGCCGGGTGAGCTCATCAGCCCGCCGCCGAAGGCCAGCGGCAGGAACAGCACCTGCGCCACCACGATCGCCGCCTTCTGCGGCAGCGAATAGCCGATCGACAGGCCCATCAGGATGAACGGCACCGAGATCACCGCGGTGGCGGCGGCTCCGGCCAGGAGCTCCGGCCCGCTCACCGAGGCCGGGGTGAACAGCGCCGCGATGATCACCACCGGGGTCAGGGAGATCGCCATGGTGGTGAGGCCGGCCAGGATCCGGCCGGCGAAGCGGGGCAGCGCGCCGGCCGGGAGGGTCCGCACGTACGGATCCCACGGCTGGGCGCGGTCCTCGGCGACGCCGATGCCGTACTGGAAAAGGTTGGTGCTCATCACCGCGAACGTGATCATCGAGGCGGCGGCGTAGGTGGCGCCGGCCGGGTCGTCGCCGGTGAACGGCACCACGAAGGCGAGCATCGCGGCGGCCGGCCAGAACGCCCCGCCGATCACCGCGATCGGGATCCGGAACAGCTCGATCAGCTGGAACTTGGCATGGGTCAGCGCGAGGACCACGACGGCTCCTTGGTCAGGGTCAGGAAGGCCTCCTCCAGCGAGGCGCCGCGCACCTCGAGGTCACGGAACGCGACGTCGCGCCGGACCAGCTCCCGGACCAGGGCGTCGGCGTCCGTGGTGAGCAGCAGGTGGCGGTCGCCGGCGCGCTCCGCGCGCAACACCCCGGTCAGGTGCGGCAGGTCGATCGGCGAGGTCAGACCGATTTGCCGTACGCCGGCGAGCCCCCGGATCGCGTCGACACTGTCGTCGGCCAGCACCCGCCCGGCGTCGAGCACCACCACCCGCTGCGCGAGCGCCTCGACCTCCTCCAGGTAGTGGCTGGTCAGCACGACGGTGCCGCCCTCGGCGTGGAAGGCCCGGATGCCGTCCCAGAGTGCCCGCCGGGCCTCCACGTCCAGCCCGGTGGTCGGCTCGTCGAGGAAGACGATCCGCGGCCGCCCGGCGAAGGCGAGGGCCACCGCGAGCCGGCGTTTCTGCCCGCCGGAGAGGCCGCCGGTCTGCCGCCGGATCAGGTCGGCCAGCCCGAACCGGCCGAGCAGCTCCGCTGTGGACAGCGGGTTGGTGAAGTGCGCCCGGACGAAATCGGTCACCTCGCCGACGCGCAACGAGGCGGGCAACCCGGTCTCCTGTGGAGTGACGCCCAGCTCCCGCCGGAACCGGGGGTCGCGCGGGTCACCGCCGCACAGCTCGACCCGGCCGGAGGTGGGCCGCCGGGTGCCGGTGAAGAGGCTGACCAGGGTGCTCTTGCCGGCGCCGTTCGGCCCGAGCAGGCCGACCAGCTCGCCGGCGCGGACCTCCAGGTCGAGGTGGTCCAGGGCGAGGGTGGCGGCGTACCGCCGGGTGACCTGGACGGCGCGTGCGTGGATCATGACTCCTCCGGGTGGTTGAGCAGGGCACGCAGGGCGATGACGTAGTCGTCGAAGGCGAGGCGGCCGCGGCGGGTCAGCCGGACCAGGGTGGCGGGGGTGCGACCGCGGTGCGTCTTGACCACCTCGACGTAGCCGGCGTCCTCGAGCTTGCGCAGGTGGACCGAGAGGTTTCCGGCGGTCACCCGGAGAATCTCCTGGAGCCGGGGGAAGGCGATGCTGTCCGCCTCGCGCAGCTGGGAGAGCGCGGAGACGACCCGGAGGCGGGCCTGCGCGTGGATGACCGGGTCGAGCTCGGGCAGCTCACCGGTGGGGCCGCCGGTCGGCGGCTCCGTGGTGTCGCTCGTCGGCGTCTCGGCGGTCTTGCTCGTCGGCGACCTGGTGAGGTTGCTCGTCGGCGGCTCGGTGGGATCGCTTTCCGGTGGCTTGGCGGGGTCGCTTTTCGGCGGCTTGGTGGTGTCGCTCATCGGCGGCGCCACCAGCCGATCAGGCCGGCGATCAGCAGGCCGCCGCCGCCGGCCACCGCCACGACCAGCGCGTGCCACCCGGGGCCGGCCAGCACGCCGACGATGTTGATCCCGCTGATCCAGGCGCCCAGGACGAAGGTGCTCCGGTCGTCCCAGATCGCGCCGCCGGCCATGTAGAGCGCGCCGACCAGCGCGACCAGCCCGCCACCCCAGAGGATGCCCTGACGCGACTCCGGCACCACGTCGCTGACCTGACTGAACACCAGCACCAACCCGGCGAACCCGGCCGACCAGGAGAACCCGAACATCCGCCCCTGCCGGGAGCTGGGCCCGCTCACCGCCCGGCCGGACCGGGCGCCCATCACCCCGGTGATCGCCCCGGCGGCCATCATCAGCGCCGTCATCACGGTGATCGGCAACCAGTCGGGGAGAGCCACGAGCACCCGCTCGTCCGGACCCCAGCGCAGGAAGAACAGCCCCGAGCCGAGCAGCCAGGCGACCCCCCACGGCCAGTACATCCAGCGCGGGTCCGGGGTCAGCTCGCGCTCCAGGTTGGCCCGCTCGCGATCGATCAGCCGCAGCGCCTCGGCCGGGTCGTCGAAAGTCGATTCGTCGTCGATCGATGCCATGCCTCGACTTTACGACGCAAAGTCAAAGAACTTTGTGCCATAAAGTTCGTAGGGTGGCCGGGTGGGTGAACTGATCTTGCGGGCGGCGGAGCCGGCCGACCTGCCGGCGGTGCTGGCGTTCTGGCAGGTGGCGGCGGAGAACGACAGCCGGCCGGTGGACACCGTCGAGGCGGCCGAGGCACTCGTCGCCCGGGACCCGGAGGCGCTGATCCTGGCGGTCGACGACGGGGCCGTGGTCGGCACCGTGATCGCCGGCTGGGACGGCTGGCGCTGCCACCTCTACCGGCTGGCCGTCGCCCCGGACCGGCGCCGGGCCGGGATCGGCGGCCTGCTGATCGCCGCGGCCGAGGACCGGTTGCGGGCGCTGGGCGGGACCCGGGCGGACGCCATGGTGCTCGACGCCAACGAGCGGGCGCACGGGATCTGGGCGGCGCGCGGCTACCGTCCGCAGCCGGAGTGGTCCCGCTGGGTGAAGCCGCTGGGCTGAACCGCCCGGTCGGAGATCCACTCCCGACGGAAAGGGGTTTCGTCGCGGCGGCCGAGCAGCGAGGATGCTCGATCGTGGATGAGCTCCTGGTCGCGCTGGCCGGTAACCCCGCCCTGCCGCCGGTCCTGGTCGACCGCCTGATCGGGCTGGCCGACGAGGAACTCGCGAGCGCCCTCGCCGATCGCCCCGCCCTGACCCCGGCCCAGGTCCGGGAGCTGGCCGCCCGATCCGAGCCGGCCGCGATCAGGCTGGCCCACGACGGCCGGCTGTCCGCGGACGACTGGGCGGAGCCGGCCGGGGCCGCCGACTGGGCGACGGTCGCGCTGGCCCTGCTCGACGCGGGCCGCGGACGGCCGGAGTGGGCGCGACGACTCGCCGCCGACCCGGACTCGGCGGTCCGGCAGGAGCTGGCCGCCTGCCCGGACCTGCCGCGCGACGTGCGGGAGCGGCTGGCCGCCGACCCGGACCCGGAGGTGACCGCCGAGCTGGCCTGGCGGACCACCGATCCGGATCTGCTCGCCCGGCTGGCCCGGCATCGGCACGCCGACGTGCGGGCGATGGTCGCGGCGAACCGGGCGGCGTCCCCCGAGCTGCTGGCCGGACTGGTCGCCCTCGACCCGCCACCGGAGGCATGCCTGGTCTGCGACCGGGAGCCGATCCCGTTCCTGCACGACCCGCACTGCCCGCGGACGGACTGCACCCTGCCGCCCGGCGCGGCCTGCGCCGGAGGCCACGAATCGGCTATCCACAGCCTCCGGTACCAGGCTGTGGATAACCCGGCGACGCCGATATCGTCCCTGGTCAGCCTGGCCGACAACGAGTCGGCGATCCTGCGCTGGACGCTCGCCGGCCGGCCGGACCTGCCGCCCGAGGTGGCCGTCCGGCTGGCCGGCGACCCGATCCCCGGGGTCCGGCACGACCTGGCCGGGAACCCGGGACTGCCGGCCGAGCTGATCCGGCGGCTGGCCGGCGACCCGGACCCCGAGGTCCGGCGGCGGCTGGCGCACAACTCGAACGTGCCGCTCGACGTGCTGGCCGAGCTGGCCAGGAAGACCCGGATCGGGCCGACCCCGCTGCCGCGGATCGAGGCGGCCACCGAGGCCGAGGTACGCGCGCTCGCGGCGGGCGCCGGACCGGAGCTGCGGATGCTGGTCGCCACCCGCCGTGATCTGCCGGATGACGTCCGGGACGCGCTCGCCGGCGACCCGGACGCGAAAGTGGTCGCGGCGGTGGCCGGCCATCCCGGGCTGAGCCCGGAGCTGCTGGCCGGGATGGTGGGCACCCACGGCAAGCGGGTGAGCAGCGCGGTCGCCACGAACCCGGACGCGCCCGCGGACCTGCTCCTCGACCTGGCCCGGTCGGTCCCGCGGGTGCCGCGGACGCTCCGCGCGGTCGCCCAGCATCCGAACGCCACCGCCGCCGTGCTGGAGCACTGCCTGGCGGCCGGCCCCGGGGAGGGCGACGGGCGGGCCCGGGCTGCCGCGGCCGGTCACCCGGCGCTCCCTCCGGCCCGGGTCGCCGAGCTGGTCGGCGACCCGGATCCGACGGTGGCCGAGTCGGCGGCCGGCAACCCGGCCCTGCCGCTCACCGAGATGGTCCGGCTGATCGACGCCGCGCGGTGACGAGCCGCGCCGGGGTCGGCCGGGTCAGCGACCGAGCGCGGCCAGCGCGGCCCTGACCTGCGGGATCGGGTCCGGGCCGAGCGGGCGCAGGACGACCGTCCCGGTGCCGGCGTCGGCCAGCGACTGCACCTTGCCGGGCACCTCGGCGACCGGGCCGATCAGCGAGAACACTTCGGACGGTGGCACGCCGAGCCAGCCGGCCTGCCCCTCGACCATCGCGCCGGTCACCTTCGCGGCGTCCGCCGGATCGTCGTTGACGTGCAGATAGGCGAAGACGATCAGCTCGTGCTCGTCGCCCGCCCCACCCCGCCGGATGTGGCCCAGCGCCGCCTCGATCTCGGCCGGGCCGTTGCCCTCGGCGATGATCGTGCCGTCCGCGACCCGGCCGGAGAGCTCCAGCGAGCGCGGCCGGACCACCCCGGTGACGATCGGCGGGAGCACCGCGGGCGGGTGCACCAGGCGCACCCCGTCGATGTGCACCTCGCGCCCGTCCAGGGTGACCATCTCGCCGCGCAGCAGCCCGCGCACCGCCAGGATGGTCTCCTCCAGCATCGCCAGCTTCGATGTCGGCTCGACGCCGAGCTGGCGCATCCACTCGGCGACGCCGTGCCCGAGACCGGCCACCAGGCGGCCCGGATGGACCCGGGCCAGCATGGCCAGCTCCATCGCGAGCAGGGCCGGACTGCGCAGCGGCGCCGGCGCTATGCCGATGCCGACCCGGATCCGGGAGGTGGCGGCCAGGGCCAGGGCGGCGGCGCTGATCGAGCCGGCCCAGCCGAGGTCCTCGACCACCCAGAGGTCGTCGGCGCCGGCCTCCTCCACGGCGGCGGCGAAGGTCGGCAGATCTTCGGGGGACAGGTCGCGGTCGAACATCACTCCGATGCGGGGCATCAGCCGATGTTAAGCGGTTCAGGAAGCGATTTGGCGTGCACAACCGAGAGGCCGGTGACGGCACGGGTGAGCACCACGTAGAGGCGGTTCAGTCCGCGTGGCTCGGCGGCGACGATGTCGGCGGGCTCGTGGACGACGACGTGGTCGTACTCCAAGCCCTTGACGACCGTGGCCGGGACCACCGTGACCCGCGCCTCGGCGTCGACGTCGTCGGGCGTCGCGTGCTCGATGCCGGCCGCCGAGAGATGGTCGCGGAGCCGGTCCACCGCGGCGTCCGCGGCGATGACCGCGACTGATCCCTCGTGCCCGAGCGCCGCGGTGACCTCGGCCAGGGTGCGCGCGTCCAGGTCCGCGGGATCGGCGACCGGCACCATCACGAGCGCGCCGTCCCGGCGCAGCGAGACCGCTTCGGGCACGTTCACGCCGAGCGCCGGCAGGAGGCGGTTGGCCAGGGTGACCACCGCTTCCGGTACGCGGAAGCCGACGGTCAGCGGCACCACCGCGGCGTCCGGCTTGCCCAGGTGGGCCAGGACGTCCCGCCAGTCGGTGGCGGCCCACGGGGCGGTGCCCTGGGCCAGGTCGCCGAGCAGGGTGATCGAGCCGTGCTCGCTGCGCCGGGCGATCGCGCGGGCCGCCATGGGCGACAGGTCCTGCGCCTCGTCGATGACCACGTGACCGAAACTGTTCTCCCGCTCCAGCAGCCCGGCGGCCTCGTCGAGCAGCAGCAGGTCGCCGGTGGTCCACTTGGCCGACTTGACCGTCTTGGGCGGCTTGGCCCAGCGGATCACCTCCTGCTCCTCGGCGGTGAGCAGGTCACCGGCCTGCGCCGGGTCGGTGAGCAGGCTGCCGACCAGTGACTCCGGGGTGACGGCCGGCCAGCAGCGCTCCAGGAACTCGGTGACCTGCGGGATCTTGCTCATCTTGCGCAGCCAGGACTCGCTCGGTGAGTTGCCGGTGCGGTACTCCGACTGGCGTTGCAGCAGCCCGACCACCCGGGCCCGGACCCGCTCACGGCCGGTCGCGTAGGGCAGGCCCTCGCGGCGGGCCTCGTCGACGATCCGGCGCAGCGGCTCGACGTCGATCCGCCAGCGGTAGGAGCCGTCCGACACCATGATCGGCTCGGTCGGCCGGCTGATCCGGCCCCACAGGAGGTCGCTGAGGATCCTGGCCATCCGCGCGTCGTTCTTGACCAGCGCGGCAGCGGGCGAGTCGACCGCCTTGACCGGACTCCGCCGGACCAGATCCTCCAACGTGGACTGCTGGACCTCGACCTCGCCGAGGGTCGGCAGCACCGCGGAGATGTAGGACAGGAACGCCGTGTTCGGCCCGACGATCAGCACCCCGGACCGGCGCAGCCGTTCCCGGTGCAGGTAGAGCAGGAAGGCCGCGCGGTGCAGGCCGACCGCGGTCTTGCCGGTGCCGGGCGCGCCCTGCACGCAGATCGAGTCGGCCAGCTCGGCCCGGACCAGCTCGTCCTGCTCCGGCTGGATGGTGGCGACGATGTCGCGCATCGGCCCGACGCGCGGCCGCTCGATCTCCGCGGTCAGGATCCGGCTGCTGGTGCCCAGCTCCTCACCCCGATCGAGGTGCTCGTCCTCGAAGCTGGTCAGCTCGCCCTTGACGAACCCGAAGCGGCGCCGGGTGGCGACGCCCTGCGGGTCGCGGACGCTGGCCCGGTAGAACGAGCGGGACAGCGGCGCCCGCCAGTCCAGCACCATCGGCTCGCCGGCGTCGTCGGTGACGTGCCGGCGGCCCACGTGGTAGGCGCTCTCCTCGATGTCGAGGCGACCGAAGAAGAGCGGGGTGTCCGGGTCGTCGGCGAGCTCCTTGACCCGGCGGGCCATGTGCCGGCCCAGTTGCTCGGCGGTGTAGGCGTCGCCGGCCACCTTGTCGCCGGTGGAGAAGAGGGCCTCGGCGCGGCCGCGCATCCGGCGCAGCGCCGCCCGGGACTCGGTGAGATGGGTGCGTTCGGCGGTGAGTTCGGTGTCGAGGTCGGAAGCGGGCACGGGGCATCCTCGGCAGGCTTGAGATCCGGCTGCGCTCGCGTGTCCGGACAGCGGGTCGGCCGCTGCCGGCGCGGGGGGACGTCCGCTGCGGTGCATGCTCACCACGGCCGTCAAGCGGCCCTAAACGCTACGCCGCCGGCGTCGGCTGTCCACCGATTTTTCGCCGGGCTCCGGTCCGATTCCTTGCCGGGTCCCCGGTCCGCTTCTCGGTGACGCTCGGTCCGTTTCGCGGTGGCGGCCGGTCCCGTTCGTGGTGGCGCCCGGGTCCGTTTCGCGGTGGCGCCCGGGTCCGTTTCCCGGTGCCGCCCGGTCCGTTTCTCGGTGGTCGCCGGTCCGGCCGAGAATGGGGGCATGGCGGAGCAGGAGAACGTGCGGGTCACCGATGCGCGTGCGTTGCGGGCGCTGGCGCACCCGGCGCGGATCGAGATCGTGGAGCATCTCAACGTCACCGGGTCGACGGTGACCGCGACCGAGGTCGCCGGGCTGGTCGGGCTCTCGCCCAGCGCGACCAGCTACCACCTGCGCGAGCTGGCCCGGTACGGACTGGTCGAGCAGGCGCCGAGCCAGGGGGACGGGCGGGAGCGGCGGTGGCGGAGCACCGGCGGCAGTCTGTGGATCGAGAGCGCCCCCGATCAGCCGGAGGCGGTCGCCGCCGAGCGTGCGCTGGTCGACCTCTACGTGAACCGGGACCAGGAACGCCTGCACGGCTGGCTGGACCGGCAGCACGACGAGCCGGCCGAGTGGCGCGAGTCCAGCGCCCTGATGGGTCAGCAGCTCCTGGTCACCGCCGCCGAGCTGGCGAAACTCAACGAGCAGGTACGGGAGCTGATGGAGCCCTACCGGGTGCGCGAGCGGCAGGCGAGCCCGCCGGAGAGCGCCCGCCGGGTGGTCGTCCAGTACACCGCGTTCCCGATCGCATAGTTCGAACGCCTTGCGCGAGGCGGATGTGAAGGATTACTTTCGAAGTATGTCCTTCACATCTGCCTCGTCGCGTTGGACGGACGTGTACCTGGTGGCCGGCGGGCGGGCGATCTCCGTCTGCGGCGACTTCCTCGCGGCCACCACGCTCGCCCTGGTGCTGCAGCAGACCGGGCACGGCGGGCTGGCCGTCTCCGGGCTGCTGCTCGCGGCGGCGCTGCCACCGGCCCTGCTCGCCCCGCTCACCGGGCGGCTGGCGGACCGGGCGGACAGTCGTACGCTGCTGGTCCTGACCGGCCTCGGGCAGGCGCTGGTCTGCGCGGCGCTCGCCTTCACCAGCCACCCGCTCGCGATCATCGGCCTGGTCGCGCTGCTCGCCGCCGGTCTGGCGATCACCCAGCCGACCATCCAGGCGCTGCTGCCCCGCATGGTCCACCGTGACGACCTGGCCCGGGCCAGCGGCATCGCGCAGACCGCCGGGCAGGTCGGCATGCTGGCCGCCCCGGCGCTGGCCGGTTTCCTGGTCGGGCAGACCGGGCCGCGCGTCCCGCTGCTGATCGACGCGGCCAGTTATCTGGCGCTGGTCGTGGTGGCCCTGCTGATCCGCACCCGGCGGCGCGGCGGCGGCGCCGACGAGGCGGCCGCGCCGATCGCCTTCCGGCTGCGCGCCGACCGGTCGCTGACCGTGATGACCGTGGCGATCGCCGCCACGGTCGCCGGGGTCGGCATGATCAACGTGATCGAGGTCTTCTTCATCCGGGACACGCTGGGCGCCTCCGCCACCGTGTACGGGCTGGTCGCCGCCTCCTGGACGGTGGGGATGGTGCTGTTCACCCCGTTCTTCGGGCGGGTGCCGCGGCACCGGCTCACCATCCGGGTGGTGCTGGTGCTGCTGGCCGGCTCCTGCGCCGCCGTGCTCGCCGCCGCCACGGCCACCTCGGCCGGCTGGCTGGTGCCGCTCTGGATCTTCGGTGGCGCCTGCAACGGCGGGCTGAACGTGTGCCTCGCCGTGATCGTCGCCGACCGGGTGCCCAGCGAGGTGCACGGCCGGGCCTTCGCGGCGGTCACCGCGGTGGTGCAGGGGGCCGGGCTGCTCGGTTACCTGCTGGCCGGGCCGCTGGTCGAGCAGTTCGACGCGCGCGTGCTGGTGGCCGGCGCCGGGGCGGCCGGGCTGCTCGCGGCTTTCGCCTGCTGGCCACTGGTGCGACGTGAGCCACGAGACGATCCTTCGCAGGGCGCGCCGACTGGGATCAGGGATACCGTCGCTTCATGAGCGACAGCGTCAGTCGGCCCCGGGTCGGGCACATCCAGTTTCTCAACTGCCTACCGATCTACTGGGGGCTGATGCGCTCCGGCGCGCTGCTCGACGTCGATCTGCACAAGGACACGCCCGACCGGCTCAGTGCCGCGCTCGTCGCCGGTGACCTGGACATCGGCCCGATCACCCTGGTGGAGTACCTGAAACACGCCGATCAGCTGCTTCTTCTGCCCGATCTGGCGGTCGGCAGCGACGGTCCGGTGCTCTCGGTCAACCTGGTCTCCACCCGCCCCCCGGCCGAGTTGGACAAACGTCCGGTCGCTCTCGGGTCCACCTCACGGACCGGAGTGCTGCTCGCCCAGATGCTGCTCTCCGAGCGTTACGGCGTCGAGCCCACCTACTTCCGCTGCCCGCCCGACCTGTCGCAGATGCTGCAGGTGGCCGACGCCGCCGCGCTGATCGGCGACCCGGCGCTGCGCGCGCTCTACGAGGCTCCGGCACTCGGCCTGCAGGTGATCGACCTGGCCGACGCCTGGCGGGAGTGGACCGGCCTGCCGATGGTCTTCGCCGTCTGGGCAGTGCGCAAGGAGTTCGCGGCGACCCACCCGGGCCAGGTCAAGGACGTGCACGAGGCGTTCCAGCGGTCCAAGGAGCTGAGCCTGGGCGAGCTGGACGAGGTGGCCGAGGCGGCCGCGCGCTGGGAGCCGTTCGACGCCCCGACCCTGGCGAACTACTTCCGGGCTCTCGACTTCTCGCTGGGCGAGCGGCAGATTCAGGGCGTGTCGGAATTCGCCCGCCGCGCGGCGAATCGGGGCGAAGTGCCGCCGTTGCCGTCGGATGGGCTGCTCTTCGCCGATGTTTGATCTTTTCTGAGCCGACCGCTTACGCTCCTCGGACTCTCTCCGGCCGCCGCCCGTGCGGCCCCAAGTCCGAAGACGGTGACCATGCGTTTGCGCGCTCTGCTCCGCCGCCTCGTCCTGCCCCCGGTAGCCGCCGGCCTCGTCGTGTCCGGCCTGGCGCTGCCCGCGCGGGCCGAGGCACTGTTCGACTTCCCGGTCGTGATGCTGAACCTCACCGACTCGGTGACGGTGATCGACGGGCAGGCGAAGACGGTCAAGTTCGACGTCTTCAACGCCGGTGGCGCGGACGCGGAGAACGTCGTGGTCGGCTTCGCCGACGGCCCCGGCGCGGTGCCGGCCGACCTCGGCTTCGTGCCGCCGGCCGGCTGCTCGGCCACCGCGTGCAAGCTGGACCGGCTGGCGGCCGGCGAGCGGCGCAACTACAGCTTCACGGTGCAGCCGGACGTCGCCTCGAAGACCAATCTGACCTCGCACTTCGACGTGACCGCCACGGTCGGCGGCGAGGAGCACGACAAGGTGCAGCTGGCCGTGGTGCGGACCACCAAGCCGGGCGTCGACCTCGAGGTCGCCGACATCAAGGACATGAAGCTGGACCGCGGCCAGTCCGCGGACCTGCCGGTGTCGGTGAAGAACACCGGCAGCGCCGGGTCCGGGCCGCTCGGCTTGGTGATCGCCGGCCAGCCCGGGATCCAGCCGGTCCTCGACTACCGCAACTGCGACAGCGACGAGGAGTTCGGCGGCATCGTCTGCGTCATCGACGAGCCGCTGGCCCCCGGTGAGTCGGCCACCCTGTCGCCGGCCACCGGCGCGAAGATCAAGGTGGGCGCCGACACGCCCGGTCCGGCCGACTACGCCGCCGACGTGATCGTGGTCGGGCTGACCGAGAAGTACGCGGCCGCCTTCGCCAAGCGCAACGCCGCCAAGCAGGGCGACGAGCTCAAGCTGCAGAAGGCCCGGTCGGCCGCGAGCCTGCGGGCCACCGCCGAGGCTGACGACGAGGACCTGGGCGAGGGCGTCGAGGACGACCTCAACCCGGCCGACAACGTGACGTCGTTCCTGGTCAAGGTGGGGCGCTCGGAGGCGGACAGCCAGGCGATCGGCGCTGTCTTCCACGGCACCGCCGGTGACGAGGTCACCGTCAAGGTCGGCGCGCAGAACCTCGGCCCGACCCCGACCCTGCCGCTGAGCACCAAGTGGGTCGGCTACGTGCACGTCAAGGTGCCGACCAACATCAAGCTGACCGAGGTCGACAAGATGTGCCTGCCGGGCACCTCGCCGTCGAAGATCGACCTGGGCGACGACGTGGAGAGCGACCCGCAGGACGCGCTGGACAGCCGGGACTGGGTCTGCCTGCTGTTCGACCAGATGCCGTCCGGTGCGAAGAGCGTGTTCTCGTTCCAGGCGATGATCCAGGAGGGTTCGCACGAGGCCGGGTTCGTCCAGGTGGACGGCGGTCCGCAGGACTCGAACTCGGCGAACGACCGGGCCGCGCTGTCCGTCGACGGCGGCGGCGAGGGTGCCGGGCTGCCGGTCACCGGGCCGTCGGCGGTGTCGCTGGCCGGGGCTGGGGCGGTGCTGCTCGCGGTGGGTCTGATCGCTTTCCGGTTCGCCCGTCGCCGCCGGATCGTCACCGTCGTCGAGTAACTCGTCATGGCGCGGGGGCCGGGTGCGATGCACCCGGCCCCCGCTGCGTTTTCGGCGTCTTGACCGGTCTCCGCCCGTGCCGGTCAGGGGTTGAGGATGGCGTCCAGGGCGGCCACGTCGGCGGCGGTCAGGTCCCAGCTCGCGGCGGCGGCGTTGGCCTGGACCTGCTCCGGGGTGGTGGCGCCGGCGATCACGCTGGTCACCGCGGGGCGGGCGGCCAGGCCGGCGATCGCCACCTCGAGCAGGCTGTGCCCGCGCTCGGCGCCGAAGGCGGTCAGCGCCTCGATGGTGTCCCAGTCGGCGGAGGCCAGCCACGGGGCGTACCGGTCCTGGGACAGGCGGGTGCCGGCGGCCGGGCTCTCGCCGCGCCGGTACTTGCCGGAGAGCAGGCCCGAGTCGAGCGGGAAGAACGGCAGCAGGCCCAACCCGAACCGCTCGCAGGCCGGCACCACCTCGATCTCGACATCCCGGTGCAGCAGGCTGTACCGGTTCTGCGCGCTGATGAACGGGGTCAGGTCGGCGGCGCGGGCGGTCCAGTCGGCGTCCGCGATCTGCCAGCCGGCGAAGTTCGAATTGCCCAGGTAGCGCACCTTGCCGGAGCGGACCAGGTCGTCCAGCGCGGCCAGGGTCTCCTCGATCGGGGTCGCCGGGTCCGGCTCGTGCAGCTGGTAGAGGTCGATGTAGTCGGTCTCCAGCCGGCGCAGCGACGCCTCGACGGCGCGGATGACGTAGCGCCGGGAGCCGCGGGCGCCGAAGTCCCGCCCGTTCATCCCCTCCATGTTCATGCCGAACTTGGTGGCCAGCACGACCTCGTCGCGGCGGCCCTTGAGCGCCGCGCCGAGCAGTTGCTCCGAGCTACCGTGCGGGGTGCCGTAGATGTCCGCGGTGTCGAACAGCGTGATGCCGGCGTCGATCGCCGCGTCGACGACCTCGCGGGTGCCGTCCGCGTCGAGCTTGCGGCCGAAGTTGTTGCAGCCGATGCCGACCACGGACACGACGAGGCCCGATTCGCCGAGCCGGCGGTAGCTCATCTCACTCATGAACCGAACCTTAGTTCGCACCCGATCCGTAACCCGGAAAGACCTGCATATCGGTTAACTTCTATTGACACTGCTTGTTACTCCTCGCATGCTGATGAGCACTCTCGGGAAGGCGAAATCGGCCTTTGTCCGGTAGTGTCCAAGCCGCCGCGTCCATCGTGGACTCGCCCACGATCGGTTCACGATGGACGCGGCCCAAACCCTTGCCGCGTCCCAGATCCCGCACCGTCGCCCGTTTCGGTTCCCGCGTGCTGACTGTGCCGCGTCCGCTCGCTCCGCACCCGCACCCACCTCGCCCCTTCGCGCCCGGGGAGCGAGTGCCGCGTCCGTGCTTGCTCCGCACCCGCATCCGCCCCGCCCCTTCGCGCCCGGGAGCGAGTGCCCGGGCGCCTCTAGCTTCGGGTTGACGGCGGGTGGTGTGTGAGTGGCCGGGCGTGCGTGGTGCCTCGGTGGTCACTCCTCCGGTGCGGCTCCCAGGTCTCGGTAGACCGGGCGGAGCAGGTCGATCAGCGGGATGTGGCGGACCTTGATCGGGGGTGGGTCCAGGGCTCGGAGCAGCAGCTCGGGAGGGGTGCTGCCGCGGGCGGGGCGCTCTCGCAGGCGGCCGAGGCTGACGGCGGGGGAGTAGAAGTCGGTCAGGCGGTCGGCGAGGGGCTCGTCCGCGACGGCCAGCGGGTCGACCGCCTCGCCCGGGTCGGTGGTGCCGCGCAGCGCGTCGAGCAGGGGCTCACGGGCCCGGCCGCGCCAGGCGAGCACCAGGAACGGGTCGTCGTCGAAGGCCTCGGCCAGCACGTAGAGCGCGGCGGAGCCGTGCTTGCACGGGACGCCCCAGTCCGGGCAGGAGCAGTCGATGTTCAGCTCGGAGGGGAAGAGGGGCAGCCCGAGGTCGGTGAACAGGTCGACGATCTCCCGGGGCATCGCGCCGGCGAGCAGGGCAGCGCGGTACAGAGCCTGCGCGCCGAGCGCCTCGATGATCTCCGTCCACTGTGCCTCGTCGAACGCGGCGATCCGGATCGTCACCTGGTAGGGCGCGGGACGGGAGCCCTGCACCCGAGCCACCAGCTGCCCGGGGCTCAGCGCGAAGTCGATCACCTGACCCTTGCGTGCATAGGCCCGGCCGCGCGACAGCCGACCCGGATCGCAGACCTCCTCCAGGACGTCGACGAAGCGCCGCGACCACCACTGCTCGCCGATTTTGCCCCGCTTTGACCGGACTGCCAGGCCACCGTCCACTTCGATCGGACGGCCCGCCTCGTAGAACTTGCCGGACCTGTCGAATGGCATCTCAGCCCACCGCCGCCGGGTCGAGCGCGAACAACTCGCGCAGCTGATCGGTGCTCAGATCGGTGATCCACTCCTCGCCGGTGCCGACGACCGCGGAGGCCAGCGCCTTTTTCCGCTCGATCATCGCGTCGATTTTCTCCTCCAGCGTGCCGGTGCAGATGAACTTGCGCACCTGCACGTCGCGCGACTGTCCGATGCGGAACGCCCGGTCGGTGGCCTGGTCCTCGACGGCCGGGTTCCACCACCGGTCGAAGTGGACGACGTGGTTGGCGGCGGTGAGGTTGAGACCGGTGCCGGCCGCTTTCAGCGAGAGCAGGAACAGCATCGGCTCGTCCGCGGTCTGGAACCGATCGACCAGCTCGTCGCGGCGGGACTTGCTCAGACCGCCGTGCAGCCAGAGCACCGGGCGGTCCAGATGCGCGGCGAGATAGGGCTGGAGCAGCGAGCCCCACTCCGCGTACTGCGTGAAGACCAGCGCCTTGTCGCCGTCCTCGACGATCTCCTCGGCCAGCTCCTCCAGCCGGGCCAGCTTGCCGGACCGGTCGGGCAGCCGGGAGCCGTCCTTGAGCAGGTGCGCCGGGTGGTTGCAGACCTGCTTGAGCTTCATCATCGCGGCCAGCACGTTGCCCCGCCGCTGGATGCCCTCGCTGCTCTCGATCTCCGACATCATGTCCTCGACCACGGCCTGGTAGAGGGTGGCCTGCTCGGGGGTGAGCGTGC
The DNA here is from genome assembly GCF_014205225.1 of Actinoplanes octamycinicus. Taxonomy (NCBI): domain Bacteria; kingdom Bacillati; phylum Actinomycetota; class Actinomycetes; order Micromonosporales; family Micromonosporaceae; genus Actinoplanes; species Actinoplanes octamycinicus. The sequence goes on from NZ_JACHNB010000001.1 coordinate 2,116,934, forward strand.
ACCACACCTTCATCTCGTTCTTCTCCGGGAGGTCCGAGATGATGGTCTTGTCGGTTTTCAGCCGGCGCAGCACGAACGGGCCGGTCGCCCGTTTCAGTGCGGCGGTCGCATCCGGATCCTGGTTGACCTCGATCGGCTCCTGGAACCGGCGACGGAACCGTTTCGCCGGACCGAGCAGGCCCGGATTGCAGAAGTCCATGATGGACCACAGCTCGGCCAGATGGTTCTCCACCGGGGTGCCGGTCAGGGCGAGACGGGTCTGCGCCGGGATGGCCCGGACGGCCTGGGACTGGCGGGTCCCGCTGTTCTTGATCGCCTGGGCCTCGTCGCACGCCACCCGGCTCCAGCCGATCTCGCGCAGGGTCTCCAGATCGCGTGACGCCGTGCCGTAGGTGGTGAGGACCAGGTCGGCGGCGGCCACCGCGGCCAGGAAGTCCTCGCCGCGCTGCCGGGTGGCACCGTGGTGCACGTAGACCCGCAGCGCGGGGGCGAAGCGGGCGGCCTCCTTGCGCCAGTTGGTGATCAGGGACATCGGGCAGATCAGCAGCGTGGGCGCCACCTCGCCTGGGGCCCGCCCGAGCCGCTCGGTGAGCAGCAGCGAGATGGTCTGCGCGGTTTTGCCCAGGCCCATGTCGTCGGCGAGGATGCCGCCCAGCCCGAGCCGGCTCAGGAAGTGCAGCCAGGACAGGCCGCGCTCCTGGTACGGCCGCAGCGCGCCCTGGAAGCCGACCGGCGTGGGCATCGGGTCGAGGCGCTCCGAGGCCTGGCCGGAGAGCAGGTCGCCGAGGGTGCCGTCGGCGTCCACCTCGACCAGCGGCAGGTCCTCCTCACCGCCCTCGACCACCTGCTGCAGCACCTCGGCGGCGGTGAGCTCGCCCTCGCGGCGCCGGCCGACCGCCTTGAGCGCGGCCTTGAGCTGCCGGTCGTCCAGCTCCACCCACTGACCGCGGACCCGGACCAGCGGCACCTTGAGCCGGGCCAGCTCGGCCAGCTCCTCGGCGCTCACCACGCCGTCGCCGATCACCAGGTCGAGCCGGAAGTCGACGATCTCGGTGAGGCCGAAGCCGGAGTCGGCGGCGGCTCGGGAGGAGCCGCCGGACTTGGACTTGGACCGGGAGCGGGTGGTCAGCTTGAGGCCGACACCCTTGCGGCCGGCCCAGGACGGCAGCTGCACCCCGAACCCGGCGGCCTGCAGCAGCGGCGCGGCCTGGCGGAGGAAGTCGTAGGCCTCGGCGGTACTCAGCGTCATCGCGGCCGGCTGCTGCTCGCGCAGCGCCTCGTGCAGCGCCGGGAACAGCCGGACCGCCCGGCCCAGCCCGGCCAGCAGCGCCTCGTCGGGCCGGCGCGGCAGACCGGGGAAGCGCTCGCCGGCCCAGACCGCCTCGGCCGGCAGGTAGAGGCCGGAGTCCTCGGCGGACTGCAGCGCGAACTCCAGATCCCAGGCGTCCTCACCGGGCTCCGGCTCGATCAGCCGAAAGCTGACCCGGATCGGACCGTTCGCCGCCTGGGCGGCTCGCATCCAGTCGTCCAGCGCCTTGCGCAGGTCACGCAGCTCGGCGGCGGGCGCGTCGGGCAGCGTGGGGTCGTCGGCGGTGAGCGCGCCGACCCAGCGGTCCGGCAGCGGCGCGCGGGGCCCGGCCCGGTGCCCGCCCAGGATCCGCTCCGGCAGGGTCGAGCGGGCGGCCGCGTCGAGCATCGTCTCCAGCGCGTCCCGCAGGGTGCGCCCGACGTCATGCCCCGCCGAACCCGCCCCCGCAGCGGATCCACCTGCTGGCTCGGCTCCCGATCCGGGGGCCGCACCGGAAGGCGTGTCGGACGGGGTGAGGGCGCCTGGACGGGAGGTGGGGCGGGCGGTCGGAGTGGTGAGGGCGCGGACGACCGGCGGCATGCCGGCGGCGAAGTCACGGTAGGTGGCGAGGTCGGGGCCGGTGAGCACGGAGCGCCACCGGGCGGTGGGCACGCGGTCCTCCAGCACCAGCTGCGGCAGCATGCGCCCGCGCTGGGCCAGGTCACAGGCCCAGCCGGCGAGCAGGCAGAGATAGCGCAGCGAGGCGCCGGCGACCCACGGGGCCGCCGGATCGGGCTCGGCGAGCGCGGCGAGCAGAGCCAGCGCGGACTCGCCGGGGACCGTGAGGGTCGGCACGGTCCAGCCGGCGAGGCGCACGCCGCGGGGTGAGGTCGTCTCGATGCCGGTCTCGGGGGACGGGATCGGGCCACGTGCGGTGCCGGGCAGCTGGATCAGCGACGTGCCGGCGGTCGCCTCGGAGAGATCCAGGGCGGCCGTCAGCGCCTCGGCTCCGGCCGCGAACGGATGCGGACGGAGCCGCGCCCGGGAGGGCGCGGACTCCCGGGTGGCGGGCTCCTCGGCCCAGAGCAGCAACCGGCCTGGCCGCCCCGACCCGGGCACCCAGCCGCCGTGAACGACGAGCACTTCAACCCCCTGAACAGTCCGTCGAGATTATCGGCCCCGACTACTGCTCGGCGAACTCCGCGAGCTCGTAGACGACCCCATTGGGGTCGGTGACCAGAAGCAGACGCTCGCCCCACGGCTCCTCGCGGATCGGCAGCGAGGGCTCGACGCCCTCGGCGCGCAGCCGCTCCTGCTCGGCGTCCAGGTCGTCGACCACGAAGGCGATGATCGTGCCGGCGACCCGGACCTCACGCAGCTCCGGGGGCAGCACCTCCAGGCCGACCGCGTGGAACACCACGTCGACCCCGTCGTCGTCGCGGCTCATCGAGGCGAAGCAGTCGGCGGAGATCCGCTCGTGGTAGCCGAAGTGGTCCGCGAGAAACTTGCTGGAGGACGGGACGTCGTCGACGGTGACACAGACGACGGACGACTTGATACGCATGGCGCCTCCCCAGGGCGAGTTTGTTGTACGCCGTATAGAATACACCGTACAAGAATGGAGTGCCACCCCGATGGCCGAAGCGCGCCGCACGATCGACCTTCTGTGGTTTCCGGAGGCGGCCGAGCGCAAGCGAGGCCGCCGTCCGGGCCTGACCGTGGCCCGGGTCGTGGAGACCGGCATCGCCCTGGCCGACGCCGAGGGCCTGGACGCGGTGTCGATGCGCCGGGTCGCCGCCGACCTGGGCGTGGTGCCGATGACGCTCTACACCTACGTGCCGGACAAGGCGACCCTGCTGGACCTGATGCTGGACCGGGTCTACCTGGCGATGCCGCGCCGGGAGCTGCCGGACCGGCCGTGGCGGGAGCGGCTGGCGGCGATCGCCGAGGAGAACCGGGAGCTGGTCGCCGAGCACCCGTGGGTGGCCGGGCTGCCGGCCAACCGGCCGCCGCTGGGTCCCGGCCTGATGGCGAAGTACGAGCACGAGCTGCGCGCCCTCGACGGCTGCGGGCTGACCGACCTGGAGATCGACTCGGCGCTGACCTTCCTGATCGGCTTCGTCCAGTCCGCGGCGCGGACCGCGGCCGACATGCGCGCCGCGGAGGCCCGGATGCCGGAGACCGACTGGGAGTGGTGGCAGGAGCGGGGCCCGATCTTCGAGGTGGTCTTCGACCAGCACGCCTACCCGACCGCGACCCGGGTCGGCGCGGCCGCGGGTGAGGCGCTGGGCGCCGCCTATGATCCCGACCACGCCTACGAGTTCGGCCTGCAGCGGGTGCTGGACGGGCTCGGCGTGCTGATCGACGGGCGGGGCGCCGGTGACCCGGGCGGTGACCCGGGCCGCTGACGACGGCCGGGGAGTGGACGTACGCTTCCTGTCGTGACGGCGAATCGGGAGATCGACAGCATCCTGCAGCGCGGCGCCGACGGTGGGCGGATCACCCCCGAGGAGGCGCTGCTGCTCTACACGGAGGCCCCGTTCCACGCGCTGGGCGAGGCGGCCGACACGGTCCGCCGCCGGCGGTACCCGGACGGCATCGTCACCTACCTGATCGACCGCAACATCAACTACACCAACGTGTGCGTCACCGCCTGCAAGTTCTGCGCGTTCTTCCGGGCGCCGAAGCACAAGGAGGGCTGGTCGCACCCGACCGAGGAGATCCTCCGCCGGTGCGGTGAGGCGGTCGAGCTGGGCGCCACCCAGGTGATGCTGCAGGGCGGCCACCACCCGGACTTCGGGGTGGAGTACTACGAGGAGCTGTTCTCCTCGGTCAAGCAGGCGTTCCCGCAGCTCGCCATCCACTCGATCGGCCCGAGCGAGATCCTGCACATGGCCAAGGTCTCCGGCGTCTCGATCGAGGATGCGATCCTCCGGATCAAGGCGGCCGGGCTGGACTCGATCGCCGGCGCCGGCGCCGAGATGCTGCCGGAGCGGCCGCGCAAGGCGATCGCCCCGCTGAAGGAGAGCGGAGCGCGCTGGCTCGAGGTGATGGCGGTCGCGCATCGTAACGGCCTGTCCTCGACCGCGACCATGATGATGGGCACCGGCGAGACCAACGCCGAGCGGATCGAGCACATCCGGATGATCCGCGACGTGCAGGACCTCGCGGTGTCCCGGGGCTACCAGGACGTCCCGGTCGAGGAGTCGCACGCGGTGGGTGGCTTCCGGGCCTTCATCCCGTGGACTTACCAGCCGGAGAACAACCATCTGAAGGGCCGCACCCAGGCCACCACGATGGAGTACCTGCGGTTCATCGCGGTCTCCCGGCTGTTCTTCGACAACGTCGCGCACCTGCAGGCGTCCTGGCTCACCACCGGCAAGGACATCGGCCAGCTCTCGCTGCACATGGGCGTCGACGACCTGGGCTCGATCATGCTGGAGGAGAACGTGATCTCCTCGGCCGGCGCCCGGCATCGGTCCAACCTGCACGAGCTGATCTCGATGATCCGCACCGCGGACCGGATCCCGGCCTGGCGCGACACGTGGTACCGGCACCTCGCGGTGCACCGGACCCCGGCCGACGACCCGACCGACGACCGCGTGGTGTCGCACTTCTCGTCGATCGCGATCCCCGGCGGCGGCCGGAAACAGCTGCCGCTGGTCGAGGCCAGCTGACCTGCGCCGCGACCGGATCGTTACCCGCCACCTGCGTAGCCGACCCCTTCGGCGGTTCCCACCTGGCCGTTCGGCCAGGGTGGGGGTCGGCGGACCGGTGAGGGCTGTATTGCTCCTTCGTAACGAGCCCGCCTGTTGCCTGTACCGGCTCGTTCCCGCTGGTTACGTTGCCTGCGTAAGACAGGGAAACACTCATGCGTCGCCAGCCGCGGGTCCGCGTCGGTGACGAGCATTCGGACCCGACCGATGGCGGTCGTATATATAACGCACAAGGTGCGGGCGGGATGGGACACCATCCCGCCCGTTCTGTTGTCCGAGGTGGCAAAGTAGGGCACCGTGACGCGCGCAGATCTGGACAAGCAGCCGCACGAGGTCGCCGAGATGTTCGACGGCGTCGCCAAGCGGTACGACCTGACCAACACGGTGATCTCCCTGGGCCAGGATCGGGGCTGGCGGAAGGCCACCCGGGAGGCGCTCGGCCTCCGTCCGGGTGAGCGGGTCCTGGACGTGGGCGCGGGCACCGGGATCTCCACCGACGAGCTGGGCCGCTCCGGCGCCTTCGCGGTCGGCGCCGACCTGTCGGTCGGGATGCTGCAGGCCGGCCGCCGGGTCCGCCCGGATGTGCCGCTGCTGGCCGGGGACGCGCTGCGGCTGCCGTTCCCGGACGCCACCTTCGACGCGGTAACGATCTCCTTCGCGTTACGCAACGTGGTCGACACCTCCGCTGCGCTGCGTGAGTTCGGCCGGATCACCCGTCCGGGTGGGCGGCTGGTGGTGTGCGAGTTCAGCACCCCGACGAACGCGGCGTTCCGGACCGTCTACATGCAGTACCTGATGCGGTCGCTGCCGGTGGTGGCCCGCGGCGTGTCGAGCAACCCGGACGCGTACGTGTACCTGGCCGAGTCGATCCGGGCCTGGCCGGACCAGGCCGGGTTGGCCGCGCGGATCGCCGATTCGGGGCCGTGGGACCGGGTGGGCTGGCGGAACCTGACGGGTGGTGTGGTGGCACTGCACCGCGCCACGCGACGCGGCTGACGTCGTACCCAAAAAAGGATCTTGATCGGGCATGACCGCGTGTCGGTGACAAATCGGGCGTTTGGCGAACAGGGCGCGAACCGGCTGTTTAGCTCGATGTCATGACGAAACTCGGACAGCTAGAGGACACTGACATCGATCTCTCGATCGACGACGGCGAGGCTGGTGAGCGGCGTGCCAGCGAGCTGGCCAACCGCATCCGGATGGTCGCCGCTCAAGATCCGCTGTTGGCGCAAGACCTGGTAGAGGAACTGATCGTCGCTCTGGACCGGGCGATGGACGGCACCATCAGAGATCATCTCGACGGTCCGGCACGTGGGATGGCCGAGCGCGTTTTGGGAGATTCTGACCCGGTTCAGTAACCAGGTCACAACAATCAGGTCGACCTGAGTGCAAAGATCGTCGATAGTCGGCCTAGACTCCGACCGAGGCATGCTTGTGAACTAATTCACGAGCACTGCGGATCGGAGGCTGCACCGTGAACGACCACCCGCCATCCACCGTCGCTGACGAGGCTGACGTGATCGTGGTCGGAGCGGGCCCGGGTGGCAGCGCGGCTGCCTACCATCTCGCCCGGCACGGCGTCCGGGTGCTGCTCCTGGAGAAAACCGAGTTCCCGCGCGAGAAGGTGTGTGGCGACGGCCTGACCCCGCGCGCCGTCCGTCAGCTGGTCCGGATGGGTATCGACACCTCCGAGAAGGCCGGCTGGCTGCAGAACCGGGGTCTGCGCGTGATCGGCGGCGGGGTCCGGCTCGAGCTGGACTGGCCCGAGCTGGCGAGTTTCCCCAGTTACGGCCTGGTCCGCACCCGTCTGGACTTCGACGACATGCTGGCCCGGCGCGCGGTCGAGGCCGGCGCCCTGCTCCGCACGAACGTGAACGTCACCGGCCCGGTCCTCAATGACGAAGGCTACGTGATCGGCGTGCAGGCCAAGGCCGGTCCGGGCAAAGAGCCGGTGGAATTCCGGGCCCCGCTGGTCATCGCGGCGGACGGTGTCTCCGGCAAGTTCCCGCTGGCCCTGGGGCTGGCCAAGCGCGACGACCGTCCGCTCGGGGTGGCCGTCCGGCGCTACTACCGCTCCGCGGCCCGGGCGGACGACAACTACCTGGAGTCCTGGCTGGAGCTGCGCAGCGCGCAGGACCCGAGCCGGCTCCTCCCCGGCTACGGCTGGATCTTCGGCCTCGGCGACGGCCGGGTGAACGTCGGCCTCGGCATCCTGAACTCGTCGGACGCCTTCGGCAAGACCAACTACAAGCACCTGCTCACCGACTGGCTCGGCTCCACCCCGGAGGACTGGGGGATGCGGGACGAGGCGAACGCGGAGGGCCCGACGCTCGGCGCGGCGCTCCCGATGGGCTTCAACCGGGTGCCGCATTACACCCGCGGGGTAATGCTGGTCGGCGATTCGGGTGGCATGGTCAACCCGATGAACGGCGAGGGCATCGCGTACGCGATGGAGTCCGGTGAACTGGCCGCCGAGGTGGCGGTGCAGGCGCTGGCGCGTCCGGCGGGGCCGGACCGGGAGCGGGCGCTGCGCGCGTACCCGGCCGAGCTGAGCGTGCGGTTCGGTGGCTACTACCGGCTGGGCGGCGTGTTCGTGAAGCTGATCGGCAACCCGCAGATCATGCGGCTGGCCACCAAGCACGGCATGCCGCACCCGACGTTGATGAAGTTCGTCCTGAAACTGCTGGCCAACCTCACCGACCCCCGGGGTGGCGACGCGATGGACCGGATCATCAACGGCTTGACGAAGGTGGCGCCTGCCGTCTGACGACGGAATCGGGCACCCCGACCAAAGGGATATAAAAGCGAAAAACTAGTGTGAAGCGGCTAACAGTCGTACGGGAGTGAAGATGACCCTCAACCCATACGTCCCGATCGTCGGGTTGCTGATCCTCGGCGCGCTCTTCGCGTTGTTCTCGGTGTCTGTCGCACCGATCGTCGGGCCGAAGCGCTACAACCGGGCCAAGATGGACGCCTACGAGTGCGGCATTGAGCCGGCCCCACAACCGATCGGCGGCGGCCGATTCCCGGTGAAGTTCTATCTGACAGCGATGCTCTTCATCGTCTTCGACATCGAGACCATCTTCCTCTACCCGTGGGCCGTCTCGTTCGAGGCGCTGGGCCTGTTCGGATTCGTGGAAATGGTCCTGTTCATCGTCACCGTCTTCATCGCCTACACGTACGTGTGGCGGCGCGGCGGACTCAACTGGGACTGATAACCATGGGAATCGAAGAGAAGCTGCCCAGTGGCATCCTGCTCACCTCGGTCGAGAAGCTGTCGAACTGGGCCCGCAAGTCGTCGTTCTGGGGCGCGACCTTCGGCCTGGCCTGCTGTGCCATCGAGATGATGGCGGCCGGCGGACCGCACTACGACCTGGGTCGCTGGGGCATGGAGGTGTTCCGCGCCTCGCCCCGCCAGGCGGACCTGATGATCGTCGCGGGCCGGGTCAGCCAGAAGATGGCCCCGGTGGTCCGGCAGATCTACGACCAGATGCCGGAGCCCCGCTCGGTGATCTCGATGGGTGTCTGCGCCTCGTCCGGTGGCATGTTCAACAACTACGCCATCGTGCAGGGCGTGGACCACATCGTCCCGGTCGACATCTACCTGCCGGGCTGTCCGCCCCGGCCGGAGATGCTGATCGACGCGATCCTCAAGATGCGCGAGAAGGTGATGGCCCAGCCGCTCGGCCCGAACGGGCGCAAGATGCTGGAGCAACGCCGCGCCGAGGGAAAGCTGCCGGTCGTCGCGCCGGGTGCCATGCCGTCGTCCTACCGCGTCGACAAGGCGCGCCGCGCGGAATGGACGCAGGCCGTCATCGAAGGCCGCGAAGAGCAATTGCGGATCGAGAACTGGATGAAGCTCCAGCCCCATTTGCGGGAGGGTGGCAAATGAGTATTCAACCCGGAACCGAGGGTGACATTCCGGTTACTGCACCGACGGGTGCGCATCTGGGTGCACCCGCGCAGACACCGCCCAGCCCGGATAAGGGCATGTTCGGCGTCAAAGGCACCGGTGACGTCTCCGGCTTCGGCCGCCTGGTCCGCCCCCGACCTGCTGTTTTTGACAGCCCACGGCCTTACGGCGGGTATTTCGACGACGTCTATGACGCGTTGGAGGAAGCTTATCCGGCCTTCTCCGAAGCCATCGAGAAGGTGGTGGTGGATAGGGCGGAACTCACACTTCACATCAGGGCCGAGAGAATCAAGGACGTCTGTCAGGTAATGAGGGACGAAGGGTCCCTCCGGTTCGAGCTGTGCTCGTCCGTCGACTGCGTGGACTATCTCGGTTCCGATGAGCGTCGATTCCATGTCGCTTATCAATTGACGTCGATGACGTATCGCCGGAGGGTGCGTCTCGAGGTGGCCGTCGCCGACGGGGAGCCCGTCCCGAGCGTCACCAGCGTCTACCCGACCGCCGACTGGCAGGAGCGGGAGGTCTACGACATGTTCGGCGTCGTCTTCGCCGGCCATCCCAACCTCACCCGGATCCTGATGCCGGACGACTGGGAGGGTCACCCCCAGCGCAAGGACTACCCGCTCGGCGGGGTGCCCGTGGAATACAAGGGCGCCGAGATCCCGCCGCCCGACCAGCGGAGGGTCTACCAGTGACTACTTCTGAGTACGCGAGCGCGCGCGAGACCACCGAGGGCCGGGTCTTCACGGTCACCGGCGGCGACTGGGACAGCGTCACGTCCAGCATCGACCCGCTCAGCAACGAGAAGATCGTCGTCAACATGGGTCCGCAGCACCCGTCCACGCACGGCGTGCTCCGGCTGGTGCTGGAGCTCGAGGGCGAGACGGTGACCGAGGCCCGCCCGGTGGTCGGTTACCTGCACACCGGGATCGAGAAGAACCTGGAGTACCGCACCTGGACCCAGGGCGTCACGTTCGTCACGCGGATGGACTACCTGTCCAACATGTCGAACGAGGCGGCCTACTGCCTCGCGGTGGAGAAGCTGCTCGGCGTCACCGATGAGATCACCGAGCGGGCCACCACCATCCGGGTGCTCTTCATGGAGTTGCAGCGGATCGCCTCGCACCTGGTCTGGCTGGCCACCACCGGCATGGAGCTGGGCGCGATCTCGATGATGCTGTACGGCTTCCGGGAGCGGGAGTACATCCTCGACATCTTCGAGGAGACCTCCGGGCTGCGGATGAACAACGGCTACATCCGGCCCGGCGGCCTGGCCCAGGACCTGCCCGAGTCGGCGGTCAAGAAGATCCGCGACTTCCTCAAGTACCTGCCGAAGAAGCTCAAGGAATACGAGGCGATGCTCTCCGGCCAGGTCATCTGGCAGCAGCGCACGCAGGGGGTCGCGGTCCTGGACGTGACCGGCTGCCTGTCGCTGGGGATCACCGGCCCGGTGCTGCGCTCCGCCGGCCTGCCCTGGGACCTGCGCAAGACGATGCCGTACTGCGGTTACGAGACGTACGAGTTCGACGTCCCGACCGCGACCACCGGCGACGTCTGGGGCCGTTACCTGGTCCGGCTGGCCGAGATCAAGGAGTCCCTCAAGATCGTCGAGCAAGCGCTCGACCGGCTCCGGCCGGGACCGATCTGGATCGCGGACAAGAAGATCGCCTGGCCGTCCCAGCTCGCGCTGGGCGTCGACGGACTCGGCAACTCGCTGGAGCACGTCGCCAAGATCATGGGTCAGTCGATGGAGTCGCTGATCCACCACTTCAAGCTCGTGACCGAGGGCTTCCGGGTGCCGCCCGGCCAAGTCTACGTCGCGGTCGAGCACCCGCGGGGCGAACTCGGCGTTCACGCGGTTTCCGACGGTGGTACCCATCCCTACCGGGTGCACTACCGCGAGCCGAGCTTCGTCAACCTGCAGGCCATCCCCGCGATGGCCGAGGGCGCGCTGCTGGCCGACGTGATCGCCGGCGGCGCGTCGCTGGACCCCGTGATGGGTGGGTGTGATCGCTGATGACCACGACGGAATTCACTCCGGCAGCCGCTCCTCTGGCGGAGAAGCTGCTCGGGTCCGCGCAGGAGATCCTGGCGCGGTACCCGGCCGGCCGGGAACGCTCGGCGCTGCTGCCGCTGCTGCACCTGGTGCAGACCGAGGAGGGCTACGTCAGCCCGGCCGGGGTGGCCTTCTGTGCCGAGGTCCTGGGGATCAACAAGGCCCAGGTCGGCGCGGTCGCCACCTTCTACACCATGTACAAGCGCCGGCCCACCGGTGAGTACCTGGTCAGCGTCTGCACCAACACGCTGTGCAACGTGATGGGCGGTCAGGAGGTCTACGACCGGCTGACCGAGCACCTCGGCGTCGGGCACGACGAGACCACCGCCGACGGCAAGATCACGCTGGAGCACGCCGAGTGCCTGGCCGCCTGCGACTACGCGCCGGTGGTGACGGTCAACTACGACTTCACCGTCGACCAGGCCACCCCGGACTCCGCGGTCGAGCTGGTCGACAAGCTGGCCGCCGGCGAGCGTCCCACCCCGGAGCGGGGTGCCCGGATCTGCTCGCTGCGCGAGATGCAGTACCAGCTGGCCGGCTTCGCCGACCCGCGGGACGGCGCGGTCGGCGACGGGGTGGCCGGCGCGCCCACGCTGCGCGGCGTCCGGCTGGCGCAGGAGCACGGGGTCGCGGTGGCCGGGTTCGACCCGGAGACCCCGATCACCAAGACCAAGCCGGCCCGCGAGGGCGCCGCGCTGCCGGAGCAGCCCGACCGGCCGGCCGCGGAGCCGGGCAAGGTCGCGACGGCGGTGCACGCCGTCACGAGCGCGGTCAAGCAGGTCGCGGGCAAGGTCGGGGAGCGCCGGAACGCCGGCGCGAAGACCGAGGACCCCCAGATCCGTACCGCTGAACTGCGTAATCCCACCGCGAGCGAACCGGCGACGCCGGCCGCGGACGCCGGGTCCTCGGCGGCCGGCTCGCCGGCCGGCGACGGCAAACCGGCGGGGGACAGCCCGCGTACGCCCGACCCGACCCGTGGTTCGGAGGAGAAGAAATGACGCAACCCCGGCCGGAGGTGCTCCAGAAGCTCACCCCGGTGCTCACCAAGCGCTGGCTGTCGCCGGACGCCTGGCAGATCGGCGTGTACGAGCGGCTCGACGGCTACCAGGCGCTGCGCAAGGCGCTCGACGTCCACCCGGACGACATGATCCAGCTGATCAAGGACTCCGGGCTCCGCGGCCGTGGTGGCGCGGGCTTCCCGACCGGCCTGAAGTGGGGGTTCATCCCGCAGGGCGACGGCAAGCCGCACTACCTGGTGATCAACGCGGACGAGGGCGAGCCGGGGACCTGCAAGGACCTGCCGCTGATGACCTACGACCCGCACTCGCTGGTGGAGGGCGCGATCATCGCCTCCTACGCGATCCGGGCGAACCGCGCGTTCATCTACATCCGCGGTGAGGCGGTGCACGCCGCCCGCCGGCTGCGCAACGCGGTGCAGGAGGCGTACGCCGCCGGCTACCTCGGGCGGAACATCCTCGGCTCCGGGTTCGACCTGGACCTGGTGGTGCACAGCGGGGCCGGCGCGTACATCTGCGGCGAGGAGACCGCGCTGCTCGACTCGCTGGAGGGCTTCCGCGGCCAGCCCCGGCTGCGCCCGCCGTTCCCGGCCATCGCCGGGCTCTACGCCAGCCCGACCGTGGTGAACAACGTCGGCACCATCGCCAGCGTGCCGTACATCGTGCTGGGCGGCGCGGACTGGTGGAAGAGCATGGGCACCGAGAAGTCGGCCGGCCCGATGATCTACTCGCTCTCCGGCCGGGTGGTCAACCCCGGCCAGTACGAGTGCGGCCTGGGCATCACCCTGCGCGAGCTGATCGAGCTGGCCGGCGGCATGAAGCCCGGGCACAACCTGAAGTTCTGGACCCCGGGCGGCTCGTCCACCCCGATCCTGACCGCCGAGCACATCGACACCCCGATGGACTTCGAGGGCGTCGCGGCGGCCGGCTCGATCCTCGGCACCACGGCGATGCAGATCTTCTCGGACCAGGACTGCCCGGTCTACAACACGTGGCGGTGGCTGGAGTTCTACCACCACGAGTCGTGCGGCAAGTGCACCCCGTGCCGGGAGGGCAACTACTGGATGGTGCGCACCTACCGGCGGATCCTGGCCGGTCAGGGCACCTACGCCGACCTGGACACGCTGCAGGACACCGCGGACAACATCTTCGGCCGGTCCTTCTGCGGCCTCGGCGACGGCGCGGCCACGCCGGTCGTCTCGACGCTGAAGTGGTTCCGGGACGACTACCTCGGTTACATCGAGGGCCGCACGGCGCCGCGGCTCTCCGAGAAGTCCCTCGTAGGAGCGCACTGATGACCGACGTAGCGAAAAGGGCCGACCTGGTCACGCTGACCATCGACGGCGTCGAGGTGCAGGCCGAGAAGGGCGAGCTGCTGATCCGGGTGGCCGAGCGGATGGGAACCGCGATCCCGCGGTTCTGCGACCACCCGCTGCTGGCCCCGGCCGGCGCCTGCCGGCAGTGCCTGGTCGAGGTGGAGGGCCAGCGCAAGCCGGTCGCCTCGTGCACCCAGACGGTCGCCGACGGCATGGTGGTCAAGACCCACCTCACCTCGCCGGTGGCCGCCAAGGCCCAGGCCGGGGTGATGGAGCTGCTCCTGATCAACCACCCGCTGGACTGCCCGACCTGCGACAAGGGCGGTGAGTGCCCGCTGCAGAACCAGGCGATGAGCACCGGCCGCGCCGACTCCCGGTTCCACGAGCACAAGCGGGAGTACGAGAAGCCGATCCACATCTCCAGCCAGGTGCTGCTGGACCGGGAGCGCTGCGTGCTCTGCCAGCGCTGCACCCGGTTCTCCGAGGAGATCGCCGGGGACAAGTTCATCGACCTGATGGACCGCTCCTCCGGCGAGCAGATCAACGTCTACCGGGACGACTTCTTCGGCGGCGCGGGCACCGGCGACGGGCAGGTCGGCGAGGGTGAGGGGGACGTCCCGTTCAACTCGTACTTCTCCGGCAACACCATCCAGATCTGCCCGGTCGGCGCGCTCACCGGTGAGCAGTACCGGTTCCGGGCCCGCCCGTTCGACCTGGTCTCCTCGCCGACCAGCTGCGAGCACTGCGCGGCCGGCTGCGCCATGCGGGCCGACCACCGGCGCGGGAAGGTGCTGCGCCGGCTGGCCGGCGACGACCCGGCGGTGAACGAGGAGTGGAACTGCGACAAGGGCCGGTGGGGCTTCCGCTACACCACGGCCACCGAGCGGATCACCACGCCGCTGGTCCGGGACACGCGGACCGGGCAGCTGCGCGAGGCGTCCTGGAGCGAGGCGCTGGTCACCGCCGCGGAGGGGCTGAAGGCGGCTCGCGAGCGCGGCGTCGGGGTGCTGACCGGGGGCCGGCTCACGGTGGAGGACGCGTACGCGTACGCGAAATTCGCCCGGGTGGTCCTGGGCACCAACGACATCGACTTCCGGGCGCGGCCGGTGCGAGCCTCCGGCTCGCCGGCCGCGGAGAGCGAGGAGGCTGACTTCCTCGCGGCCGCGGTGGCCGGGATCACCGAGCTCACGTACGCCGAGGTCGAGGGCGCGCCGTCCGCGTTGATCGTCGGGCTGGAGCCGGAGGAGGAATGCCCGATCCTCTTCCTGCGCCTGCGCAAGGCGACCACGCGGCGCAAGCTCCGGGTGACGGCGGTCGCGCCGCACCTGACCCGGGGTTTCGAGAAGCTCGGCGCCGCGCTGGTCGCCGCCGTCCCGGGTGACGAGGCCCGGCTGCTGAACACCGACCCGGCAGTCGCCGCCGCGCTCACCGAGCCGGGCAGCGTGCTGCTGGTCGGCGAGCGGCTGGCCACCGTCCCGGGCGGGCTCTCCGCGGCCGCGGCGCTGGCCGCCCGCACCGGTGCCCGGCTGGCCTGGGTGCCGCGCCGGGCCGGTGACCGGGGCGCGCTGGACGCCGGCTGCCTGCCGAACCTGCTGCCCGGCGGCCGCCCGGTCGGCGACCCGGCGGCCCGTGCCGAGCTGGCCGTCTCCTGGTCCGTCGACGCCGGCGTGCTGCCGAGCCGGCCGGGCCGGGACGTCGACGCGATCATCGAGGCGGCGGCCGACGGGACGCTGGGCGGCCTGCTGGTCGGCGCGGTGGACCCGGGCGACCTGGCCGACCCGGCCCGCGCCGAGCAGGCGCTCGACGCGGTGCCCTTCCTGGTCAGCCTGGAACTGCGGCGGACCGCGGTGACCGAGCGGGCCGATGTGGTGCTGCCGGTCGCGCCGGCCGCCGAGAAAGCCGGCACCTACATGGACTGGGAGGGCCGGCTGCGGTCCTTCGAGACGGTCCTGCGGGGCAGCACCGCGCTGACCGACGGCCGGGTGCTGGAGGCGATCGCCGCGCTGCTGGACGTCACCCTGAACACCGGGGACGTGCTGGCGGTCCGCCGCGAGCTGGGCGCCATGCCGGCCGGGACCGGGCGTCCCGAGCTGCCGTCGATCGCCCCCGCGGCGGTCGCCGAGCCGGGTGAGCGGGCCGCCGTGCTGGCCACCTGGCACCAGCTGATCGACCTGGGCACCCTGCTGGAGGGCGACGAGGTGCTGGCCGGCACGGCCCGCCCGCCGGTGGCCCGGCTCGGCAAGGAGCTGGCCGAGGCGGTCGGGGTGGCCGACGGCGACCTGCTGACGGTGCACACCGACCGCGGCTCGGTGACCCTGCCGGCCGCGATCACCGACCTGCCCGGGCAGGTGGTGTGGCTGCCCACGAACTCGCCGGGCTCGACGGTGCGCCGCAGCCTCGGCGTCACCGCCGGAGCGGTGGTCCGGTTGTCGGCCGGGCTGCCCGGTCCGATCCTCGCCGAGGGAGTCGACCGATGAACATCCTTCTCGCGGCGCACGCGGAGGACCCCACCCTGCAGACGTTCGAACAGGACGTCTGGTGGATCACGCTGATCAAGCTGCTCGGGCTCTTCGTCCTGCTCCTGCTGCTGACGCTGTTCACGATCAACTACGAGCGCAAGGTCGTGGCCCGGATGGCGGTCCGGCCCGGCCCCAACCAGGTCGGGCCGAAGGGCTGGCTGACCTCGCTGAGCGACGGCCTCAAGCTGCCGTTCAAGGAGGAGATCATCCCGCGGACCGCCGACAAGGTGGTCTACTTCATCGCCCCGGTGATCTCGGCGACCACGGCGTTCACGGCGTTCTCGGTGATCCCGTTCGGCGGCGTGGTGACCATGTTCGGGCACCGCACCGCGCTGCAGCTCACCGACGTGCCGGTCTCGGTGCTGGTGCTGCTGGCCTGCTCGTCGATGAGCGTGTACGGCGTGGTGCTGGCCGGCTGGGCCTCCGGGTCGACCTACCCGCTGCTCGGTGGCCTGCGGTCGAGCGCGCAGATGATCTCGTACGAGGTCGCCATGGGTCTGTCGATCGTCGCGGTCTTCATGACCGCGGGGTCGATGAGCACCTCGGAGATCGTCCGGTCGCAGGCCTCCGGCGACCCGACCGTGCTGTTCGGCACCGAGATCACCATGCCCGGCTGGTACTGCCTGCAGCTGCTGCCGAGCTTCCTGATCTACATGATCGCGGCGGTCGGCGAGACCAACCGGGCGCCGTTCGACCTGCCCGAGGCGGAGTCCGAGCTGGTCGGCGGTTTCCACACGGAGTACTCGTCGTTCAAGTTCGCGCTCTTCTTCCTGGCCGAGTACATCAACATGATCACCGTCTCGGCGTTCTGCACCACGCTGTTCCTCGGCGGCTGGCGGGCCCCGTGGCCGATCACCGCGATCTGGCCCGGCGCCAGCAGCGGCTACTTCGCCCTGATCTGGTTCTTCCTCAAGGTGTTCGCGCTGCTGTTCGGCTTCATCTGGCTGCGCGCCACGCTGCCCCGGATGCGCTACGACCAGTTCATGCGGTTCGGCTGGAAGGTGCTGATCCCGATCAACCTGGTCTGGATCCTGTTCCTGGCCTACTTCAAGATCGCCCGCAGCGGCGCCCTGTCGGACACCGCGCGGTGGGTCTCCACCGCGGCGATCGCGGTGGTCGTGCTGGTGGTCGCCTGGGCCTGGCCGTCGAGCGACAAGAAGAAGGCCAAACCGGTCTCGCTCGAGGAGGAACTGGCCGCCCGGCCACCGGGCAGCTTCCCGGTTCCGCCGATGGACCTGCAGGTGCCGCCCAGCCCGCGTGCCCGCCGTGAGGTCGCCGAACGTGCCCCGGCCGCCGTCGGCGGCGACTCCGAGTCGAAGGAGGTGTGACGTGAACACGTTTACCGGCTCCTTCAAGGGTTTCGGCGTGACCTTCGCGCACATGTTCCGCAAGGTGATCACGACCGACTACCCGTTCTCCCCGCCCAAGCCGGCGCCGCGCTACCACGGGCGGCACATCCTCAACCGGCACCCGGACGGGCTGGAGAAATGCATCGGCTGCGAGCTGTGCGCCTGGGCCTGCCCGGCCGACGCGATCTACGTCGAGGGCGGCGACAACACCGACGAGCAGCGGTTCTCGCCGGGTGAGCGGTACGCGAAGATCTACCAGATCAACTACACCCGGTGCATCTTCTGCGGTCTCTGCATCGAGGCCTGCCCGACCCGCTCGCTGACCATGAGCAACGAGTACGAGCTGGCCCGGGACAGCCGCCAGGACCTGATCTTCACGAAGGAGCAGCTCCTGGCCCCGCTGCTGGCCGGCATGGAGCAGCCGCCGCACCCGATGCGCCTGGGCGAGACCGACAAGGACTACTACGTCGGCGCGCTCACCAACCCGGGCACCTCGGCCGGCGCCGAGCGGGCGCCGTGGGCCGAGGCGGGCACACACGACGCCTCGGACCCGGCGGAGCCGGCCTCCCGGCCGGAGACAGCCGGGACCGTGCGGAGGGAGGGCTGATCATGACTCAGGTATCGACCGGAGAAGCCGTCGCCTTCTGGATCCTCGGCTCGCTCGCGGTGATCGGCGCGCTCGGCATGGTGCTGGCCCGCAACGCGGTGCACTCCGCGCTCTGGCTGGTGGTCACGATGCTGAACCTGGGGTTCCTCTACGTGATCAACTCGGCGCCGTTCCTCGGCTTCGTGCAGATCATCGTCTACACCGGCGCGATCATGATGCTGTTCCTGTTCGTGCTGATGCTGGTCGGCCGGGACGCCTCGGACTCGCTGATCGAGACGCTGCGCGGGCAGCGGATCGCGGCCATCGTGCTCGGGGTCGGCTTCGCCGGCCTGGTCGCGACCGGCCTGGCCCGCGGCTTGGAGGACACCCCGGCGGCGGGCCTGGAGGCGGCCAACGCGAACGGCAACGTGCAGGGCCTGGCCTCGCTGCTGTTCACCAAGTACGTCTTCGCCTTCGAGGTCACCTCGGCCCTGCTGATCACGGCAGCGGTCGGCGCGATGATCCTGGCCCACATCGAGCGGGCCAAGGGCGACCGGATCGACCAGGTCACCCGGATGAAGCAGCGGTTCCTGCCGGGCAACTACCCCGGTCCGAAGCCCGGCCCCGGCGTTTACGCGAACACCATGTCGGTGGCCGCGCCGGCCCGCCTGCCGGACGGCAACGGGACGGAGAACAGCATCTCCCCGATCCTGCCGGTCCGGGAGCTGACCGCGTCCGAGGTAGCCCCGAAGGGAACCGAGAAGTGACTCCCGACTATTACCTGATCCTCGCCTCGATCCTGTTCACCATCGGGGCGGTCGGGGTGCTCATCCGGCGCAACGCGATCGTCCTGTTCATGTGCATCGAGCTGATGCTGAACGCGGCGAACCTGGCGCTGGTCACCTTCAGCCGGATCAACGGCGGCCTGGACGGCCAGATCATCTCGTTCTTCGTGATGGTCGTCGCGGCCGCCGAGGTCGTGGTCGGGCTCGCCATCATCATGTCGATCTTCCGTACGCGACGCTCGGCGAGTGTCGACGACGCGAACCTCCTGAAGTACTGAAAGGGGCTCTCACGTGGAACTGGAGTTTGCCCCCGCGACGGGAGTGCTGAGCGGCATCTGGCTGCTCGTGGCCATCCCGCTGGTCAGTGCCGCGATCCTGCTGCTGCTCGGCAAACGCGCCGACAAGTGGGGACACTGGCTCGGCGTGCTGGCGGTGGCCAGTTCGTTCGTACTCGGGCTGATCTTCTTCATCAAGCTCGGCGGACTCGACGCCGAGCACCGGTCGGCGGAGCTGAACCTCTTCGACTTCATCGACGTCGGCTCCCTGAAGGTCGACTTCGGACTGCTCTTCGACCCGCTGTCCGGCGTCTTCGTCCTGCTGATCACCGGGGTCGGGTCGCTGATCCACCTGTACGCGGTCGGCTACATGGAGCACGACTCGGGGCGGCGCCGCTTCTTCGGGTACTTCAACCTGTTCGTCGCGGCGATGCTGCTGCTCGTCCTCGGCAACAACTACGTGATGCTGTACTTCGGCTGGGAGGGCGTCGGCCTGGCGTCCTACCTGCTGATCTCGTTCTGGTACACCCGGCCGTCGGCGGCCACCGCCGGTAAGAAGGCGTTCCTGATGAACCGGGTCGGCGACGCCGGCCTGGCGATCGCCATCTTCCTGATGTTCGCCACCCTGGGCACCACCAACTACCAGGAGGTGTTCGCCGGGGCCAGCTCGCTGACCTCGACGACGGCGCTGGTGATGGGCATCCTGCTGCTGCTCGGCGCGGCCGGCAAGTCCGGTCAGTTCCCGCTGCAGGCCTGGTTGCCGGACGCGATGGAGGGCCCGACCCCGGTGTCCGCGCTGATCCACGCGGCCACCATGGTCACCGCCGGTGTGTACCTGATCGCCCGGTCCAACCCGATCTTCTCGGCGAACGAGACGCTGCAGCTGATCGTGGTCAGCGTCGGCGCGCTCACGCTGCTGATCGGCTGTGTCATCGGCGCGGCCAAGGACGACATCAAGCGGGTGCTGGCCTGGTCGACGGTCAGCCAGATCGGCTACATGTTCCTCGGCGTCGGGCTCGGCGGCGTGGCCTACTCGCTGGCGATCATCCACCTGCTGGCGCACGGCTTCTTCAAGGCCAACATGTTCCTCGGCGCCGGGTCGGTCATGCACGGCATGCACGACCAGGTGGACATCCGGCGGTTCGGCGGCCTGAGCAAGTACATGCGGATCACCTGGCTCACCTTCATGATGGGCTGGCTGGCGATCATCGGCATCCCGCCGCTCTCCGGCTTCTTCACCAAGGAGCCGATCATCGCGGCGGCGTTCGACCGGCCCGGCTGGACCGGCTGGCTCTTCGGCGGCGCGGCGATGCTCGGCGCGGGCCTCACCGCGTTCTACATGACCCGGCTCTTCGTGCTGACCTTCCACGGCCCGGAGCGGTACACCGAGGAGAACAAGCATCCGCACGAGTCTCCGGCGATCATGACGATCCCGCTGATCCTGCTGGCCATCGGCTCGGTGGTGTCCGGCTGGGTGATGTCGACGACCGTGGTGGACTGGCTCAACCCGGTCTTCGGCGAGCAGCCGGAGCACCACGAGAGCCTGTGGATCACCGTGCTCAGCATCGTGCTGACGCTGGCCGGCGCGGGCCTGGCCTGGGCGCTGTTCCGGCGCGGCACGGCGCTCGAGCCGCAGCCGGCCGGGGTCGTGGTCACCGCGGCCCGGCGCAACCTCTACACCGACGCGTTCAACGAGGCGGTGTTCGAGCGGCCCGGCATCTACCTCACCCGGGCGCTGGTCTACCTGGACGGCAAGGGCATCGACGGCCTGGTCAACGGGCTGGCCGCGGCGGTCGGCGGCGGCTCCAGCCGGCTCCGGCGGCTGCAGACCGGCTTCGTCCGCTCCTACGCACTCTCCATGCTCACCGGCGCCATGCTCGTCGTGGGCGCTTTCCTGGCGATCCAGTTGGGGTGGCTCGCGTGAAAGAATTTCCGTTCCTTTCCGTTCTCACGCTGCTCCCGCTGGTCGGGGCGATCGCGGTGGCCTGCATCCCGCGGGCCAAGGCCGAGCTGGCCAAGCTGGTCGCACTGATCTGGTCGCTGGTCGTGCTGGTGCTCAGCATCGTCATGTGGGTCACCTACACGGTGGACAGCAGCGACCGGTTCCAGTTCTACGAGTCGTACCGATGGATCCCGTCCTGGAACGCCAGCTTCACCTTCGCCGCCGACGGCATCGCGCTGGTCATGCTGATGCTGATCGCGGTGCTGTTCCCGGTGGTGATCCTGGCGTCCTGGAACGACGTGGACCAGACCAAGCGGTCCGCGCCCACCTACTTCGCCCTGCTGCTGGCCTTCGAGTTCACCATGATCGGGGTGTTCGCCGCGGCGGACGTCTTCCTGTTCTACGTGTTCTTCGAGATCATGCTGATCCCGATGTACTTCATCATCGGGTCCTTCGGCTCCGGCCAGAAGCAGTACGCCGCGGTGAAGTTCTTCCTCTACAGCCTGGTCGGCGGCCTGTTCATGCTGGCCGCGGTGATCGGGCTGTGGGTGGTCGGCGGGCACACCTTCGACTTCGCCGCCCTGGTCGAGGCCGGCAAGTCGCTGGACACCAACACCGCCCGCTGGCTGTTCCTCGGGTTCTTCGTGGCCTTCGCGATCAAGGCGCCGTTCTTCCCGTTCCACACCTGGCTGCCGGACTCCGGTGGGGCCGCCCCGGCCGGCGCGGCCGCGCTGCTGGTCGGCGTGATGGACAAGGTCGGCACGTTCGGCATCATCCGGTACTGCCTCCCGCTGTTCCCCGAGGCGTCCCGCTGGTTCGCCCCGGCGGCGCTGGTCATCGCGGTCATCGGGATCATCTACGCGGCGCTGCTGGCGGTCGGGCAGAACGACCTGAAGCGCCTGGTGTCGTACACGTCGATCGCGCACTTCGGCTTCATCGGCATCGGCATCTTCGCCTTCACCACGCAGGGCGGCACCGGCTCGGTGCTCTACATGGTCAACCACGGCCTGGCCACCGGCCTGCTCTTCATCGTGGTCGGCATGTTCGTGGCCCGGCGCGGGTCGGCGCTGGTCAGCGACTTCGGCGGGGCCGGCAAGCTGGTCCCGGTGCTGGCCGGGGTGTTCTTCTTCGCCGGTCTGGCGTCGCTGGCGCTGCCCGGCACCGCGCCGTTCGTCAGTGAGTTCCTGGTGCTGATCGGCACGTTCACCACCCACCAGCCGTACGCGGTGATCGCCACCGCCGGCATCATCCTGGCCGCCGCGTACGTGCTGTGGATGATCCAGCGGACCACGCAGGGCACGCTCAACCCGGCCCTGGACGAGGTGCCGGCCATGAAGCAGGACCTCAGCCTGCGGGAGAAGTTCGTGGTCGCCCCGCTGATCGCGCTGCTGCTGGTGCTCGGCTTCTACCCGAAGCCGGTGACCGACGTGATCAACCCGGCGGTGCAGGCGACCCTGCAGGACGTCGGCACGCAGGACCCGGTCCCGACGGTCGCGGATGGAAAGGCTGGCCGATAGCCATGGGAGATCTGAAACTGCCCCCGATCGACTACGGCGCACTGGCGCCGATGTTGATCCTGTTCGGCGTCGCCTGCGTCGGGGTCCTCCTCGAGGTGATCATCCCGCGGAAGTCCCGCAACTGGGTCCAGCTGTCGTTCACCCTGCTCGGCGTGGTGGCGGCGCTGACCGTCCTGGTGATCAACCGGAACACCCGGATCGTCACCATCGGCGGCGCGATCGCGATCGACGGCCCGACCGTCTTCCTGCAGGGCTCGATCCTGGTGCTCGGCGCGGTCTCGCTGTTCCTGATCGGCGAGCGGCAGGTGGAGGCGGGCGGCGCGTTCGTCGCCCAGGCCGCCGTGGTGGTCGGCTCGGACAAGGACAACCGGCAGGCCGGTGGCCAGCCCGGTCTCACCGAGGTGTACCCGCTCACCGCGTTCGCGCTCGGCGGCATGCTGATGTTCGTCGCCGCGAACGACCTGCTCACCATGTTCGTGGCGCTGGAGGTCTTCTCGCTGCCGCTCTACCTGATGTGCGCGCTGGCCCGCCGCCGGCGCCTGCTCAGCCAGGAGGCCGCGCTCAAGTACTTCCTGCTCGGGTCGTACGCCTCGGCGTTCTTCCTGTTCGGCGTCGCGCTGCTGTACGGCTTCTCCGGCGGCGTGCAGCTCAGCGTGGTCCACGACGCGGTCGCCAACCCGCAGCGCAGCCAGCTGCTGCTCTACGGCGGCCTCGGCCTGGTCGCGATCGGTCTGCTCTTCAAGAGCGCGCTGGCCCCGTTCCACGTCTGGACCCCGGACGTCTACCAGGGCGCGCCGACCCCGATCACCGCGTTCATGGCGGCCTGCACCAAGGTCGCCGCGTTCGGCGCCCTGCTCCGGGTGCTCTACGTGGCGTTCGAGGGGGTGCGCTGGGACTTCCAGCCGGTGCTCGGCACGGTCGCGGTGCTCACCATGTTCATCGGCGCGATCCTGGCGGTCACCCAGACCGACATGAAGCGGCTCCTGGCGTACTCCTCGATCGCCAACGCCGGCTACCTGATGGTCGGTGTCCTGGCGCTCAACCCGGACGGTCTGAGCAGCACGATGTTCTACCTGGTCGCGTACGGCTTCTCGGTGCTCGCCGCGTTCGCCATCGTGAGCCTGGTGCGGGACTCGGACGGCGAGGCCACCCACCTGTCCCGCTGGGCCGGGATCGGCCGGAAGAGCCCGCTGCTCGCCGGCCTCTTCACGCTCATCCTGCTGGCCTTCGCCGGCATCCCGCTGACCAGTGGCTTCACCGCCAAGTTCGCGGTCTTCGGGGCGGCCATCGACGGCGGGCAGACCTGGCTGGTCATCTTCGGCGTGATCACCAGCATGCTGATCGCCTTCCCGTACCTGCGGGTGGTCGTGCTGATGTGGCTCTCCGAGCCGGGCGAGACCACTCCGGCGGTCTCCATCCCGGGCTTCCTCACCTCGGCCGCGCTGGGCCTCGGGGTGATCGTCACGGTGGCGCTCGGCGTGGTGCCGGCTCCGCTGATCGACCTGACCCGGGAAGCCTCGCAGTTCGTCAGATGATCGGTGATTGATCGGCGGCTCCGGCTTCGTGCCGGAGCCGCTGTCGTTTATCGATCAGTATTCGGATCCGCCGCCGTCGAATCCGGAGATGACCAATTTCAGTCAGTTGCGCCTCCCGATCGACACGCCCCGATCCCGGCGAACCGGCCAGGAATCGGAGAGCCGGCTTCGCGGGGCCACGGCAGAAACCCCCATTTTCCGTACGCAAAAGGCGCGCACCTCGGGTGGCCGGGGCCGCAACCGTCGCGATGTCCGGTTTTTGATCTTGTGGCGCGTACCCCTGGGACTGAAACGTACGGGCCGGTATGGCATCGTGGGACCGTGGTGAGCACCGGTGATCTGACCCCGTCCGACCTGGCGCTGTCGTCGCTGGGCCTCGACGTCGATCCCGCAATGGACGCGTCGGTGTCGGCGACGCTGGTGGCCGTGGAGGAAGCGCTGCGGGTGCACGTCGCCAGCGCGGACCCGCTGGTCACCGAGGCGGCGCGCCACCTCGCCGACGCCGGGGGCAAACGACTGCGGCCGATGCTGGTGGCGCTGGCCGCACAGTTCGGCGACCCGTCCCGGCCGGAGCTGGTCGACGCGGCCAACGTGGTCGAGCTGACCCACCTCGCGACGCTCTACCACGACGACGTGATGGACGAGGCGCCGGTGCGTCGCGGCGCTCCGAGCGCCAACTCGCGCTGGGGCAACTCGGTGGCCATCCTGGTCGGTGACTACCTCTTCGCGCAGGCCGCGGAGCTGGCCGCCAAGCTCGGCACCGAGGCGGTGCACCTGCAGGCGCAGACCTTCTCCCGCCTGGTGCACGGCCAGATCGCCGAGACGGTCGGCCCGCGTGACCGCGACCCGATCGACCACTACCTGCAGGTCATCGCGGACAAGACCGGTTCGCTGATCGCCACCGCGGCCCGCTTCGGCGGCCTGTTCTCCGGCGCGTCCCGCGAGGTCACCGAGGCCCTGGCCGGCTACGGCGAGAAGATCGGCCTGGTCTTCCAGCTCTCCGACGACCTGCTCGACATCGCCTCCGAGTCGGCGCAGTCCGGCAAGACGCCCGGCACCGACCTGCGCGAGGGCGTGCCGACGCTGCCGGTGCTCTACGCGCTGGCCGGCGACGACGCCGACCCGGCCGCGGTGCGGCTGCGCGAGCTGCTCTCCGCCGGGCCGATCACCGACGACGCGTTGCACGCCGAGGCGCTCACCCTGCTGCGCGAGTCGGCGGCGATGAAGCAGGCCCGGGAGACCGTGCGCGGCTATGCGGAGGAGGCGCGGGCCCGGCTGGCGCCGCTGCCCGACGGGGACGCGAAGCGGGCGATGGAAGCCCTCTGCGACTACATCGCCGACCGGACGAACTGAGCTTCTGCCGGCTACTGGGCGGCTCGATGCCGCCGGCCGGCACATGACCACCGACGCTGCCCGGACGGGTGCCGGCCGTCCACTCACGCCCGCGGAGGGCGTACCGGAAAGGCGTTGAACGCGGCCTCGCGCCGCGCCGCGACCGTCGGGGTCGGACTGCCCGGCGAAAAAATGGCGGTCGGGGGCGCACTGCCGCCGGGAAGACCGTTGTCGAAACAGAAATTGTCGTGGTACACGCGGGATGCCCCGCGCTGGTCACGTTTTGCCTGTTGGGGCCGGGGTTTTGGGGCTGATTCGGGGCAGATGGCGGCGGACGCAGACTAAGCCAATTCGGACACGTTCGGACACGCCCCGTTCTATTGATCACACCCGCTGTGCAAATCGACCGTGATCCACATGGTTTTGGCATTCCGTCGCCGGATGTTTCTTCATATGGTGTAAGTCCCTGGCCTCGGAGGTAGCTGTGCGTGACCCGCTAGCGGAGCCGTCAGATCTCATCCGGAGCGTGTCGCGTGCCCTGCGCGTCCTGGAGTCGGTCGGCCGGGCTCCACGCGGGCTCACGGTGAAACAGATCGCCCGGCGCTGTGAGCTGACCGTCGCGACGACCTATCACCTCGTGCGCACGCTGGCCTATGAGGGCTACGTGATCCGGCGCGAGGACGGCACCTACATCGTCGGTCTGGAGATCGCGGATCGGTACCGCGAGCTCGTCTCGGCCTTCCGCGGCCCGCCCGCGGTCGGCGACGCGCTGCGCCGTGCCGCGCTCGACACCGGCTACAGCCACTACCTGGGCCGGTTCGTCGGCGGCCGGATCGCGGTCACCGCCTCCGCCGAGGGCGCCCGATCGCCGTTCCTGGACGACATCGCGCCCGGCTTCGACGAGGGCGGGCACGCCACCGCGCTGGGCAAGGCGCTGCTCGCCACGCTCACCCCGGACCAGCGCGGGCGATACCTGCGGGACTACGGGATGCGGGCGTTCACCCCGACCACGCTGACCACGCCGGAGGCGCTCGAGGCCGACCTGGCCGCCGGCGAGCGGCGCGGCATGCAGATCGAGATGGGACAGTTCCGGCAGGGGCTGGCCTCGGCCGCGGTGGTGGTGGTCGCCGACCGGGACATGGAGCGCCGGCTGGTGCTCGCCTGCTCGATGCCGGCCGCCGAGATGCTCACCTCGGCGCGGGTGGTGCGCGCCAAGCTGACCGCCGCCGCGCGGAACGTGGCCGAGGCCCTGTCCGGTGGCGAGTCCGCCACCGCCTGATCTTCCTGGACGACGTTTCCGCAGCCCCGAGACTGTTCAGTGACCGAATCGCTACAGCTTGAGGTGCGGTTTTAATGGATATTTGAACCTCCCCGCCGGTTGCCGCGTACCAGAGTGCGGATGACGGAATGCCGGCTGGAGGCGGAAACGATGCGCTGTGAGGACGGGCACGACGACGCCGCGTACGTCCTCGGTGCGCTGTCACCGGCGGAACGCGCGGCCTACGAGCACCACCTGGCCAGCTGCTCGTTCTGCCGGGAAGCGGTGGCCGACCTGTCCCGGGTTCCGGACATGCTGGACCGGCTCGACGCGGACGAGTTCGTCCGGTTGCTGGATCCGTCGCTGGCCGGTCCGGAACCGGCCCGCAATTACCAGCCGGCCGCTTCTTCCCCGGCTTCTTCGGCTTCCCCTTCGGCCAGGACCTTTTCGGTACGGGCGTTGAGCACCGTGGCGGCGCTGGTGCTGATCGTGCTGCTCGGCGGTGGCGCCGGCTGGTGGCTGATGAACCGGCCGGAGCCGGGCAGCGCGGCGACCGGGCCGGCGATGGCGATGAGCGCGGTCGACGCGCAGTCGCCGATCTCGGCGAACATCCGGCTCACCGGGACCTCCGGCGGGACCAAGGTGGAGATGGTCTGCCGGTACGCGGAGACCGAGAAGCCGTACACGTTCCGGCTGATCGCTTACGGACCCGACGACCAGAGCGAGCAGTTGGGCTCGTGGATGGCGCACCCGGGAGCGGAGTTCCGGATGCCGGCCAGCACGCACTTCCCGGTGGAGAGCCTGGACCGGCTGGACCTGGTCCGCTTCGACGGCAAGGTCATGCTGACCTACCGTCCTCGCTGACCCTGGTCCAGCGCGCTCCGTCTCGCCTTGGCCCCTCGCCTCGCTCTTGTTCCGCCTGGCCTTGGCCCCTCGCCTCGCTGGGCCTTGTTCCGCTTGGCTTCGCCTGGTCCTTGCTGGGGCTTGTTCCGCTTGGCTTCGCCTGGTTCTCGCTGGGGCTTGTTCCGCTTGGTTTTGCCTGGTCCTGTTGGCTTTGCCTGGTCCTTGCTATGCGACGGCGGCCGGCTGGTCGGACGCGACGGCGGCCCGGAGCCGGGCGGCCGCGCGGGCGCTGCGGATGCCGTCCGCGGTGAAAATGATCAGGGCGATCCAGACCAGGCCGAACCCGGCGAGCCGGGCCGCCGGCATCGGCTCGTGGAAGATCAGCACACCGCAGGCCAGCTGCAGGATCGGCGCGACGTACTGCAGGATGCCGAGGCCGACCAGCGGCACCCGGTTCGCCGCGGCGGCGAAGAGCAGCAACGGCACGGCGGTGGCCACGCCGGAGAAGAGCATCAGCGCGGTGTGCCCCGCCGAGACGTGCCCGAACTCCGCCCCGCCGGTCAAATTCAACCAGGTCAGGTAGCCGAGCGCGGGCAGCGCCAGAACCGCCGACTCGACGAACATCCCCTCGGCCGGCGGCAGCGACATCCGCTTCTTGATCAGGCTGTACGAGCCGAACGAGGCGGCCAGCAGCAACGCGATGTACGGCAGGCGGCCGTAGTCGACGGTGAGGACGGCGACCGCCAGGCCGCCGATGCCGACCGCCAGCCACTGCCAGATCCGCAGTCGCTCGCGCTGCACGGTCACGCCGAGCAGGACCACGACCAGCGGGGTGATGAAGTAGCCGAGCGCGGTCTCGACCACCCGGGACGAGTTCACGCCGTAGATGTAGGTCGCCCAGTTCACGCCGATCAGCAGGGCCGCGGCGGTGATCCCGCCGAGCAGGCGCGGGGTGCGCAGCACGCGGCCGAGGAAGCGCCAGTTGCGCATCGCGGTGAGCAGCAGGGCGACGAAGGCGACCGACCAGATCACCCGGTGGGCGAGGATCTCCAGCGGGGGAGAGGGCTGCAGCAGCTTGAAGTAGATCGGGAAGAAGCCCCAGATCGCGTACGCCGTGAGGCCGTACAGGTAGCCGCGCCGCTCGTCGTTCATGCCTCCCACGGTAAGGGGAGTGAACCGTGCCGGTCCTTGCCTATATCCCAGCTCACAGGGCCAATCCACGCCCGCTGGCCTGCCCCGCGCCTGGTCGGCGGAGTTCGGCTGGCCCTCTCCTCGCCTGACTCTCCGCCCGGCCCCTTCGCGTGCTCTCGCGGACCCTCTTCGCGTGGTTCCTTCGCGCGGTTTGCGGAGCCTCGTTGCGTGGCTCCTTCGCAGGGTCTCTCTCGCGTGGCTTCTTCGCAGGGTCTCTTTTGCGGGGCTTCTTCGTGTGGTTCCTTCGCGCGGTCCCTTTTGCCGGGCTTCTTCGCGTGGCTCCGTCGCGCGGTCCCATTTGCCAGGATTCTTCGCGTGGTTCCTTCGCGCGGTCTCTCTTGCGGGGCTTCTTCGGGTGGCTTTCCTGCGCGGGCCGGGCTGGTGCCGGGGTGCACGTGATCGCGGGGCGCCGGGTGGGCGCCCCGCGAGGGTTCACGGCTGAGGGCGGGCCGGATCAGTCGTGGGTCGGGTCAGTTGTGGGTCGGGTCAGTCGTGGGCCGGGATCAGTCGTCGCCGTCCGGGACCAGCATGTTGAGCAGCCAGCTGACGACGCCGACCAGCAGCGCGCCGAGGACCGCGGCGATGAAGCCGTCGACGTGGAAGCCCAGGTCGAGCTTGCCCGCGATCCAGCTGGTCAGCATGAACAGCAGACCGTTCACCACGATCGCGACCAGGCCGAGGGTGAAGACGTAGAACCCGCAGCCGACCGTCTTGATGATCGGCCGGAGGATCGCGTTCACCAGACCGAAGATCGCCGCGACCGCGAGGAGCGTGCCGGCCTTACCGGCGGCGGAGTCTGCGGAGAGGTCGATCCCGTCGATGACCAGGGTCGCGATCCACAGCGAGATGGCCGTGATCACGAGCCGGATGATGATGCCCATGGCAGGGGATCGTGCCACGGCCGTGCCAGTGGTGGGTACGACA
The DNA here is from genome assembly GCF_014205225.1 of Actinoplanes octamycinicus. Lineage (NCBI taxonomy): Bacteria > Bacillati > Actinomycetota > Actinomycetes > Micromonosporales > Micromonosporaceae > Actinoplanes > Actinoplanes octamycinicus. The sequence goes on from NZ_JACHNB010000001.1 coordinate 2,146,295, forward strand.
CTCCGCGATCTTCATCCGCCCACCGCCGGAGAATCCGGCATATCGAGATCTATCGCTCATCCATGGGACGCTCCAGGTCGCCGATCAGCACCTTCTCCACCGGAGTGGGCGCGAGCATCGCCCAGCGCACGGCCGGTGGGCTGAGCACGCCGAGCATGCCAGGCCGCATCCGGCCCAGGAGCCGGGTGGTGTCGCCGAGCTCGAGCGCGTCACCGACCAGCTGCGCCTCCGCCTCCCGGAGCGGCTGCACCAGCAGCAGGTCCGCCCTCAGAACCGCCTCCTCGTCCCCAACCGCCTCCCGAAGGGTCAGCGTCGCCGCCCACGGGCCTTCCCCGGGTGGAGGCGGTGGCCCCCAGTCGTCCTCGTCCTCGTCGGGCTCGCTCTCCGCCGCCGCCTCCGCCGCCGCCTCCGCCGCCGCCTCCGCCGCGGCGGAGGCGGCCGCCGTCCAGTCGGTCCGGACCGCCAGCTCGATGACGCTCGGCGTCCGGTCGACCGGCGAATCCGCCTCGGTCCCGGCGGGTGTCTGGTCGGCCCCGGCGGGTGTCTGGTCGGTCCGGGACGCTGTCCCGGTCGGCGCTTGGGAGTTCGGCTCTGCCGCGGCCGGTGTCCGATCTGTCCGTGGGGCCGGCGCGTCAGGCGGGGACTCGGCGTCCAGCCAGCTGGCCAGCTCCCGGATGGTGGCCGCCTCGGGAGAGCCCACCCTGGTCACGCCGGGGGCCGGGCCCGCTGGCGGCGCGCCGCTGGATGAGCGGCTCTCGGGCGGTGCCGTGAAGGGTGGGCGATTCTCCGGTGGCGCCGCGAAGGATGACCGATTCGCCGGCGGTGCCGTGAAGGGTGGGCGATTCTCCGGTGGCGCCGCGAAGGGTGGGCGGTTCTCCGGCCGTGCCGCGAAGGATGACCGATTCTCCGGCGGTGCCGTGGAGGGTGGGCGGTTCTCCGGCGGTGCCGCGAAGGACGACCGATTCTCCGGACGTGCCGTGAAGGGTGGGCGGGTGGCCAGGTCGCCACCATCGGGGCGGCCGGAGGGTGGTGCTGTGGCGGGTGGGCTGGTGTGGGGGTCGGGGTCGAGGATGGTCAGGACCGGGTGCAAGGGGGAGCCGGGTGGGGGCACGGCCGGGTGGTCCACGGGGACGATGCCGATCGCGCCGCTGGGCACCGCGGCGCTGCGGGCGAAGGCGGCCCAGTCGTGCGGGCGGTGGGTGCGGACCAGGACCCGGGCGCCGATCGCCATCGCGCGGAAGGCGGTCAGCTGCGCGCATCGGACGCCGCCCACCAGCAGCACCCGGGTGTGCTCCGGCCGGAACAGCCGGACCAGCATCGGGTGGCCCTGCCGGTTGCGGCCGACGGTGAGCCCGGCCCAGCCGGTGGGCACCGCCAGCCGGCCGAAAGCGTCACCCGCCGTCGATGGTGCCGCGGGCCGGTGCCAGCCGATCGGTGCCTCCGGCCCGGCGAGGGCGAGCGGCAGGGTCGCGGCGAGGCCGGGCAGGTGCTCGCCGTCCCGCCGGTGAAGCGGGACCCGCTCGCGGACGGCCAGCTGCCGCAGGGCGGCCTCCGCGGCGTCCAGGACGGCCGGATCGCGGGCAGCCAGCCGCACGGCCAACGTGACCACGGGTGGCTCGGCCGGCACCGGCTCGGTCAGTGGGCGGCCCGGTGGCGGCGGGAACGGGAGACGCACGGCGGGCAGGTCGGCGGTGACGGTCACGGTGGTCGCCGTGGCGGGCAGCAGGAGCAACCGGGCCAGCAGTTCGGCGGAGAGGCCGGTCCCGCCCGGCGCGCGCCCGTGGAACGTCGCCTGGGACAGGTCACCGGTCCGGAGCGTCGTCCAGTCCTCGTGGATCGGGGCGGCCGGATCGGCGTACGAAAGGTCGAAGAAGAGACGGACGGCCCGGGGCCGGTCGAGGGGTTGCGCCGTCAGGCGCCTGGCGAGCCTGCGGACCTGGCGGGTCAGGGCGCGGCGCAGCTCGCTGTCGGACCAGCCGTCCGCATATGACATGTGGACCGCGAGGACCGCGCGGGCGTGCCCGAGCACCCGGCCCTCGGTGAGCATCCGGTAGGAGCCGCCGACCGGGCCGGTGCCGGCCGTGGCGGTGGGCGCCGGCACTCCGGCCAGCAGCAACTGGACCCGGCCCGGTGGCCGGTCCCGGGCGTCGGCGGGCAGCAACTCCCAGGGCGCGGGCAGGTCCGGCCGGGCCTCGGCGAGCAGGGCGGCGGGATCGCCCAGCTCGAGCAGCATGGTGAGGCCGGCGGCGTCGGCCAGCAGCGCGGCCTCGCCGTCGGGTAGATCGGTCGAGGTGACCCGGACGTCCGGCGCGGTGAGCTGGAGGATCGCCGCGGCGGTCCGCAGCTGGAGGTCCTCCGCCAGATCGGATGTGGTCCGGCGCGGTGGCCCAGCGGTGAGCCGGCGACGGGCGGCTGCCGGTGGGCCGGTGGCCGGGCGATCGGCAGGCGTCAGGCGGAGGGCGGCGCGGCGGCGGGACCGCAGATGCAGGACGGCGGCGAGCCACACGAAGGCCCAGCGACCGCGGACCCGCAGCCAGGTCAGCGCCAGGACGAATGCGGCGCCCGGCACGGCGGCGACCAGCGCCGGCCCGCCGGTGACGACGCCGATCAGGACCAGGACCACCGCGGCCTGCGTGGCGATCACCTGGTGGAGACGCAGCTGATAGGCCGGGCGGGCCGGTGCCGTGGCCGTGCCGGCGGACTGCCGGGGTGCCGTCAGCTCGGTCGTCACGTCACCCTCCCCGATCGCGCCGGACATCGATCATCGTGCGCGGCCATGGTAGGCCGAATCCCGGATCCGCCGGGTCCGTTGTCCACAGGCGAGAGTTATCCACAGGTTTGACATCGGGGCTTCCGCCGCCGGCCACCGATCCCCTAGCGTCGAGGCCCACAGCGTGATCGGGCGATCACCCATCGGGGTCAATGCCTGGTCGCGCCAGCAAACCTGATGACCCATGTCGATGCATGGGTGATCGGGGCGACCCTGTCCACAGCAGAATGGGGGTGACCTCGAAATGGCCATGACGCAGGCCGAGTCCGCGGTGATGGCGAGCACCGCCGCCAAATTCGATCAGGTCAACGGTGCGCTGCAGCTGATGCTGAGCACCTTGATGTCCCAGCTGTCCGGGCTCAGCGGCTCCTGGCGAGGGCTCGGGGCGAGCGCGTTCGAGCAGGTCAAGACGCAATATGCGGCCGACCTGAGGAGCCTGAACAACGCGCTCGCCGAGACCGCCGAGTCGATCCGGGCGTCCGGAGCCGGCTATCACTCCACCGATGCCGACGCCGCCAGCCGTGTCGCCCGCACCGGCGGCACGTTCACCCTGCCGCTCTGACACTTCTGACTCTCCCGGAGGATTTCTGTGAACGACGGAGTTCTGCTCGTCAACTTCGGCGCCTTGCAGCAGGCCGGCGTCGACATCGACAAGGCGCTCGGCACCCTGCGGGGCCAGCTCGACCAACTGGAGCGGGATGCCGCGCCGCTGGTGGAGACCTGGGCCGGCGAGGCGCGCGAGGCATATGCCCAGCGCCAGGCCAAGTGGCGGGCCGCCTCAACCGATCTGGAGAGCATCCTGCGGCAGATCAAGGTCGCGGTGGACGAGTCGGCGGCCGATTACGTGGCGACCGAGCGGGCGGCTACCCAGCGGTTCCAGTGAGCCGGTGCGGGATTACCCGTTCGGGCGCTCCCATTGGTCCGATCCGGGTGGTTTGAGGTCGCCCGTTCGCGTACTGGTCCGGGTGGTTGACACGGCTACCATCGGTTGTTGGATCATTGCGCCGGGCGATCGGAGCGGGTGTCACGGCTCGGCGCGGCCGCATGCCGGGCGCGCCCGGATACAACTCGGCCGTCAGCGCACTGCCGCCCATTGTCATTGCTGTCTGGCCTTGTAGGTTTATACGCGTTGAGATGGATCCGTCGCACGCGTGTGGGGAGAGGTGGACGTGTCCGAGTGGGAACCGGCTACGGACGCCGAGGTCGCGATGCGCGATGCGTTGCGCACCGACGACCAGGAGTCCTATTTCCGCATTCTCGCCGGTGTCGACCTTCTGTTACCAGTGTCGGCCGACGCGTTGGCGGGTCTGGCGCCGCTGGGCTGGGGCACCTGGAGCACCGGTGGTCGCACCCATGTGCTGGCGTTCACCTCGCAGGAGGCGCTGCACTCCTGCCTGTCGGACTACACCGGCGCGTCCCGCCGGGTGCCGTATTCGGAGTTGGCCAACACCTGGCCAAACCTGGAGTGGTGGCTGGCGGTCAACCCCGGTCTGCCGATCGAGGGATACCTGCCGGCCTGGTTCGTCGCCCAGCTCGCACGCGGTGACCTGCGGCTCCCGACCCGGGGCCCGGGCCGCGAGGTGCACGGCACCTCCAAGATCCAGGAGATCGGCGCGGCCGCGCTCGCGGCCAAGCGGGCCGGCGACGGGCCCGGTGGGCCGACCTACGAGACTTCAGCGCCGGCCGAGACCGCATCCGGCTATCCGGCATATTCCGCTGCTTCCGGAGCACCCGGTGCTCCGGCTGGACCGAATGGCGCGCCCGGTGTTCCGGGCGCGCCCGCGTCTGCGCCGGGCGTCGCCGGTGGCGCTCCGCAGCCAGGTCTGACGCCGGCCGGCCTGCCGCAGCGGGGTGCGCCGCAGCCCGGTGGCACGCCCGCTCCGGGTGGTGCGCCGGTTCCCAGCGGCGCGCCGCAGTTCGGGCCGGGTGGGGCTTCGCCCACCACGCCGGAGGCGGTTCCGGCGACCGGTCCCGGGGCGCAGCCGAGCGGTCTGCCGACGCGTCCGACCAGCCTGCCGACTCGGCCGACCACGCCGTCCGGACTTCCGGTGCGGACTCCGTCCGGGTCCGACCCGTCGGCTCAGCCGCCCGCTCCCGCCGGGTCGCCCGCGTCCGGGCAGCCGGTCGGCTCGCCGGCCGCCCCGGTGCCGGCGGGCTACCAGGCGCCGACCGTGCCGCGCGACTTCCCGGGCTCGCCGGCCGCCCCGGCTGGTCCCCGTGACTTCCCGGGCTCCATGGCGGCCTCGGCCGGTCCGCGTGACTTCCCCGGTTCGCCGGCCGGTCCGCGTGACTTCCCGGGCGGCCCTGCGGGTGCTCGTGACTTCCCCGGTTCGCCGGCCGCCTCGGGCGCGCCGAGCGGGCCGGGTGGGCTGCCCGTCCGCGGCGCGACCGGCAGTGGCATGGCCACGCCGGGCTGGAATTCGGACTCGGTGCCCTTCGGGCCGGAGAACGACCCGCGCGGCCCGCTGCAGGACCCGAAGGCGCCGCTGCCGGTCCGGACCCCGATGGCGAACACGCCGCCGATCCCCGAGCACGTCACGCCGTATGACCCGGCCGAGGCGCAGGTCGACCCGAGTTGGGCGGCGCTGGGCGGCGCCCGGGCTCCGGGGCTCGGCGCCGGCTCGCCCGCCGGCGCGGGTCCGCTGCCGAGCCGGCCGGGTGCCGGCCCGCTCCCCTCGCGGGGCGGGTCCGACCTGTCGCCGGGTGGGGGTCCCCTGCCGTCCCGCGGTGGCTCCGACCTCGCGGGTGGGGGTCCGCTGCCTACCCGTGGTGGCTCTGATCTCGCGGGTGGGGGTCCGCTGCCCACCCGTGGTGGCTCTGACTTCGCGGGTGCGGGTCCGCTGCCGTCCCGTGGCGGGGCCGATCCCTCGTCGGGTGCCGGTCCGCTGCCCTCGCGCGGGGGTTCCGACCTGCCGCGGCGGCAGCCCGGGCAGACCGCGGGGCCCGCGCAGACCACGTCGTTCTCCGGGTTCACCAATCCCCGGACGAACCCGGCGCCGGCCGCCACGTCCCCGAGCTTCCCGCAGGGCCCCGCGTCGCCGCAGGCCGCGGCCGCGCAGACCACGCCGGCTCCCGGTGCGCCGAGCCTGTCCGGTGGGCAGGGCAACGCGCTGCCCCGCCGGCAGGTGACCCCGCCGTCGGAGCGCCCGTCGTCGATGGCGGCCGCCGCGCAGGCGCTCACCGGTGGGCACACCCCGGCGCCGGACCCTGCTCTCGCCCAGCGTGACCCGTCGGCGGCGGATCGCTTCGGCCCGTCCGGACCGGCTCCGGCCCTGTCGCGCGGTGACTCCGGCCCGGCCGGTGACCGTTCCGCGCCGACCGGCCGCCCGGGACTGCTGCCGCCGGTGATCCCGGGTGCCTCCGGGGCTGACCGGAGTGCTCCGGGCTACGGCTCCGGCACCTCGGCGTCCGGCTACGGCGCGTCGGGCAGTGGGCCGGGCGCCTCCGCGCCGGGCTTCGGCCCGTCCGGTCCGGGCGCGCCCGTCTCCGGCTCCTCCGGCCCGACCGGCTACGGCTCGACGCCGTCGGCCGCTCCGGGCTTCGGTGGCGGTCCGGCGCACCCGATCTCCGGCGCGGCAGCACCGGGCCACCCCGTCTCCGGTGCTGCGGCGCCTGGTCATCCGGTGTCTGGTGCTGCGGCGCCTGGTCATCCGGTGTCTGGTGCTGCGGCGCCTGGTCATCCGGTGTCTGGTGCTGCGGCGCCTGGTCATCCGGTGTCTGGTGCTGCGGCGCCTGGTCACCCGGTGTCTGGTGCTGCGGCGCCCGGTCACCCGGCGCCCGGTCACCCGGTGTCCGGCGCGGCTGCTCCGGGGAGTCCGATTTCCGGCGCGGGTGCGCCCGGCCCCACCTCCGGCGCGGCAGTTTCCGGCAGCTCGGCGTACCCGGCTCCGGCCTCGGGCGGCCCGGCGGTGGCGGCCACTCCCGGCAGCCCCGCTTCCGGTTACGGCTCGCCGGCTGGTGGGTCGTCCGGCGGAGCGGCCTACGGCTCCCCGGCCGGGGTGCCGTCCGGTTACGGCCCGTCGGCGTACGCGCCGGCCACCCCCAGCTACACCGTGCCCGCGGTGCCCGCTCCCGGGCCGTCCCTCGGCATGCCGCCGCAGGGCAGCCCCGCCTCGGCGTACGCGAGTCAGGCCTTCGCCACGCAGGTCATCCCGACCAGCAAGGTGGCCGCCGCGACCGCGCCGACGTCGGGGACCTCCGGGCTCGGCGTGACCGGCTCGGCGACCGGCGGCGGTTCCGGGCCTGGCCCGGACGACCAGGCGCACCAGAACTTCGTCCCGGCCAACGAAACGGAGCGCGAGCTGCGCGAGGCCGCGGACGCCGGGAACACCGACGTCTTCCTGTCCACCCTGTTGCTGGCGAACGTGCTGGTGCCGGTGGCCCACCACTCCCGCCCGGGGAGCGCGCCCGGCGAGTCCGGGTTCGCGTTCCAGCCGGAGGAGGTGGAGGGGGAGAAGTTCCTGATCGTCTTCACCAGCAAGGACCGGCTCTCCGAGCACTTCGGCGAGCCGACCCGCACGGTGGGCGTCCGGTTCTACGAGCTGATCCGCAACTGGCCCGACCCGAACTGGTCGTTCGCCGTCAACCCGGGCACCCCGGTCGGCGCGAAGTACCCGGGCACCCAGATCATCGCCCTGGCGAACTGGGCCACCGAGGCCGGTCTCGGTGCCGACCCGATCGAGACGCCGTCGGCCGAGGAGCCGGGCGTCCCGGTGCCGGCTCCGGACCCGGTCAGCGACGAGGCGCAGCACGCCACCGTCATGCAGAAGACGATCGCCGCCGAGCAGGTCGACTACTACCTGGACCGGGGATACGACCGGGTGGCCGGGTTCGTGCACCGGGCGTCCGAGGTCGAGCACCTGCGTACCCCGGCCGAGCTGTTCGGCGCGCTCGGGCTCTACTACGAGTCGTCGCCGTTCCAGCCGGACGCGAAGGAGGCCTTCGTGCTGCGCTGGCCGGCGTTCCGGCCCAGCCTGTACCGGATCCCCTACGGCGGGCAGAACGAGCAGGCGCTGCGCGCGATGGACGGCTGGGTGATCGAGCGGCCGCCGTTCCGGGGCAACGGGTTCGCCCCGGGCGAGGGCCGCGACGTGATCGCGGAGTTCAAAGTGGACAGCGTCCGGCTGCCGCACGGCGCCCAGCTGTGGCGCATCGACGCGGACGGCAACGAGCGCATGGTGGCGATCTTCGACGCGGACGGGCCGCTCTGGCGCCGGGTGGGTGAGCAGTGATGCGCGACGGTTACGTGGTGACCTGGCAGGGCGAGGAGTACGACGCGGTGCCGGACGCCGACCGGGTGCGGATCTACTCGCCCCGGCCGGCTGAGGGGTTCACCGAGGTCAAGCCCGGGCGCTACGTCCGGGTCCTGGAGCCGGACGAGTACGACGAGATCGCCTACGTCCGGACCATGTGCACCTGGCGCGGCGAGCCGTTCATCGTGCTCGCCGAGGCGGACACCTGGCTGCGCCTGGAGTACACCGGCGGCCGCGCTCCGGTGGCCCGCCAGCTCGGGCTGGAGGAGTTCGACTACGGCGTCTACCAGGGCTGGGCGCCGGCCGCCGAGGTGCACGACCGGTACGAGCACCGGGTCTAGCCGGCGCCGCACGTCGAAAGAAGTGCCGGCGCCGCACGTCGAAAGAAGTGCCGGCGCCGCACGTCGAAAGAAGTGCCGGCGCCGCACGTCGAAAGAAGTGCCGGCGCCGCACTTCGAAAGAAGGCTGACGCCGCACTTCCAAAGAGAAGCCGGCGCCGCACTTCGGAAGAAGGCCGGCACCGTACTTCGGAAGAAAGCTAGGACGGCGTCTTCAGCCACCGGAGGATCTCGCCGGTGACGAAGTCCGGCGCCTCCTGGTGGATGAAGTGCCCGGCCCCGGGCAGCAGACGCCACTCGTAGGGTGCGGTCACATACCGCCCGGAGCCCTGCGCGGTGCGCGGCAGGATCGCTGTGTCCAGCGCGCCGTGCAGCTGCAGCGTGGGCATGCTGAGCGGCTGCTGCATCAGCTTGACGAAGCGGTAGCCCTGCAGCCGCAGCGCGCTCCGGGCCACCCAGCGGTACGCCTCGAGCGCGCAGAACGACGCCTGCGGGATCTGGATCGCCTGCCGGCAGCGGTGCGAGTAGTCGGCGAACTCCGGGGTGGCCGCCCACTCCGGGCTGCTCCAGTGCGCCATCAGCTCGCCGATCAGGGCGGCGTCGTCCTTGGTGAGCACATGTTCGTACCGTGGCACCTGGAATTTGAGGATGGTGGCGGAGGCCGCGAACTGACCGCGAGGATCGGCGAACAGCGCGGCCCGCAGCCGCAGCGGGTGCGCCGCGCCGAGCACCACCAGGCGGTTGACCAGCTTGGGGTGGAAGGCCGCGGCGGCCCAGCCGACCATGCCGCCGGCTCCGGCGCCGACGATCGTGGCGGACCGCTCGCCGAGCGCGCGGATCAAGCCGGTCACGTCGGCGGCCATCGTGTAGCCGTCGTAACCGCGCGGCGGCTTGTCACTCAGCCCGTAACCACGCAGGTCGATGGCGGCGGCCCGGAAGCCGGCGTCGGCGACCCGGGTCATGACGTCGTGCCAGGCCCACCAGAACTCCGGGAAGCCGTGCAGGAACAGGACGAGCGGGCCGGTGCCGACCTCCACCACGTGGAACCGGCTGCCGTTGGCGCCGACGAAACGGTGGGTCCACGGGCCCTCCGCCATTACCACCGACTCGTCCATGCGGCCAGCCTATGCTCCGCTGTCACGACCGGCGCGAGGCACTCGTGAACCCACGTGTGATCACTTGACCGGTTTCGCCTCGAGCATCGTCATCAGCTGGCCCGGCCCGCAGTAGATCTTCAGCAGGCTGGGTTCCAGCTTCACGGAGACCCGGGCGCCGTCCTGCAGCTTGACGCCGTCGGTGTTGTAGAGCGCGTAGACGGTCCCCTCGTCGGTGGTGAGGCCGTAACAGGGACCGGTGCCACCCTTGGTCACCATCCCGGTCACCCAGCCGTTCTGCGGGAGCGTGTCGGTCGGCTGCTTGGGCGGCTTCACCGTCTTCGTGATGGTGGGCAGCGGTGCCGTCGTCGCGCCGGTGGGCAGCGGCGACGGGGCCGAGACCGACGGCGACGGGGCCGGGGCGGAGACCGACGGGGCCGGAGCGGAGACCGACGGTGGCGGGGCCGAGGCCGACGAGCTGGGCGTGGCGCCGCATCCGGCGGCGAGTGCTCCGGCCGCGACGGCGATGCCGATCCTTCTGTGACTGCGCATCCGATCATCCTTCCCGCGCAAGGCGTCACCGTTGGGACGAATCGCGGCGCGTAATGGTTCCCCGGAAAAGGGGCAGCGCCCGGGGCGTAGGGTCCCCGGGCGCTGCTGGGTGGTGCGTTCAGAACCTGTGGATCAGTACACCGCGACGGTCATCGAGGTGCCGAGCTGGCCCACCACCGCGATCTTGACGCCGACGGCCGGGAGCTTGACGCCGTGGTTCGGCAGCTCCTCGTAGAAGTACTTGTCCTTGTCGTTGAAGACCGGGTTGCCCCAGAGCGGCTTGATGACCGACTTCTCGCCGTTCAGGTGCAGGGTCATGCCGTCGGTCGGGAGCAGGCCGAACGGAGCGTCGTAGACCTGGACCCGGGAGCGCCACGGCACGCCGGCCGGGTTGTTGAACGGCTTCGGGTGCGCGTCGATGACCAGGTTGAGGCCCGACCCCGGGTGCACGTTCGTGTTGTTGTCGACCTGCGAGGTGTCCCAGTACGAGACCAGCAGACCGGTCTGGTAGTTGTAGTGCTCCACCCAGTCCGGCTTGGTGTTCGCCCACCCGAAGTTGTACGGGCCGGTCGCCAGGTACTTGTCGTACGAGGTGTAGCTCCGGTAACCCGCGATGTAGTAGTTCGGGAAGTCGTTCGTGACGGTGGAGCCGACGATCTTGAAGCCGTCCGCGGTCCAGGTCGAGGTGCCCTCGGCGCCCTCGGTGGAGAGGACCGCGCCGTCGGCGGTGACGGTCAGCTCGTCACCGAAGAAACCACCCTCGGAGACGCCACCGTCGGTCACGTAGTGCAGGCGGAACTGGATGTTCTTGCCGGCGTAGCCGGTCAGCGGCACCTCGATCGGCTTCCACGCGTTCGCGGAGGTGCCGGTGATCGCCGGAGCGCCACTGCCGTCCTTGGCGAACGGCTCGCCGCCGACCGTACCGTCGAGCTTGGTCCAGTTGGCGCCGCCGTCGGTGGAGGCCTCGGCGTACAGGTAGTCGTAGTCCTCCTCGATCGCGTACCGGCCCTGCAGCGAGACGCTCGCGCTGCTCTTGCCGGTCAGGTCGATCGCCTTGGACAGCGACACGTTCAGGTCGTCAGCGTTGCCGGAGAAGAACTGCTTGCTCCCGGCGAACGGCTGGCCGAGGTCCGTGGTGACCTTCTTGTCCGGAAGGTTGACCACCAGGGCCTGCTTCTTGGCGGTGTTGTACTCCTGCGGCCCGAGGTTCACGAGCTTCTTCTGGCCGGCCTTGACCGACTCGTAGTTGAGCCAGCCGAGCTGCAGCTTGTTCCACGCACCCAGGTCGCCCGGACGGGTGCCGATGCCCTCGTCGCCCTTGGCGCTGAGCCGGCTCTGCGCCATCAGCGTCCAGTACTCGTTGCTGTTGTCGCCGCCGCCGCTGGTGTCGTAGTCGTCCGGGAGGCCCAGGTCGTGGGTGTACTCGTGGACGAAGACGCTCAGGCCACCGTTCTCCGGCTGGATCGTGTAGTCGCCGACCCAGAGGCCGGTGTCCCCGATCTGGGTGCCGCCGAGCAGGTTGCCGGTCGGGCCGCTGGTGCCGGCGTCGCTGGAGTAGGCGTACCAGCGGTGGCTCCAGACGGCGTCCTCACCCTGGGACGGGTCACCGTCGGCCTGGTCGCCGCCGGCGTGGACGATCTGGAAGTGGTCGAGGTAGCCGTCCGGCTCGTTGAAGTTGCCGTCGCCGTCGAAGTCGTACCGGTCGTACTGGTCGAACGTGGCCAGGTCCGCCTTGACCTCGGCCGGCGTCTTGCCGGCGGCGATCTGGTCGGCGTACCACTGGGTGACCGCGTCCCGGACCAGCTGCCACACGTTCGTGCAGTTGCTGCTGGCGCAGACCGCCGGGTCGTCGCCGTTGGCGTCCTTCGGGTCGTCGTTGGACCGGCCGTAGCGGGCCTCGTTGTACTTGACCTTGACCCAGTCGGTGACCTCACCGTCGACGCTGTAGCGCCCGGACGACTGGGTCTCGAAGTAGGTCTTGACCGACTCGACGTTCTTGCCGGTGCCGAAGTACAGCTTCTGGAAGTACTCCTGCGAGTAGTTCGGCTGCCAGACCGTGGAGTTGTCCACCTTCCGGTCCGGCTGCGGGATCGCGTTGTGCAGCGGGCCCTCGAAAGTCGTCGGGCCGGCGTACGCCGCGGTCGTGTCCTGGTCGGGGAACGACGGGTGCCGCTCGTTCCCGAACTCGGTCAGGATCACGAAGATCTTGTCGGTCTTCTCCCGGGCCAGCTCGACGTACTGGTTCTTACCGGGGTGACCGAAACCGCCGTTACCGTACGTCTTGCCCAGATTTACGATCTTGCTGCCGTTACGAGTCTCCACCTTGGACTCGCCGGAGACCACCTGGGAGACGGCCTCCTCGCGCAGCGCGCGACGCTTCTCCTCGAGCGGGTTTGGCAGGTCATCGACCGGGGCGTTGTCCCCGGTCTGTGCCACCGGAGCCGGATCCGCCGGGGGAGCCGCGAACGCCACCGTCGGAGCCATCGCTCCCACGGTGGTCACCATCGCAGCGCCGAGCAGTCCCGCGACTACCTTGCGCACTACGTTTACCTCCGTTTTTGCGGCCGGGCACGGTGTGCCGGACCCGGCGTCAAACGGCCCCGGGGTTCGGGACTAGAGGTGAACGTATGCAAACCAGCCGATGTTCGGGGAACGTGCAGGCGATTGATGGTCAACGGTGACCTGGTATGCCGCGGTCATAACATCGCGATATGCATATAGGACAAAAGGGCTGGCAGGGGGATCCCTGCCAGCCCTTATAGAAGATCGTCAGTCTTCCGACTTGCCCGTCTGCAGACCGGAACTGATCAGATCCATGACGGCCGAGTCCTGGAGCGTGGTGACGTCGCCCAGCGACCGGTTCTCGGCCACGTCACGCAGCAGCCGCCGCATGATCTTGCCGGAGCGGGTCTTCGGCAGCTCGGGAACCAGCATGATCTGCCGCGGCTTGGCGATCGGGCCGAGCGTCTTGGCCACGTGGTTGCGCAGCTCCTTGATCAGCTCCTCGCCGGCCTCACCCTCGGTCGCCACGTTGCCGCGCGGGATGGTGAACGCCACGATCGCCTGACCGGTCGTCGGGTCGGTCGCGCCGACCACCGCGGCCTCGGCCACCGCCGGGTGTGAGACCAGCGCCGACTCGACCTCGGTGGTGGAGATGTTGTGCCCGGAGACCAGCATGACGTCGTCCACCCGGCCGAGCAGCCAGAGCGCGCCGTCCTCGTCCTTCTTCGCGCCGTCACCGGCGAAGTAGATCCACTTGTCGCCGCTGCCCGCGCCGGCCCCGAACCGTGACCAGTAGGTGTCCAGGAACCGCTGGTCGTCGCCCCAGATGGTGCGCAACATCGACGGCCACGGCTCGGTCAGCACCAGGAAGCCACCGCCCCCGTTCGGCACCGGGGTGGCGGTGTCGTCGACGACGTCCGCGCTGATCCCGGGCAGCGGGGTCATCGCCGAGCCGGGCTTGGTCGCGGTCACGCCGGGCAACGGCGAGATCATCACGGCGCCGGTCTCGGTCTGCCACCAGGTGTCCACGATCGGGGTGCGCTCGCGGCCGACGTTCTCCCGGTACCACATCCAGGCCTCGGGGTTGATCGGCTCGCCGACGCTGCCCAGCACGCGCAGCGAGGACAGGTCGTACTTCGCCGGGATGTCGTCGCCCCACTTCATCATGGTGCGGATCAGCGTCGGCGCGGTGTAGAGGATCGACACCTTGTACTTGTCGACGATCTGCCAGAACCGGCCGCGGTCCGGGGTGTCCGGCGTGCCCTCGTACATCACCTGGGTGGCGCCGTTGGAGAGCGGGCCGTAGACGATGTAGGAGTGGCCGGTCACCCAGCCGATGTCGGCGGTGCACCAGTAGACGTCGGACTCAGGCTTCAGGTCGAAGACCGCGTTGTGCGTGTAGGACGTCTGGGTCAGGTAACCGCCGGTGGTGTGCAGAATGCCCTTCGGCTTACCGGTGGTGCCCGAGGTGTAGAGGATGAACAGCGGCTGCTCGGCGTCGAACGGCTGCGCCACGTGCTCGGCGGCGGCCTGCTCGACGGTCTCGTGCCACCACTTGTCCTTCTCCGTCCAGGCGACCTCCTCGCCGGTGCGGCGGACCACCAGGACGTGCTCGATGCTCGCGCACCGGGCCACCGCCTCGTCCACCGTCGGCTTGAGCGCGGACGGCTTGCCGCGGCGGTAACCACCGTCGGCGGTGATCACCACCTTGGCGTCGGCGTCCTGGATCCGGGTGGCCAGCGCGTCCACCGAGAAGCCGCCGAACACCACGCTGTGCGTGGCGCCGATCCGGGCGCAGGCCAGCATCGCGACCGCGGCCTCCGGGATCATCGGCAGGTAGATCGCCACCCGGTCGCCGGCGACGACGCCCAGCTCGGTCAGCGTGTTGGCCGCCTGGGAGACCAGCTTGAGCAGCTCCGCGTAGGTGACCGTGCGGGTGTCGCCGGGCTCGCCCTCCCAGTGGATCGCGACCCGGTCGCCGTGCCCGGCCTCGACGTGCCGGTCCACGCAGTTGTAGGCCACGTTCAGCCGGCCGCCGACGAACCACTTGGCGAACGGCGGGTTCGACCAGTCCAGCACCTGGTCCCACGGCTTCGCCCAGGACAGCCGCTCGGCCTGGCGCTCCCAGTAGGCGAGCCGGTCGGACGTGGCTTCCGCGTACGCCTCGGCCTTGACGTTGGCGGCGGCCGCCAGGTCAGCGGGCGGCGGGAACTGCCGCGTCTCCGAGGACAGGTTCTCCAATGTCTCGCTCATGAGGGCGGCTCCTCTGCCGTGACCGGGGGTCTCTTCGTTGCACACTAGTTCCGACCGGGGGATCCGGTGAAAGCTGCGCGCCGGGCGGTGCCGTGCGCGCGCCGAATGACGCCCGCGTGATCGGTACTGCGCGAATCTTGCCAGTTCCACTCGTGTTTGTGCACCCCGGGTTTCCGGCGTTTTACCGGTTACCGTGTTCGGGTGGATCCACTAGCACCCTTGCTCGACCTCGCTGACGTCGCTCCGGCCCTGGCCGCGGCCCGGGACAGCGTCGACGCCGCCATGCGGCACCGGGCCCTGCGCCGGCACGGCGGCCAGGTCGCCGCCGAGGCCAGCCTGCGCGCCGCGGTCGCCAGCGCCGCCCTCGAGGGCAACCATCACGAGCTGGAGGACGTGCGCGCCGGCACCGTCACCGACCCGGTCCTGCAGGGCGCCCTGCGGGTCGCCGAGGGGCTCGGCGGCCTGGTCGACCTCTGGCCCCGCGCGCCCCGCCAGGTCCTGGCCAAGCTGCACGTGCTCGCCGCCCGCGGCGTGGTGCCGGCGCCCGACCTGGGCCGGCTCACCGGCGGCGCCGAGCGGATCGACGCGCTCGCCGGGCTGGTCGCCGGCAACGAGGAGACGCCGCCGCTGCTGCTCGCCGCGATCGTGCACGCCGAGCTGATCACGCTGCGCCCGTTCGCCGGCCCGGCCGGGGTGGTCGCCCGGGCGGCCGCCCGGCTCACCCTGATCGGGCGCGGCTTCGACCCGCGCGGCCTGGTCTCGGTCGAGGTCGGGCACCTGTCCCGGGAGCCGGAGTACGTGGGCTCGGCGGGCGCCTACGCCACCGGCACGCCGGACGGCGTCCGTTCCTGGCTGCGGCACTACGCGTCCGCGGTGACGGCCGGCGCCGAGGAGATCGCCACGATCGGTGACGCTGTTCTCGCCACCGTGTGACCGGAGATCATCCCGGCGTCGCATACTTTTGGCGTGGCTGACAACTGGGTGCGTCCGTACCAGCCCGGTTCCGGGCGCTGGCTGGTGATCGCCTGGGAGGCATTCGCGCTCGCGATGCTCTCCTGGGCCACGGTCCGGCAGTTCGACCTGATCGGGCACGGTGTCCGGGTGGTCGCCTGCCTGCTGGCCGCGGTCTGGGTGATCGGCGCGTGGCGGATCCTGCAGCTCGGCGTCTACGTCAGCGCGGACGGTGTGCTGATCCGCGGCCTGCTCCGTTCCCGGGTGCTGAGCTGGCGCGAGATCGCCCGCGTCCGCCTGCACCGCACCATCCACCGCCTCGGCCCCTGGGAGATCGAAAGCGGCCGCACCGTCCTCCTCGACCGCCGCGACGGCGAAACCGTCAACACCGAGCTATGGGAACAGGGCGTCGACTTCCACTCCCGCCCCACCCTCTTCCGAGCCGTCTACAACGAAATCCAGTCCCACCACACCGCCGCCAACCCAACCTGACACAGCAAGCCCCCAACCCACCCGAATCCAGCAAGCAGCCGGGTCTTCAGGCCGCGCAACTCTCGCGGCGGTGGGTCAACGGCAAGCAGGCGGGGCTTCAGGCCGCGCGCCTCTCGCGGCGGTGGGTTAACGGCAAGCAGGCGGGGCTTCAGGCCGCGCGCCTCTCGCGGCGGTGGGTTAACAGCAAGCACGCCGACTCCTCAAGCCGCGCAACTCTCCCACCCGGAGCGCCACACCGCGACGCGGGGTCTGGGGGCTCGGCCCCCAGGCTGGCAACGAAGAGGGGCCGCGGTCCGCGCATTCCGCGGACACACGACCCCTGCCACTCTTGCGCGTCCGAACCGGGTTAACAAGCGTGCACCTGGGTCGTTGTCGACGGTCCAGCAGCCTGGTGGCGATGATCCCCGTGACGGCGGAAGCACCACCTGCGGCATAGGTCCCGTCGCAACGTGCCTGCCGTGGCTGATCGCGCGTGGGTTCCCGGTGGCCGTGCACGGTGCCTGAGCTGACCGATCCGATCTCTCGATGGATCCGATTTCTCTTGGCTCCGCGACTTCCTTTCTACGCCGGTCCGAGCTTGATCGCCAGGCATCAGCCCGGCAAATCTGGCGATCCGCTATTACTCAGACCAAAGCCATTCTCCCTGGTCATTGAGTTGCCGCAACCCTTGGAAGATCAAGTTCAAGATCAAGGGACTGCTGACTCGGATCGCGCTGATCACTGATCGTCGCTCCCGCCAGGGACCCTGTTGGTCCGAGCTGGCCGCTGGCGCGTCCAGAACGCTCAGCCCAACAGGGCGACGCCCGTGGGTGGTCGCGATCCGCTGAATCAAACCCTGCGGCGGGGCGTGACTTCACGGTTCCGTGGTTGGTCGTGGCGAGCCAACCCCAGAAAGCCGGGAGCGTTGGGCTGGGCGGCTCGGGTGGACGAGGTGGGATCGCGGGGCGGAGGGCGTACCGGAAAGCGGCGGCCGTCAGGGGAAGCGGCCAGTGCGGGGTGAGGAACCGTGCGGGAAGGTTGTGGCGGCCGGGAGTCGGCGGCGGACCGTGCGGGTCGGGCGACGGCGGCGCGGGAGTTGGCGGCGGACCGTGCGGGTCGGGCGACGACGGCGCGGGAGTTGGCGGCGGACCGTGCGGGTTTGGCGACCGCGGCGCGGGAGTTGGTGGCGGAGCGTGCGGGTCAGGCGACGGCGGCGCGGGCGCGGCGGTGGCGGCCGTAGAGGGCGAAGCCGATGGCGACGCCGACACCGACACCGAGGGCGGCGGCGACCGGGACGGCCGGGCGGTCGCGGAGGCGTTTGCCCAGGGCGATCGGGTGGCGGAACTCCAGCACCGGCCAGCCGCGCTCGACGGCGACGCGGCGCAGGGCGCGGTCCGGGTTGACCACGCTGGGGTGCCCGACCGACTCCAGCATCGGCAGGTCGCTGCTCGAATCCGAGTAGGCGAAGCACTGGTCGAGGTCGTAACCCCGGGTGGCGGCCAGCGCGCGGATGCCGGTGACCTTGGCCGGGCCGGCCGAGTAGAACTCGACCTCGCCGCTGTACCTGCCGTCGGCGATGGCCATCCGGGTGGCGATGATGTCGGTGATACCGAGCAGGGCGCCGATCGGGCGGACCATCTCGTCGCCGGAGGCGGAGACCAGCACGACGTCACGGCCGGCCGCCTGGTGCTCGGCGATCAGCGCGGCGGCCTCGGCGTACACATACGGGTTGATCAGCTCGTTGAGCGTCTCGGCGACGATCTGCTGCACCTGCTCGACCCGCCAGCCCTTGCAGAGCGTGGCCAGATAGTCACGGGTGCGGGCCATCGCCTGCTCGTCGGTGCCGCCGCCGAGCCGGAACATCAGCTGGGCATAGGCGGATTTCACCACGTCACGGCGGCTGATCAGGCCATCGCGATAGAACGGCCGTCCGAAGGCCAGCGCGCTGGACTTGGCGATGACGGTCTTGTCGAGGTCGAAAAACGCGGCGCTGGGGCCCACGGGGCGAAAGTGTAGCGGCAACCGGCTCGCGCCCGGGTACCCCTTCACCGTGACGCGCAGTGAAAACGGTCAGACGGGCAGGGACCTCGCATCGAGTTCAATTCAGTACTCGACTGCCGACTCAGTCTGAGGCAGACTTGTGTTGCGACTGGGATGAGTGTTGTTACCGTCGCGTCCCGTAAAGCTCCATGAAATGGCCCTCGGCGGCTGCGCCCCCCGCGGTTGCCGAGTCGATTCGGCTCGACCCCCCCGGAGCCGAATCCCAGGACGACCCCCGTCTCCCCCGACGGGGGTCGTTCCCTCTCAGGCTCCGGTCGCGTGGGTGGGCAGGCCGCTCGCCAGGTCGTCGTCCTCGGGCAGGCCGAAGAAGCCGTTGAGCCCGGTCACCGTGAGCACCCGGCGGAAGGTCGGGCTGGGGTTGACCACCAGGTAGCGGGTGTTGCTCTCGGTGGCGGCCCGGTAACCCTCGATCAGGGCGCCGAGGCCGGTCGAGTCGATGAACGACGCGGCGCGCAGATCGACGTGGACGGCCGGTGGTGACCAGTCACTGATGGCGTCCCGGATGCCGTCGGCCACCTCGTCGGCGTTGGAGAAGTCGATCTCCCCGAGCACCGTGACCGTGACCGTGCCGTCATCCGCGAGCGTGGTCCGGATCGAGTTCTCCATACCCACTCCATCGGTCCGTGTCGGCCCAACATACCCAACCTGGACGGCTCCAACCGCTGCGGCCTTAACAGATCAGATCGCCGTACGGGCGTCGTCCACAGGGTCCGAAGTTGTCCACAGCCAGGGCGTCCGCCGATTGCCCGGGCGGCCGCGGATCGGGAGGTTGGGCGGGCCCAATCGTGCGCACCCCCTCGGAGACCGCGATGTCCCAGCCACCCCGCCCGCTCCTGGTCACCGCCGACCCCGTCCTGCTCGACGACTTGCTCCGGCTGGCCGCCGCCGCGGGCAGCGAGGTCGACGTGGCGCCCGACCCGGTCGCCGCCCGGCCCCGCTTCCGGCCCGCGCCGGTCGTCCTGATCGGCGCCGACCAGGCCATGCCCTGCCTGCGCGCCGGGCTGCCGCGCCGGCCACGGATCGTGCTGGTCGCCCGGGGCGCGCCCGGCGACGAGATCTGGTCGGTCGCCGAGCCGCTCGGCGCGGACCACGTCGCGGTCCTCCCGGAGGCCGAGCCCTGGCTGATCGAGCAGCTCGCCGGGCAGCCCCGGCCGCCCGCGGTGTCCCGCGCCCTCGCCGTGATCGGCGGCCGCGGCGGCGCCGGGGCCAGCATCCTGGCCGCCGGGCTGGCCGCGATGGCGGTCGAGGCCCGGCACCGCACCCTGCTGATCGACGCCGACCCGCTCGGCGGCGGCCTCGACCTGGTGCTCGGCTGGGAGGAGATCGGCGGGCTGCGCTGGTCCGGGCTGGCCGGCGCCGGTGGCCGGGTCGACCCGCCGGCCCTGCTCGGCGCGCTGCCGCACCGCGGCGACCTGGTGCTGCTCTCCTTCGACCGGGACGAGCTGGCCGGGGTGCCGGCCGAGGCGATGGCCGCCACCCTGGACGCCGCCCGGCGCGGCCGCGACGTGATCGTCGCCGACCTGCCCCGGCAGCTCGACGACGCCGCGGTGCTGGCCCTGCAGGCCGCCGACCGGACGCTGCTGGTGGTCCCGGCCGAGCTGCGGGCCACCGCGTCGGCGGCGCGCACCCTGGCCCAGATCCGGCCGCACTGCGACCAGGTCGCGGTGGTGGTCCGCGGGCCGGCGCCCGGCCGGCTGAAACCCCGGGAGATCGCGCAGACGCTCGGGCTGCCGCTGGCCGGCTCACTGCGCCCGGAGCCGGCCATGTGCCAGGACCTGGAGCGCGGGACCGCCCCGACCGCCGCCGGGAAGGGCCCGCTCGCCGACCTCTGCCGGCGGCTGATCGCCGAGCTGATGAGCGCCCCGGCGGTGGCCGCGTGAGTGTGGTGGACCGGGTGCGGCGGCAGTTCGCGGACCAGGGGGTGGAGGCCACCCCGGCGGCCGTGGTGAGCGCGGTCCGCCGGGAGAGCGGGGTGCTCGGCGACCGGGCCGTGCTGCGGCTCGCTGACCGGGTGCGGGACGAACTCATCGGGGCCGGGCCGCTGGCGCCGCTGCTCGCCGACAGCGCCGTGACCGACGTGCTGGTCAACGGGACGCAGGTGTGGGTGGACCGCGGGGGCGGGCTGCAGCGGGCGGCGGTGCGGATCGGGGACGCCGACGACGTACGGCGGCTGGCGCAGCGCCTGGTCGCGGCGTGCGGGCGGCGGCTGGACGACGGGCAGCCGTGCGCCGACGCCCGGCTGCCGGACGGGACCCGGCTGCACGCGGTGTTGCCGCCGGTGGCGACGCAGGGGCCGTACCTGTCGTTGCGGACCTTCCGGCAGCGGCCGTTCAGCCTCGGCGACCTGGTCTCGCACGGGACGGTGCCGGCCGGGGCGGCGGCGGTGCTGGAGGCGGTGGTCGGGGCGCGGTTGGCGTACCTGGTCACCGGCGGCACCGGCAGCGGCAAGACCACGCTGCTGGCGACCCTGCTCGGGCTGGTCCCGCCGACCGAGCGGATCGTGCTGGTCGAGGACGCGGCCGAGCTGCGCCCGGTGCACCCGCACGTGGTGGCCCTGCAGGCCCGGACCGCCAATGTCGAGGGCGCCGGGGTGATCGGGCTGACCGACCTGGTCCGGCAGGCGCTGCGGATGCGGCCGGACCGGCTGGTCGTCGGCGAGTGCCGGGGCGCCGAGATCGTCGACCTGCTCGGAGCGCTGAACACCGGCCACGAGGGCGGCGCGGGGACGCTGCACGCCAACGCGCCCGGCGACGTACCGGCCCGGCTGGAGGCGCTCGGCCTGCTCGGCGGCCTGCCCCGGGCGGCGCTGCACGCGCAGGTGCTCGCCGCCCTCCAGGTGGTGCTGCACCTGCGGCGGTCGGCGGCCGGCCGGGTGCTGGAGTCGGTCAGCGTGCTGGTGCCGTCCGGGCCGGAGCGGGCGCCGGCCGTGGTCCCGGCCTGGGACCGGACGGGCGGCGCCGGCCCGGGAGCCGGCGTGCTGGGCCGGCTGCTGCGCGACCGCGGGACCAGGGTGCCGCCGGTGCTGGGGGCGTCATGATCGAGATGCTGGTGCCGGCCCTCTGCCTGTTCGGGTGCGCGACGGTCGTCATGTGGCCGCGGCGTGGCGTTCTGGCCCGGCTGGGCGGGCGCCGACGCCGTCCGGCGATCCACCTCGGCCGCCGGGTGCGGATGCCGGTCGTCCGGGGCCGCCGGGCGGTGCTCGGGGTGGCCGGTACCGCCGCGGTGGTGGGACTGCTGCTCGGCGGGCCGGTGGCGGCGCTGGTCGGCGCCGTCTACGGCGGGCTCGGCGTGCAGGAGTGGGACCGCCGCCAGGTGGCGAAGCAGGTGGCCGTGCGGCGCGCGGCGTCGCTGGACCGGATGACGGCGCTGGTCGCCGACCTGCGGGCGGGACTGCCGCCGGCGTCGGTGGCAGTCCGGACCGGTGCATCCGGATCGGTTCCGACTGATGGCGCTGCGGCCCGGCCGGCCGCGGACGCGCGACTCGCCCGGCTCGCCGGGGCGGTGTGGCAGCTGGCGGAACAGACCGGGGCGCCGGCGGCGGACCTGCTGGGGCGGATCGAGGCGGACGCCCGGGCCGCCGACCGGGCGTCCGCTGCGGCCGGCGCGCGGGCGGCCGGGGCCCAGACGACCGCGGTGGTGCTCGCGGTCCTGCCGGTGGCCGGGGTCGCCGTGGGTTATGCGATGGGGATCGACCCGCTGCGGATCCTGCTGCACACCCCGTTCGGGGCGGGCTGCGCGGCCGGCGCGCTCCTGCTGCAGTGCGGCGGCCTGTGGTGGACCCGGCGCCTGATGAGCCGGGTGCGCTGATGCGGAACCGGTGCGAGGTGGCGGAGTTGTTGCGGGCGGCCGGGCCGGTCCGGATGCCGCTGCGGGAGTGCTGCGTGGCCGCCCTGGTCGGCGCCCGGCCGGCGAGCGTCTGCGAGGCGGCCCACCCGCCGGGCGATCCGCCACGGGCGGAGGCGAGAGATGCCGGCGGAGTGGCCGAGACATGGCCGTGAGTCTCGGATTCGTGCTGGCCGCGGTGGTGGTGCTGGTGGCGCCGTCGCCGGCGAGCTGGCGGGCCGGGCGGCGGCTCGGCCGGCTCGCGAAGTCGTGGCTGCGACCGGGAGCGGGCCGCACCCGCGGACTCAGCGATCGGCAGACCCGGGCTCTGGTCGCGGTGTTCGCCGGGGTGGCGGTGTTCGTGCTGGTCGGCGGCTGGTGGGGGGTGCCGCTCGGGCTCAGCGCCGGGATCGGCGCCGAGCGCTACCTGCGCCGGCAGGAGCCGGCCGCCGTCCGGAAGGAGCGGGCTGAGGTGCTCACCGACCTGCCGCTGGGAGCGGATCTGCTGGGTGCCGCGCTGCGAGCGGGCGCGCCGGTGGACCGGGCGGCGGCCGCGGTGGCCGACGCCCTGGGCGGGCCGCTCGGCGCACGGCTGCGCCGGACCGCCCGCTCACTGCGGCTGGGCGGGACGCCGGCCGAGGGCTGGGCGCACCTGGCCGATGTCGCTGCCGCGGACCGGCTGGTCAGCGCCGCGGTGCGGTCCAGCGCGAGCGGTGGCGCGCTGGCCGGCGCGCTGGAACGGCTCGCCGACGACCTGCGGGCGGCCGCCTCGGCCGCGGCCGAGGCGCGAGCGGAGCGGGCCGGGGTGCTGGTCGTGGTGCCGCTCGGCGGCTGCTTCCTGCCGGCTTTTCTGCTGGTCGGCGTGGTGCCGGCGCTGGTCGCCATGCTCGGCGGCGTGCTGTGAACCCAGGGTGCGGCGGCGGGCCGCGCCGGGAGATCGAGGAGGAGTGGATGTATCGCATCATGGTGGCGTTCCGGCGGTTGCGGGCCGCGGACCGGGAGGCCGGAGCGGCCGCGGTCGAGTACGCGATGACCGTCGCGGTGGCCGGCGTGATCATCGCCGTGCTGATGACGATCCTGAAGA
Source organism: Actinoplanes octamycinicus (assembly GCF_014205225.1). NCBI lineage: Bacteria > Bacillati > Actinomycetota > Actinomycetes > Micromonosporales > Micromonosporaceae > Actinoplanes > Actinoplanes octamycinicus. The sequence goes on from NZ_JACHNB010000001.1 coordinate 2,169,445, forward strand.
GTGATCCGGTGCGCGAGGCGCTGACCGGCGTCATCCTCAGGGCCCTGCCGTGACCGGAGCCGTGCGGTGAGCGGGTGCCGGCGGCTCGGTGGCGACCGGGGCGCGTTCACCGTCGAACTCGCGGCCGGGCTGCCGGCACTCATGCTGCTGCTCTTCGTCGGGCTGACCGCGGTGTCGGCGGTGGTGACCCGGGCGCAGTGCCTGGACGCGGCCCGGGAGGCGGCGCTGGCCGAGGCGCGTGGCGAGCGGGGGAGTCCGGTGGCGGCCCGGATGGCCCCGCCGGGCGCCGAGATCCGGCTCGACGGTGACCGGGAGAGTGTCACGGCGACGGTGGTGGTGCGGGTGAAGCTGTTCGGAGCGCACGTTCCCGGGATCACGGTCACGGCGAGCGCGGTGGCCGCCCGGGAACCGGCCACCGTGCCGGTGGGCTGACGATGTCGGGCGCAGCGCTGGTGACCCGCGGGGGCGGAGCCCGGACCGGGCCGCGCGACGGTCCGGCGACGGCGGATCGGGGATCGGCGTCGATCCTCGTGCTGGCCCTGGGGCTGGTCCTGGTGATGGCCGGAGTGGCCGGGGCGATGGTGGCGTCGGCCCGGCTGGCGCGGCACACCGCGCGTACCGCGGCGGACCTGGCGGCGCTGGCCGCGGCCGGGCGCGCGGTCGAGGGCCCGGAGGTGGCGTGCGCGGCGGCCCGTCGGTATGCCGCAGCGAACGGCGCCCGGATGACGTCGTGCGAGGTCACCGGATGGGAGGTGGTGGTCCGGACCGAGGTGCCGGTCCGCTGGGTGCGGGCCGGCGCGACGGCGGCAGCCCGCGCTGGGCCGGTCACCTCGGGCCGGTGAACGGCGCGGCTCGGGCCGGACCGGTCTCCTCGGCTGGTGAACGACGCGGCTCGGCCGGACCGGGTCATTCGGGCTGGTGAACGGCGGTGGCTTGGGCCGGGTCGGTCTCGTCAGGCTGGTGAACGGCAGTGGCTCGGGCCGGGCCGGTCTCGTGGGGCTGGTGAACGGCGGTGGCTCGGGCCGGGTCGGTCTTGTCGGGCTGGTGACCGGCGGCGGTCGGCTGGTGCGGGATCGAGGCCGGCTCGGCCGGGAGGGCGGACAGGACCGTGTCGAGGACCCGGACGGCGCCTCGCTTGTCGAGCGGGTTGTTGCCGTTTCCGCACTTCGGGGACTGGACGCAGGACGGGCAGCCGGTCTCGCAGGCGCACGAGACGATGGCGTCCCGGGTGGCGCGGAGCCAGTCCCCGGCGGTGGCGTAAGCGCGCTCGGCGAAACCGGCGCCGCCCGGGTGGCCGTCGTAGACGAAGACGGTCGGGGCCTCGGTGTCCGGGTGGTTGGCGGTGGACAGGCCACCGATGTCCCAGCGGTCGCAGGTCGCCATCAGCGGGAGCAGGCCGATCCCGGCGTGCTCGGCGGCGTGCAGGGCGCCCGGCACGTCGGCCGGCTCGACACCGGCGGCGGCCAGGGCGCGGGGCGAGACGGTGAACCAGACGGCGACGGTGCGCAGCTCGCGGACCGGCAGGTCGAGCGGCTTGGTGTCGATCACCTCGCCGCTGCCCACCCGGCGCCGCTGGTAGGACACCACCTGGCTGGTCACGTCCACCTCGCCGAGGAAGAGGCCGACCGGGCCGGCGTCCAGGTACGACCGGACCTCGACCACCGACACGTCGGTCACGTCCCGGGCGTGCGTCGTCCAGTCCGGCTCCTCCTGGTGCACCAGGGCCACGGCGTCGTCCAGGTCCAGCTCGTCCACCAGGTAGGAGACGCCCTGGTGCAGGTAGACCGCGCCGTCGTGCAGCATCACGTGCGAGGAGCCCTGGTCGACGGTGCCGAGCAGCCGCCCGGTGGCCGCCTCCACCACCGAGACCGGGGCGCCGCCGGTGCCGCGCAGGTCCACGTCCGGCCGGCCGCGCTCGGTCCAGTACCAGCCGGACGGCCGGCGGCGCAGCGCGCCCGCCCGGACCAGCGCCTCGACGGTGGCCCGGGCCGGCTCGCCGCCGAAGAGCGCGAGGTCCGGCTCGGTGAGCGGGGCCTCCGAGGCGGCGCAGCACAGTTGCGGGCCGAGCACGTACGGGTTGGCCGGGTCCAGCACGGTGGCCTCGACCGGGCGGCCGAACAGCGCCTCCGGGTGGTGCACCAGGTAGGTGTCGAGCGGGTCGTCCCGGGCGATCAGCACGGCGAGCGCCGCCTGACCGGCCCGGCCGGCCCGCCCGGCCTGCTGCCAGAGCGAGGCGCGGGTGCCCGGCCAGCCGCAGATCAGCACCGCGTCCAGGCCGGCCAGGTCGACGCCGAGTTCGAGCGCGTTGGTCGAGGCCAGGCCGAGCAGCTCGCCGGAGAGCAGGGCCTGCTCGATCGCGCGCCGGTCCTCGCGCAGGTAACCGCCGCGGTAGGCGGCGACCCGCGCGCCCAGGCCGGGGACCGTCTCGTCCAGGGCGCGGCGGGCCACCGCGGCGACCACCTCGGCGCCGCGCCGGGACCGGACGAAGGCGAGGGTCCGGGTGCCGGCCACGACCGCGTCGGCCAGCAGGTCCGCGGTCTCCCGCAAGGCCGACCGCCGGACCGGCGGCGCGTCCGGCAGCCCCGGAAGGGCGGGATCGGCCGGCAGCCCGGCGAAGGCGGCGTCCGGGGAGGGCGGGAGCAGGGGTGGCTCCCAGAGGGCGAAGGTGACCGCGCCGCGCGGCGAGGCGTCGTCGGTGACCGCGGTGACCGGGGCGCCGACCAGCCGGGTGGCGCTGCCCGCCGGGTCGCCCGAGGTGGCCGAGGCCAGGACGAAGGTGGGCGTGCTGCGGTAGCGGGCGGCGACCCGGCGCAGCCGGCGCAGGACGTGCGCCACGTGCGAGCCGAAGACGCCGCGGTAGGCGTGGCACTCGTCGATCACCACGTAGCGCAGCCGGCGGAAGAACTGGGCCCAGCGGTCGTGGCCGGGCAGCAGCGAATGGTGCAGCATGTCCGGGTTGGTGAGGATGAACCGGGCGTGCTGCCGCACCCACTCGCGCTCCTCGCGCGGCGTGTCCCCGTCCAGCGTGGCCGGCCGGACCCCGTCCAGGCCGAGCCGGGCCAGCGCGCGCAGCTGGTCGGCGGCCAGGGCCTTGGTGGGCGCCAGGTAGAGCACGGTGGCCCGGGGGTCGGCGGCCAGCGCGGTCAGCGCCGGCAGCTGGTAGGCCAGCGACTTGCCGGAGGCGGTCCCGGTGGCCAGCACCACATGCGAGCCCTGCCAGGCGAGGTCGGCGGCGGCCGCCTGGTGCTCCCACGGCGCGGTGATCCCCTGCCGGGTCAGGGCGGCGTGCAGATCCGGGTCGATCCAAGCGGGCCAGGCCGCGACCCGCCCGGCCCGGGCGGTGACCTGCTCGACGTGGGTGATCGGGGACTGCGCGGCGCTCGCGCTCCGGGCTCGCATCAGGTGCAGCAGCTCGGCGGGACCGGAGGCGGTGGCAGTCACGCCAAGCACTCTGACACCATCAGGCGGCGGTCCCCAAACGAGGCCGGGCCGGACACCGGCTTGCCGTCCGCCTCAAACGGGTAGGGACGGTGGGTGCCACGCGTCGCCCGATGCCGGTCGGTGGTTAGATTCGCGGGGGAGATCAGGGAGGAGGACCGATGGAGCTGTCGCTGGCGACCCGGACCGTCGCCGACCACACGGTGCTCGAAGTCGGTGGCGAGGTCGACGTTTACACCGCTCCACGGCTGCGCGAGCGCCTGATCGAGCTGGTCGACGCCGGTGCCCGAGACGTGGTGGTGGACCTGGAGCGGGTCGAGTTCCTCGACTCCACCGGCCTGGGCGTGCTGGTCGGCGCGTTGAAACGGCTGCGGACCGCGCAGGGCACCTTCGGCCTGGTCTGCGCCAAGGAGCCACTTCTGAAGATCTTCCGGATCACCGCGCTGGATCAGGTCTTCCCGATCTTCCCCACCGTCGAGGCCGCCACCGAACGCGACGGCAGCGGTCCCGCTTCGTGATGGCTACGGTTCGGCTGTCCTTCTCGCCGGCGCCGGTGCATGTCCGCACCGCCCGCCTGGTCGGTGTGGCGGTGGCCCGGCGGGCCGGGGTCGACGAGGCGCTGCTGGACGAGGTGCGCCTGGCGATCGGCGAGGCCTGCACCCGGGCCGTCGCCCTGCACCGGCAGTACGGGCTGGCCGACCTGGTCACGGTGGAGATGTCCGACTCGGGCTCGTACACCGTCCGGGTCATCGACCACGCCCCGATCGAGGCCAGCATCGGTCTCACCAAGCTTCCGCCGGACGAGCTGGCCGCCGAGTCGCTCACCGAGGACGACCTCACCACCGGCGTCGGGTTCGCCCTGCTCGCCGGCTTCGTCGACGACCTCCAGGTCCGCCCGGTCGACGACGGCCCCGGCACCGAGGTCCGCATGGTCTGGCCGGTCGCCCGGCGTTAACTGAGCCGGCTGGCTCCGCGCCGCCGCAGAACGCCGGCGGCGTTGTGCGGGGGTGGGGGTTGGACCGTCGTGGCCACCCACGGACGCCGCCCTTGCGGGCTGAGCGTTCTGGACGCGTCAGCGGCCAGCTCAGCCCGGAAGGGTCCCTGGCGGGAGCGACGATCAGTGATCAGCGCGGCCCGAGTCAGCAGATCTTTGAATGGGATCTTCGGCGCGCCGGAAACAAGCGATCTTCCGTTACTCTCTATCCTTAATTCGGGCATTCCGCTTATTTCTGATTTGGCAAACTCTGACCACCTGGCCAGGCAAAAGATCAGCCAAATCCGATACCCGCTGGGTGGCGTGCTAACACAGCGGTGAACATCACCGCGACACGGCCGGGTCGCCATGTGACGATCGCCACGTCGGACCTATACAGTACGCGAGTTATCAGCTACTGCTGGTCCCGCGTCCGCGGGTCCGGTCGATCGTTAGCAAGCGCCCGGAGGTCTCGTCCACCACTCGGGTGCGGTCGGTGTGTGTAGGAGGACATTGATGTCCGGGACCTCGGTAAACCTCGCCGCCGAAGGTGGCGGAGTGTCCCTGAGCGGATCCAACGTCACATTCGTCATCGTCGCGCTGGTGTTCGCCCTGATCGCTCTGGGCTTCGCCGCGATGTTCGTCCAGTCGGTGCTGCGCACCGGCCGGGGCACCAAGAACATGCAGGAGATCGCCGGCGCCGTGCAGGAAGGCGCGTCGGCATACCTGTTCCGGCAGTTCAAGACGCTCGCCGTGTTCGTGGTGATCGCGGTCGTGCTGCTGTTCCTGTTGCCGGTGCACGACACCGACAACGAGACCTGGGTGAAGATCGGCCGATCACTGTTCTTCGTGGTCGGAGCGGTGTTCAGCTCATTCATCGGTGGCGCCGGCATGGCGCTGGCCACCCGGGCCAACCTGCGGGTCGCCGCGGCGGCCGGAGGGACCGGTGGCCGGGAGACCGCGATGGGGATCGCGTTCCGCACCGGTGGCGTGGTCGGCTTCCTCACCGTCGGCCTGGGTCTGTTCGGCGGCGCCCTGGTGGTGCTGATCTTCAACAGCGACGCGCCGACCGTGCTGGAGGGCTTCGGCTTCGGCGCCGCTCTGCTCGCGATGTTCATGCGGGTCGGCGGCGGCATCTTCACCAAGGCCGCGGATGTCGGCGCCGACCTGGTCGGCAAGGTGGAGCAGCACATCCCGGAGGACGACCCGCGGAACGCCGCGACGATCGCCGACAACGTGGGTGACAACGTCGGCGACTGTGCCGGCATGGCCGCCGACCTGTTCGAGTCGTACGCGGTGACCCTGGTCGCCGCGCTGATCCTGGGCCAGGCCGCGTTCGGTCAGGACGGCCTGATCTTCCCGCTGATCGTCTCGACGATCGGCGTGGTGATCGCCATCCTGGGTGTCTTCATCACCCGGCTGCGCCCGTCCGACCGCAACGGCCTGACCGCGATCAACCGGGCCTTCTACATCTCCGCGGTGGTCTCGGCGATCGCCGTGGCCGTGGTGACCTTCCTCTACCTGCCGGACACCTTCGCCGGCTTCGGGGACGCGGGGATCGCCCGGGACATCGTCGAGAGTGGGCAGAACCCGCAGCTGGTGGCGATCGGCGCGGTCGTCATCGGCATCGTGCTGGCCGCCGCCATCCAGGCGCTGACCGGCTACTTCACCGAGACGAACCGGCGCCCGGTGCAGGACATCGGCAAGTCCTCGGCGACCGGCGCGGCCACCGTGGTGCTGGCCGGCATCAGCGTCGGCCTGGAGTCCGCGGTCTACTCGGCGCTGCTGATCGGCGCCGGCGTCTACGGCGCCTTCCTGCTCGGCGGCACGTCGCTCACCCTGTCGCTGTTCGCGGTGGCGCTGGCCGGCACCGGCCTGCTCACCACGGTCGGCGTGATCGTGGCGATGGACACGTTCGGCCCGATCTCGGACAACGCGCAGGGCATCGCCGAGATGTCCGGTGACATCGACGAGCAGGGCGCGAAGATCCTGACCGAGCTGGACGCGGTGGGCAACACCACCAAGGCGATCACCAAGGGCATCGCGATCGCGACCGCGGTGCTGGCCGCGACCGCGCTGTTCGGCTCGTACACGAACAGCCTGGCCAGCTCGCTCGCCGACGCCGGGATCACCGACGTGCAGCGGGAGATCTACGAGCTGCTGAACATCGCGAACCCGCGCAGCCTGGTCGGCCTGCTGGTCGGCGCGGCGGTGGTGTTCCTCTTCTCCGGTCTGGCGATCAACGCGGTGTCCCGCTCGGCGGGCGCGGTGGTCATGGAGGTGCGCCGGCAGTTCCGCGAGCACCCCGGGATCATGGACCGGACCGAGCGGCCGGAGTACGGCCGCGTGGTCGACATCTGCACCCGGGACGCGCAGCGCGAGCTGCTCACCCCCGGTCTGCTGGCGATCATGGCCCCGATCGCGGTGGGCTTCGGGCTGGGTGCCGGGGCGCTGGCCGCCTACCTGGCCGGCGCGATCGGCGCGGGCACCCTGATGGCGGTCTTCCTGGCCAACTCCGGTGGCGCCTGGGACAACGCGAAGAAGCTGGTCGAGGACGGCGCGCACGGCGGCAAGGGCTCCGAGGCGCACTCCGCCACGGTCATCGGCGACACCGTCGGCGACCCGTTCAAGGACACCGCCGGCCCGGCGATCAACCCGCTGATCAAGGTGATGAACCTGGTTTCGCTGCTGATCGCGCCGGCCGTGGTGACCTGGAGCATCGGCACCGACGCGAACACCGGCCTGCGGGTGGCCATCGCGCTGGTGGCGGTGGCGATCGTGACCGCCTCGGTGGTCTGGAGCAAGCGCAAGCCGATCTCGATGGGCGAGGAGGCGCAGGCCTCCGCGGCCGGCGCCGCGGACACCGCCAAGGCGGCGCAGGACGCGCAGCACACCGATGCCGGGACGGCGTCCCGGATCAAGGACAACGTGGGCTGACCCCCGCCTCGTCCACAACGGGCACCCGGCGTCCGCCGGGTGCCCGTTCGCTTTCCCCGATTGTCCGACCAAGGCCGTACGCTGCTCCCATGCGCGCGGTCCGAATGATCTCCCTCGTGCTCGTGGTGTGGCTCGCCGGTTGTTCCTCCGGGCACGGGGCGCAGGCCTGGGCCGCCTCGGTGTGCACCGTGCTGGCCCCCTGGCGCAGCGAGATCGGCACCCTGACCACCCGCACCCAGCAGCAGATGACCACCCGCACCACCCCCGGCCAGGCGAAGGAGAACCTCGCCCGGCTCTTCGACGGGGCCCGCGCGGCGAGCGAGGAGGCCCGCGCCGGGGTGGAGCGCGCCGGGGTGCCGGATGTCAGCGGCGGCGACAAGATCGCTGCCGCCTTCGTCGGCTCGCTGACCGGCATGCGGGACGCCTACGGGACCGCCCACGACGGCATCGAGGCGCTCGACACCGGCACCAGCACCTTCTACGACCAGGTCGCCGATGTGGTCGAGCGGCTCGACGCGGAGTATGCGAAAAGCGGCCTGGACACCTCGAAACTCGATTCGGTCGAGCTTCGGCAGGCGTTCGAGTCGCTGCCCGAGTGCCAATGACGGAGACCGGGTGGCCGCTGATCCCGCGGGAGACGCTGCCGCCGCCGGTTCCGGTGGAGCGGCGGCCGCACCAGCGCGGGACGCCCGGCCGTGCCGGTGGCCGGCAGCTGCCGATGTTCGGGGCGGAGACGATCGAGCCGTCGCCGGCCGATCTGGCCGGGCTGCTGGCCGGGCCCGGTCAGCTGGGGCGGATGGGCGGGACGGCCCGGGTGTCGGTGATCGTCGACGACGCGTGGCGGGTGCACGTGCTGGTGGCCGAGCTGGTCGCGCGCGGCCTGGCGGCGACCTGGGCGCCGGTCCTCCACGATCACGATCAAGATCCGCTTTCGGTACGACCGGAGCCCGCACCCGACGAGGAGATCTCGGACACTCCCGAGGAGCCGCCCCCTCCCCGATTCGAGGTGCGCACGGCGTACTCCCGGAGGTTGAACGCTCTCGCCGCCGCGTGGCCGGCCGCCGCGGCGCAGCTTTTTCTCTCCGGTCCCCGCCTCCGGCTCTGGGTGGCGGCGACCGGTTACCCGCGTCCCGGCGGTTACCGGCTCGGCCTCGATCCGGCCAAGGATCTCGCCGCGGTGGACTCCGCGCTGATCAGAGCCGGTCTGGCCGGCCGTGTCTCGGAGGACAAGCGGTCCTACGTGATCGCCGGCCGCCGCCGCCTCACCCGGCTGGCCGAGCTCGTCGGCGAGCGCCCGGAGGCCGCCCCCGCGGAATTCTGGCCGGGTGGCGCGGCTGCGTGATCTTCGCGGAATGTGTCCGACATAACAGCGTCCTTCCGGTGTACGGTGTCGCGGTCGGACGCGTGCGGTGGCCGGACCGTTACCATCCGACTGCGGGGTTCCCCGGGAATGAGGGCTCGTCCGGCGCGTTACGTTGAACATCTGTGCTCTGCCGCGGGTGATGCCGGGGCCGGGCCGGGAAGGCGCGGCCGCGGAGTTCGGGGCCGGGCCGGAACGCTCGGCCGCGGACGATCCGGGGCCGAGCCGGGAACGCCGAGGCCGGGCGGTGAACGCCGAGGATCTCAACGAACGAACTGGGAGTGCCGTGCCGAGTGACGCCAGGACGACCCGTCTGGTCATCGTCGAGTCTCCGTCGAAGGCCAAGACGATCGCCGGTTATCTGGGCCCCGACTATCTCGTCGAGGCCTCCGTCGGCCACATCCGTGACCTGCCGCGCAACGCCGACGAGGTGCCGGCCAAGTACAAGGGCCAGCCGTGGGCACGGCTCGGCGTCGACGTCGACAACGGCTTCCACGCCCTCTACGTGGTCTCCGACAGCCGCAAGCAGCAGGTGGCCAAGCTGCAGAAGCTGGCGAAAGAGGTGGACGAGATCTTCCTCGCCACCGATGAGGACCGCGAGGGCGAGGCGATCGCCTGGCACCTGATCGAAACGATCAAACCCAAGGTGCCGGTCAAGCGGATGGTCTTCCACGAGATCACCAAACCGGCCATCCAGGCCGCCGTGGCGAACCCGCGCGACATCGACCGCTCCCTGGTCGACGCGCAGGAGGCCCGCCGCATCCTGGACCGGCTGTACGGCTATGAGGTCAGCCCGGTCCTGTGGAAGAAGGTGATGCGCGGCCTCTCGGCAGGCCGTGTGCAATCGGTCGCCACCCGGATCGTGGTCGAGCGGGAGCGGCAGCGGATGGCGTTCCGCTCCGCGGAGTACTGGGACATCCAGGCCCAGCTGGCCGTGCAGGGCCAGGTCGAGGGGCCGCGCTCGTTCCAGGCGACGCTGATCGCGCTGGACGGCGACCGGATCGCCACCGGCAAGGACTTCGAGCCGACCACCGGGCAGCTCAAGCCGGGCGGCACCGCGGTGCAGCTGGACGGTGCCGGCGCCCGCGGGCTGGCCGCACGCCTGGAGGGCCGCCCGTTCGCCGTCACCCGGGTGGAGGAGAAGCCGTACCGGCGCCGGCCGTACGCGCCGTTCATCACCTCGACCCTGCAGCAGGAGGCGGCCCGCAAGCTGCGCAACTCCTCGGCACAGACGATGCGCACCGCGCAGAGCCTGTACGAGAAGGGCTACATCACTTATATGCGTACGGACTCGGTGAACCTCTCCGAGACCGCGATCGCCGCCGCCCGCCGTCAGATCGCCGAGCTCTACGGGGCGAACAGCGTGCCGCCGCAGCCGCGCCGCTACACCACCAAGGCGAAGAACGCGCAGGAGGCGCACGAGGCGATCCGTCCCGCCGGGGACAACTTCCGGACCCCGGGCGAGGTCGCCAAGGAGCTGACCACCGACGAGTTCCGGCTGTACGAGCTGATCTGGCGGCGGACCATCGCCTCGCAGATGACCGACGCGGTCGGTAACTCGATCAGCGTCCGGATCCGCGCGGTCTCCACGGCGAACGAGGAGGCCGACTTCGCCGCCTCCGGCAAGACGATCACCGACCCGGGCTTCCTCCGGGCCTACGTGGAGTCCTCCGACGACGAGAGCGCCGAGGCCGAGGACGCCGAGCGCCGCCTGCCGAACCTGGTGAAGGACCAGCCGCTCACCGCCGACGAGCTGAACGCGCTGGGCCACCACACCTCGCCGCCCGCCCGGTACACCGAGGCCTCGCTGGTCAAGGCGCTGGAGGAGCTGGGCATCGGCCGCCCGTCCACCTACTCGTCGATCATGCAGACCATCCAGGACCGCGGCTACGTGGAGAAACGCGGCCAGGCGATGATCCCGTCGTTCCTGGCGTTCGCGGTGATCGGTCTGCTCGAGGGGCACTACCCGCGGCTGGTCGACTACAACTTCACCGCCGCGATGGAGGGCCAGCTCGACGACATCGCCGCCGGGGACGGCACCCAGCTGGACTTCCTCACCTCGTTCTACTTCGGCAGCCAGGCCAGCGGGGCGGACGAGGAGATCGCTCGGGCCGGTGGCCTGAAGAAGATGGTGACCGAGAACCTCAGCGCGATCGACGCGCGCGAGGTCAACTCGATCCCGCTCTTCACCGACGAGGAGAACCGGCAGGTCGTCGTCCGGGTCGGCAAGTTCGGGCCGTACCTGCAGCGCAAGGCGCCGGCGCCGGAGGGCGCCGAGGAGGAGCCGGCCGAGGACCGCGCGTCGATCCCGGAGGGCCTGGCGCCCGACGAGCTGACCCCGGAGAAGGTGGCCGAGCTCTTCCTGGCCGGCAACGGGGACCGGACGCTGGGCGACGACCCGGCGACCGGCGAGCCGGTGCTGGTCAAATCCGGTCGCTTCGGGCCCTACGTGCAGTCCGGCGAGAGCAAGTCGTCGCTGTTCAAGTCGCAGTCGCCGCAGACGCTCACGCTGGAGCAGGCGCTGCAGCTGCTGTCGCTGCCCCGGGTGGTCGGCAAGGACGCCGAGGGCAACGAGATCATCGCGCGGAACGGCAAGTTCGGCCCGTTCATCCAGCGGCTCAAGGACTCGCGCTCGCTGGAGAGCGAGGACCGGCTGTTCACCGTCACCCTGGACGAGGCGCTCGCCATGCTGGCCGCGCCGAAGGTCCGGGGTCAGCGCGGCGCGCCCAAGCCGCCGCTGCGCGACCTGGAGGGCGTCGACCCGGTCTCGGAGAAACCGCTGCTGGTCAAGGACGGCCGGTTCGGGCCGTACGTGACCGATGGCGAGACGAACGTGACGCTGCGCCGGGGGCAGACCCCGGAGGAGCTGACCCTTCAGGAGGCGATCGAGATGATCGCCGAGAAGCGCGCGAAGGGCCCGGCCCCGAAGAAGAAGGCCGCCGCGAAGAAGGCCGCGCCGGCGAAGAAGGCCGCGCCCGCCAAGAAGGCGACGGCGGCCAAGAAAGCCACGGCGACCAAGAAGGCCGCGCCGGCGAAGAAGGCCGCACCCCGGAAGGCCACTTCCACGGCAGCCGAGTGATCGCCGTTCGCCGCCGATGAGATGGCAGAAAACCGGCCTGCCATCTCATCGGTCACCAGGCGAATCGCCGCGGAGCGAAGCGGAGCCAGTCAGCCCAGCACCCGGTCCAGGTATTCGTTCGTGAAGACCCGGGCCGGGTCGAGGCGGTCCCGCACGGCCAGGAAGTCATCGAATTTCGGGTACGCCGGGCGCAGGTCGGCCGCCGTCCGGTAGTGCAGCTTCCCCCAGTGCGGCCGCCCGCCCAGCGGCTCGCAGAGCGCTTCCAGCGCCTTGAAGTACGGCTCGTAGGGGCTGCCGAGGAACTGGTGCACCGCGATGTAGGCGGACTCCCGCCCGTACCCGTGCGAGAGCCAGACGTCGTCCGGCCCGGTGAACCGCACCTCGACCGGGAAGAGCACCTTGAACGGCAGCGAATCGATCAGCCGGGGCAGCGCGTCGATCACCTCGGGCAGCGCCTCGCGGGGCACCTCGTACTCCATCTCGGTGAACCGGACCCGGCGCGGCGTGCAGAACACCCGGTCGGAGCGGTCGGTGTAGCTGCGGGCGCTGAGCGCGCGGGCGGCCAGCGCGTTCATGGCCGGCACCGTCCCGGGCCACTTCTGCCCGATTGTGCAGACCCCTTGAAAAACGGTGTTCGACAGAAACTCGTCATCCAGCCAGCCGCGGATCCGGGACAGCGGCCGGTCGTGCGCCGGCACCCGGTTGTTGACCTTGAGCTGGGCCCGGTCGGTGTACGGATACCAGTAGAACTCGACGTGGTCGTTGGCCGGGATCCACTCCTCGATCCCGGCCAGCACGTCGGCCAGTGCCATCGGCTTCTCGTCGGCCAGTAGGGTGAACGCCGGCACGCAGCGCAGCGTCACCTCGACCAGGACGCCGAGCGCCCCCAGTCCGGCGCGCACGGCGGGGAACTCGGGGGAGCCGAGGTCGTACCTCTCGATCTTGCCCTCGGCGGTGACCAGGGTGACCGCCTCGACGCAGGAGGCCAGCGTGGCGTGCTTGATCCCGGTGCCGTGGGTGGCGGTGGAGATCGCCCCGGCCACCGTCTGCACGTCGATGTCGCCCAGGTTCGGCATGGCCAGCCCGTGCCGGGCCAGCACCGCGTTCAGGGTGGACAGCTGCATCCCGGCCTGCACGGTGACCAGCGGTCCGTCCACCGACACCAGCTGGTTCAGCCGGTGCACGAACATCCGCTGGTCGTCGGCGACCGCGATGGCGGTGAACGAGTGCCCGCTGCCGACCGTCTTGATCCGGCGGCCGGCCCCGGCGGCGGCGCTGACCATGGCCGCCACCTCGTCGATGCTTCCGGGCGCGAGCACCTCGGCCACGGACTCCTGGTTGCGTCCCCAGTTGGTCCACCGGCGGGAGTTAACGGGTGTAGTCATTCCGGCTTTTGTCCTCCGTCCGAGCGGACACCAGCACCTGGCGTCCCGTCGATGCGCCTCGCTCGTTGATCCGAGTAACGTTCGATTTATCTCTGGAATTTATTCACGACCTGTCGTCGTGGATGAATTTCACTGCTGAGAGGGAGTGGCGACGCGTGTCGACACCAACCGTCAGCACCGGACCGCTGCGGCGGGTTCCGGTGCAGGGCAGAAGCGTTGCCCGGGTTCAACGCATGCTCGACGCCTGCGCCGAGCTGGTGGACGAGGTCGGCTATGAGGGCCTGACCACCACCCTGCTGGCCGAGCGAGCCGAAGTCGCCATCGGCTCGGTCTACCAGTTCTTCCCGGACAAGCGGGCCATCGTGCAGGCCCTCGCGCTGCGCAACATGGATGCCTACCTGCAGAGCCTCTCCGACCGCTTCGCGGCGGAGACCTTCGCGCACTGGTGGGACGCGGTGGACGCGGCCATAGACGGCTACATCCACATGCACCGCAGCGTCCCGGGTTTCCGCACGCTGCACTTCGGCGACGTGGTCGACCTGCACCTGCTCGACTCCGACCGGGACAACAACGCGGTCATCGCGGAGCGCCTGGCCGAGCTGCTCACCGACCAGTTCCAGCTGGTCGACCGGGCCCGGGTGCGGTTCTCCCTGCAGATCTCGGTGGAGGCCGCCGACGCGCTGATCAAGCTGGCGTTCCGGCGCGACCCGGCCGGTGACGAGGCCGTGCTGACCGAGGCGAAAGCGCTGATCCGGGAGTACCTGCACCGGCACGTCCAGGCCTGAGCCGGCCCGTTCCGGGTCGGCCCTTTTCGGGTCAGCCCGTTCCCGGTCAGCCCGTTGTTCCGGGTCAGCCCAGGAAGGCATGACCCTCTCCCCGGTACGTCGGGGCCGGCGTCGCCGTGTCACCGTCCACCAGCTGCAGCTCGTTGACGTGTTCGCACAGCTCGCCGGCCTTGGCGTGGCGGAACCACACCCGGTCGCCCGGGCGTAGCCGCTCGGCGGCGGCGCCCAGCAGCGGGGTCTGCACCTCGCCCGGCCCCTCGTCCGGCTTGAAGGCCAGCCCCTCCGGCAGGTACGGCGCCGGCAGCCGGGACGCCTCGGCCGGGCCGGAGGCGATCCAGCCGCCGCCCAGCACGGTCGCGATCCGCGGCGCCGGGCGGCGGACCACCGAGAGCGCGAAGAAGGCGGCCGGGGTGGGCTGCCAATTGCGGTAGGCGTCGAACAGGGTCGGGCCGTACAGCCCGGAACCGGCGGTGACCTCGGTGACCGACGGGTCGGCGCTGGTCGCGGCGACGCTGCCGGTGCCGCCGCCGTTGACGTACTCCAGATCCGCGTGCTCGCGGACCGCCTGCACCGCGGCCCCGCGCCGCCGCAGCAGCTCCGGAAGCGCCCGGCTCTGCATCAGCCGGATGGCCCGGCCGCGCAGCGCCCGGCCCGGCGGGTCGTCGCCCACCCCGGCGATGTGCGCCTCGTAGGACATCATCCCGACCAGCCGGAAGCCCGGCCGGGCGGCGATCGCCCGGGCCAGCGCGCCGGCCTGGGCCGCGGAGTGCACCGGCGAGCGCCGGACCCCCACGTGCAGCGGCCCGGCCGGTTTCCAGGAGGCGTCGAGATCCAGGCAGAGCCGGACCGTGGGGCGATCCTTGGGGGAGGAGACCTGGTCGACCAGGTCGAGCTGGGAGGGGTGGTCCACCATGATCGAGATGGCGGCGGCCAGCTTCTCGTCGCCGGCCAGTTCGGCGAGCGCGGCGCGGTTCGCGGTCGGGTACGCCACCAGCACGTCGTCGGTCACGCCGGTGCGGACCAGCCAGATCGCCTCGGGCAGCGTGTACGCCATCACGCCGTGCCACCCGGGCCGGGCCAGGACCCGCTCCAGCAACGATCTGCACCGCACCGACTTGCTCGCCACCCGGATCGGTTTGCCCGCCGCGCGAGCGGTCAACCGGTCCGCGTTGTCGTCGAACGCGGCCAGGTCGACCACCGCGAGCGGGGTCTCCAGATGGGCGGTGGCCGTCTCCAGTCGGCGGCGCAGGGCGTTGCGGTCGGTGAGCACACGCGCACGCTATCCCGTCTCCGGCCAACGCGAAAGACATTCATCTCTGATTGACTCCAAGGTGGGAAGCCCCGGTTGGCCGGCACCGCCGGATACAGTGCTGCGAGCAGTGACCACGGGGAGGTAGGGCCATCAACACGGAAAGCCGCCAGGAGACCGCACCGGTCGACCTCTCGGGTGCGGCCGCGCTGCGCTCCGTCCTGCGGATCCGCCCGTTCCGCCGGCTCTGGCTGGTGCTCGGCGCCGCCTCGTTCGGCGACTGGATCGGCCTGCTGGCCACCGGCCTGTTCGCCTCCGCGCAGTTCACCAACACGGCGGCGCAGGGCGCGGCGTTCGGCGGCACGATCGCCGTCCGGCTGCTGCCGGCGCTGCTGCTCGGCCCGATCGCCGGCGTCTTCGCCGACCGGTTCGACCGGCGCTACACGATGGTGATCACCGACCTGCTCCGGTTCGTCTTCTACGGCTCGATCCCGCTGGTCCCGCTGCTCGGCGGCTCGCCCGCGCTGACCGTCACCTGGGCCACCATCGCCACCTTCATCGGCGAGACGATCACGCTGATCTGGATCCCGGCCAAGGAGGCCGCGGTCCCGAACCTGCTGCACCACAAGTCCCAGATCGAGGTCTCCAACCAGCTCACCCTGGTCACCACGTACGGGATCACGCCGATCCTGGGCGCCCTGGCGCTCTCCGCGCTGACCGCCGGCGTGCAGCACTCCGGGGTCTCGCTGCCCGACTGGGCGCAGCCGGTGCAGCTCGCCCTCTACATGAACGCGCTGTCCCGGCTGGCCACCGCGCTCGTCGTCTTCTTCGGGATCAAGGAGATCGGCGGCAAGAGCGCGGAGCGCGAGCGGGACGCCGAGCAGAGCATGTTCAAGCAGTTCCTGGAGGGCTGGAAGTACATCGGCGGCACCCCGCTGGTCCGCGGCCTGGTGCTGGGCATCTTCGGCGCGTTCGCGGCCGGCGGCGTGGTGATCGGCGCGGCCCGCACCTACGCCACCTCGCTGGGCGCCGGCGAGGCCGCGTTCTACCTGCTCTTCGGCACCATCTTCCTGGGCCTGGCGGTCGGCATCGGGGTCGGCCCGATGATCGTCAAGGACCTGTCCCGGCGCCGCTGGTTCGGCATGAACATCGTGCTGGCCAGCGGCTCGGTGATGTTCCTCGGCCTGGCCTTCCACCTGTCCATGGCCCTGGTCGGCGCGCTGCTGGTGGGCGCCGGCGCGGGCATGGCCTTCCTGGCCGGCACCACGCTGCTCTACGGCGAGGTGGACGACGCGGTCCGCGGCCGGGTCTTCGCCGTGGTGCAGATCGGCGTCCGGATGGTGCTGCTGCTCGCCATCACGCTGGCCGGCCTGCTGGTCGGCCTGGGCAGCTCGCGCCAGGTCGACCTGGGCCCGGTCAGCTTCGACGTCTCGTCGACCCGGGTGCTGCTGCTGGTGGCCGGGGCGATCGGCATCTGGGTGGGGATCGGCGCGTTCCGCCAGATGGACGACAAGAAGGGCGTGCCGATCCTGGCCGACCTGTTCGGGTCGGTCCGCGGGCGGCCGCTCGCCCCGCCGGAGGAGTTCCTCCGTACCGGGCTGTTCGTGGTCTTCGAGGGCGGCGAGGGGGCCGGCAAGTCGACCCAGGTGACCCGGCTGGCCGACGTGCTCAAGGCGGAGGGCCGGGACGTGGTGGTGACCCGGGAGCCGGGCGCCACCGACATCGGATCCCGGATCCGCGGGCTGGTGCTGAACAAGGAGCACGGCGAGGGGCCGTCGCCGCGGGCCGAGGCGCTGCTGTACGCCGCCGACCGGGCGCACCACGTGGCCACCGTGGTCCGGCCGGCGCTGGCCCGGGGCGCCGTGGTGATCAGTGACCGGTATGTCGACTCCTCGCTGGCCTATCAGGGCGCCGGTCGTACCCTGCCGGTCCAGGAGATCTCCTGGCTCTCCTCGTGGGCGACCGGCGGGCTCAAGCCTGACCTGGTGGTCCTGCTGGACGTGGACCCGAACGTCGGGCTGGGCCGGGTCAGCGCCCGCGGTGAGGGCGCCGACCGGCTGGAGTCCGAGTCCAAGGCCTTCCACGACCGGGTCCGCTACGCGTTCCTCGACCTGGCCGCCGCCGACCCGAAACGCTACCTGGTGCTGGACGCGGCCCGGCCGGCCGAGGAGATCGCGGCGGCCGTTGCGGAACGGCTCGCCGGGCTGCTTCCCGAGGCGGTCCCGGAGCCCTCTAGATCTTGAACAGGCGCAGCGGCACGGCGGCGGCCATCGCGGCCATCCCGGCATCGTTCGGGTGCAGGTGGTCGCCGCTGTCGTAGGCCGGGTTCAAGCGCAGCGGATCGGCCGGGTCCCGCACCGCCGCGTCGAAGTCGATGACGGCGTCGTACTCGCCGGAGGTCCGGATCCACCGGTTCAGCGCGGACCGCTTCCGCTCGTTCTCGACGCTGTAGAAGCCGAGCGTGTCGTCCTTGAACGGCAGCACCGTCGCCCCGTAGGCACGCAGCCCGGCCCGGTGCGCCCGGGCGATCAGCTGCCGGTGCGCCCAGACCAGATCGTCCGCCGAGACCACCTCGTCGAGCGGCGCCGACGTGCCCGGGTGGCCGAGATCGTTCACGCCGAGCAGCACCACCAGGAACTCCGCGCCGGGCTGGGCCAGCACGTCCCGGTCGAACCGGCGCAGCGCGCTCTGCCCGAAGTACGCCGCGTAGTTCACCGCCGGGCTGCCGGCCGGCGGGTTCGGGTCGTGCAGCAGCCGGTTCCCGGAGACGCCCACGTTCGCCACCCCGAGCCGGTGCCGGAGCCGGGCCGACAGCAGGTCCGGCCAGCGGTGGTTGGCGTTCGGCGCGGTGTTCGCGCCGTTGGTGATCGAGTCGCCGAGCGTCACGATCGCCCCGCCGCTCGCCCGCACGCTGACCCCGGACAGGAACAGGTACTGCTGGATCGTGCTGGTCGGCGTCACGCTCGGCGCCGCGGTCACGTTCCCGGCGGCGATCACGTTGTCCTGGAAGGCGAAGGCGGCCAGCGTGGTGACCGGCGTCCGCTCCGGCAGGTAGACGCTGATCACCAGGTCGGCGCCGCCGGGGACGCGCAGGGCGACCGGGTCGCTGACGATCGGGGCGCCGGCCGGGACGGTGACCGAGGTGCGCCGGCCGAAGGTTACCCGGCGGTCGGCGTCGCCCAGCCGCACGTGCACCTCGCCGATCCGCAGCGGGGTGTCGCCGAACTCGTTGGTCAGCCGGATCCGCACCTGGTCGCCGCCGACGCTGAGGTGCACGACGTGCCGCACCGTCTGGTCGGCGAGGACCAGCGGCGCGGTCGGCGGGACGGTGGTCGGGACCGCCGCCCAGCTGGCGATCTCCCGAGCCGGATGGGCCGCGGCGGGACTCTCGGCGAGCGCGCCGGCGGCGGCCGCGCCGGCGGTGAGGGCGAGGAGCTGGCGTCTGGTGGACATAGCACGCTCCGAAAGTTTCGGAAATATCCGGGACAGATCTCCGTAACGTAGAGCTGCCCATCTATGGCGTCAAGAGCAAGATACCGGCTGCCGCGCCATCCGAACGCTCGGACGATCATCGATGGACACGGTTGACGCCGAACCGCCATGGTGCTTAACGTTTCGGCATGTCACCGTAACTTTCGGAGGCACTTCTCATGAGATTTGGACGCATCGCCGCCTTCCTCGCGGTCAGCCTGGCGGTGGCCGGTTCCACGCCGGCCAGCGCACATCCGGCGAAGGACGACGGGTCGCTGCGGGCCGCGGCGCGCGGCACCGACGTGCGGATCGGCACCGCCGTCGACATGGCGGCGCTCGGCGCCGACGCCCCCTACAAGGCCGCGGTCGCCCGCGAGTTCGACACGGTCACCCCGGAGAACGTGATGAAGTGGGAGGTCGTCGAGCCGCAGCCCGGGGTCTACGACTGGACCGCCGCCGACCAGCTGGTCGCCTTCGCCCAGAAGAACAAGCAGCTCGTCCGGGGGCACACGCTGGTCTGGCACAGCCAGAACCCGTCCTGGCTGACCGAGGCGAACTACACCCCGGCCGAGCTGCGGGCGCTGCTGCGCAAACACATCTTCGACGAGGTCGGCCACTTCAAGGGCAAGGTCTGGGCCTGGGACGTGGCGAACGAGGTCTTCAACGAGGACGGCACGCTGCGCGACACCATCTGGCTGCGGGCGCTCGGCCCGGACTACATCGCCGACGCGTTCCGCTGGGCGCACCAGGCCGACCCGAAGGCGCTGCTGTTCCTCAACGACTACAACAACGAGGGCATCAACGCGAAGAGCGACGCCTACTTCGCCCTGACCAAGCAGCTGCGGGCCAAGGGCGTGCCGGTGCACGGCTACGGCATGCAGGGGCACCTCGCCATCCAGTACGGCTTCCCGAGCACCGTGCTGGCCAACGTCCAGCGTTTCGACAAGCTCGGGGTCAAGACCGCGTTCACCGAGGTCGACGTGCGGATGCTGCTCCCCGCCGACGCCGCGAAGACGCAGGCCCAGGTCGAGGGCTTCAACCTGCTGCTGCGCGCCTGCCTGCTGGCGCGGCACTGCGTGTCGTACACGGTGTGGGGCTTCACCGACAAGTACTCCTGGGTGCCCGGTGTCTTCAGCGGTGAGGGCTCAGCCACCCCGATGGACGAGAACCTGCAGCCCAAGCCCGCTTACCACGGCCTGCGCGAGACGTTCCTGCTGGCCGGCTGACCACCTTCCGAGACCAGGCTGCGCCGGCACCGTCCGCCGGCGCAGCCTCTCGGGTCCGCCCTCCTGGGGCCGCTTTCCCGCCGCCGTTCGCCTTCCTTGCGCGCCGCTTTCTTGCGCGCCACCTTCTGCGCGCCACCTTCTGCGCGCCGCTTTCTTGCGCGCCGCCTTCTGCGCGCCGCTTTCTTGCGCGCCGCCTTCTGCGCGCCGCTTTCTTGCGCGCCGCCTTCTGCGCGCCGCTTTCTTGCGCGCCGCCTTCTTCGCGCCACCTTCTGCGCGTCGCTTTCTTGCGCGCCGCCTTCCCCGCGCCGGACCGCTTCTCTCGCGGCTACTTCTCAAGATCAACTTCAAGGGCTTCATTGCCACGGTCCGCGCTGATAACTGATCGCCGCTCCCGCGGGGACCCTTCCGGGCCGGGCTGGCCGCTGGCGCGTCCAGAACGCCCGGCCCTCCAGGGCGACGTCCGTGGGTGGTCGCGACGTGCCAGAACCCCACCCGGAACCCGAGCCGGTCAGGCTCCGCCGACGTGGGTCAGCCTTTCCAGAGGTTGAGCATCATGGCTTCGACGGCGATCTCGGGCTTGACGTTCTGGTTGATCGACTCGCGGCACGCCAGAACCGCCTCCAGGCGGCGCAGAGTGCTCTCCGGCGACCACTTGCGGGCTGCGGCCTCGGACTGCGGGGCAACGTCGCCGTGCACCACCGCGACCGGCGCGCGCAGCGCGGTGACCAGCACGTCGCGGTAGAAGCCGGCCAGGTCGACCAGCGCCCGGTCCAGCGCGTCCCGCTGCGCCCGGGTGGCCCGGGACTTCTGCCTTTTCTCCAGATCCTTGATCTGGCCCGCGGCGCCCCGCATCGCCCCGGCCGCGCCCCGGCCGGTGCCGCCCGCGCCGAGCGCCTGCTCCAGCGCCGAACGCTCGGCCGTGTCGGACTCCGCCACACTCGCCGCGGCCTCCGCCTTGGCCGCCGCGACCAGCATCGCGGCCACGTCGAAGCAGGCGCCGACCCCGGTCAGCCGTTTCGGCACGGCGAGCACGGCCTCGCGCCGGGACCGGGCCTCCGCGTCGGCGGCCAGCAACCGCGCCCGGGTGATGTCGCCCTGCGCCGCGGCCGCCGCCCAGACCGCGGTGTCCGACGCCAGGCCGTCCCGCGCGACCAGCGCCGCGGCCACCGCGTCGGCCGGCGCCTGGCGCAGCGCCACCACCCGGCACCGGGAGCGGATCGTCACCGAGATGTCATCCGGATGGGTGGACGGGGTGCAGAGCAGGAACACCGTCCGCGGCGGCGGCTCCTCGATCGCCTTGAGCAGCGCGTTGCCGGCTGCCTCGGTGAGCCGGTCGGCGTCCTCGATCACCACCACCTGCCAGCGCCCGCCGGACGGCGCGGTCGCCGCCCGCAACACCAGCGCCCGCATCTCGCCGACCCCGATGGAAAGCCCCTCGGGCACGACGAACCGCACGTCAGCATGCGTTTTCCCGAGCACCGTGTGGCAGCCGTGGCACGCACCGCAGCCGCTCCCGCCGCGCTCGCACTGCAACGCCGCGGCGAACGCCCGCGCCGCCAGTGACCGCCCCGACCCGGGCGGCCCGGTGAAGATCCAGGCGTGCGTCATCGCCCCGCCGGCCACCGGCTCCCCGGCCACCACGCGTGCCGCCGCGGCCGCGGCCCGCCGCAGCGTCTCGACCGGCTCGTCCTGGCCCACCAGGTCAGCGAAAACATCACCCGAACTCACCCGACGATGGTATTGCCACCCCCCGACAAAACCCACGGACCGGTGGTCCCACCCCTGCCCGGTGCCGCCTGCCTGCTGGTGCTCGCCCTTCGCGACACGCTCAGCCCCGCTGTTCCTCGCCGACGCCTACGGCCGCCCGTCTCCCGCGTTCTCCCGCGCCGTTCTCTCCGCTGGAGCCGCCACGCCCCTCTCCCGCGGTCCCGCGCCCTTCTCTCCGCCTTCCCGCCACGCCCCTCTCCCGCGCTTTCTCTCCGCCGACCCACCGCGCCTTTCTCTTCGCCGACCCGCCATGACCCTCTTCCGGACAACCTCGGCCGGTCTGCCCCTGACCTCGCCCTCGGATTTCCGTCGTGGGGACCGCATCACCCACCCTTCGCTCCTTGGGGTAACGCAAAGTGATGATCAACAGGCTTCTCGGTGACGGTGCGTTCCGGCATGGGAGTTATCCACAGAGGACACCGTCAGGCCGGGATGGCCGGTAGATTCACCCTTCGGAAAGCGACGGTGACATGACGCGTGGTGAGGAGCCGGTGCATGGCCCGGGAGATCGACGAGGCGTGGATCGATGAGGCGATCGATCGGTACAAGCGCGTCGAGGGCCTGCGCGCCGACTTCGACCGGGCGGTCGCCGCGCACCAGGTCTCGGTGCATTCACCCGATCAGTCCATCGAGGTGGTGGTGACCGCGGCCGGTGACATCGTGGACGTCCAGGTGCACGGTGGCCTGCGCCAGCGGGACCAGGTGGAGTTCGCCCGCCAGCTGAAGGCTGTCGTCACCAGCGCCACCGAGGCGGCCCGCTGGGCACGGGAGAAGCTGCACGCCGAGGTTTTCGGATCGTTCCACCCTCTGGAAGGCCGCTGACATGGACCGACTCGCCGACCGGATCGACCAGGCCGCCGCCACGCTGGCCACGATGGACCGGCGGGTGCCCGAGCTGGTGCCAGGCGCTGCCGCGTTCGGCGCTGACGACGCCGGGCGACCCGGCCGGATCGGCCGGCGCCTGCACGAGGACTGGGCGGCGGTGCTGCGGGCCCGGGCCGGCGAGGCCGCCGGGCTGGCCGGCCGTCTGTCCGAGATGGCCGAGGCGGTGCGGGCGAACTCGCGGGACTACGCCGAGACCGACAACGCGGTCCAGCACCGCTTCCTGCGAGGGCTGTGATGGATCGCCTCGACCACCTGCTGGCCGCCACCGAGTCGCTGCTGAGCCGCGTCGACGAGGTGCTCGCCACGGTCGGCGCGCCGGCCGGCCACGACGTCTGGCCGGAGCTGCGCCGGGTCCGGCTGCTGCCCGGTGACGCAGTGCGGGCGGTCGCCGCCCTGCATCCGGCCGCGGTCGCCGAGGCGGTGCCCGAGCTGCGCGCCCAGGCCCGGGCGTGCGCCGCCACCGCCGACGCGTTGCCGCTGGCGACCGACTGGTCCGGCGCCGCCGCCGAGTCCTATGAGGCGGCCCGCCGCCGCACCGCCGAGCAGCTCAACGCCGGCCCGGACAGCCTGTCCCGCCGGATGACCGCGACCGCCGACCTGGCCGACGCCGTAGCCGACTGGATGACCCGCACCCGCCACGCCCTGGCCACCTGCTTGGCCGGCGTGCTCACCTCAGCCCCCGCCCTGACCGTCGGTCCCGCCCACCTGGGCGCCGCCACCGAGACCAGCACCCAATCCGGCCTACCCACCCCCGACGAGTCCCGAGCCGCCGCCGACATAGCCGCCCGGTTGCTGGCCACCATCGCCAGCGCCTACGACCAGGCCGAAGACCTCCTAACCGAAGCAGCCCCTCTGAAATCCCCCCAACCCGCCTAACCGCCATCCGCCTAACCGCCACCCGCCTGATCGCCCACCCTCCGGATCTCTCGCCGCTTGATCGCCCGCCGCCCGCTACCCGCCGCTGGCCGCCCGATCGCTCGCCGCTTGATCGCCCACCCTCCGGATTTCTCGCCGCCCGCCGCCCGCCGCCCGCTACCCGCCGCTGGCCGCCCGATCGCTCGCCGCTTGATCGCCCACCACCTGCCACCCGCCGCTGGCCGCTCGATTGCGCGCCGCCCGATCGCCGATTCCGCGTGGTCACCGACCCCGGGTGGCCGGAAATCTCGCCGCCCCTAAGACACCTGCCTCCGCGGCCAGGTGGGCACAGCCGTCCACCCACGACAGGTCGATCGAGGCAGTCCGTCACTCAAATCGGGCCTATCGCGCCAGCCCATTCCTTCGCGGCCTGCCGATCGAGGCGGTCAGACGTGCAGTTGTGGTCTGCGGCCCGTCCGGGGTCCGTTGGCGTCCCGCTCATCGGGTGGGCCGGATCGAGGCGATGTTGCTGGGGGCCGGAGCAGGGCGATGTTGCCGGAGCTGGATCCCAGCGATGTTGCCCGGGGGTCGGAGTGGGGCGATGTTGCCGGGGGAGTTGGGTGGGGTGGGACCGATATTGTTCATTGATGGCTTTGACGAATCCCTGGCTGGCGGGGCCTGTGCCGACGCGGCGGTTGCCGGGTGAGCGGCTTGAGGAGCGCATTCGGAATCTGTTCTCCAGCCAGAACATGTGTGTGCTGGCCACGAGCGGTCCGGACGGGCCGGTGGCCACGCCGGTGCGTTACTACTCGCTGGACTTCGCGGTGATGTTCACCGCTTCGCCCCGATCGCCGAAGATGCGGAACATCGCGGCTGACCCGCGCGTCTCCGTCGGCATCTTCGCGCCGCTGCACGGGCTTGCCAGCAGCCGTGGCGCGCAACTCTTCGGCAAAGCGCGGGTGCTCGGGCCGGACGATCCGGAGCAGGCGCCCTACTGGGAGGCCTTCCGCTGGGAGAACGAGCACGCCGAGCGAGGCCGTCCGCTCACCGAACCCCCGGCCGAGACCCTGGTCGTCATCGACCCGGACCGGATTGTCTACACCGAGCACTGGCTCCGCCGCGACGGCTTCGCCCCACGCCAGACCTGGCGGCCGGCGTGAAGGCGGGACGGTTTCGCCCTACGCCAGACCTGGCGGCGTGAAGGCGGGGAGGGCTTCGCCTCGCGCCGGACCTGGCGGCCGGCGTGAAGGCGGGACGGTTTCGCCCTACGCCAGACCTGGCGGCGTGAAGGCGGGGAAGGCTTCGCCCCGCGTCGGACCTGGCGGCCGGCGAAGGCGGGAAGAATCGCGATGAGCCCTGCCATCGACACAAAGAAATGGGTGACTGCGCTGTGCTGACTCGTCAGGGCTCGGCAAGCAGGGCCGGGGACCGGCGCCGACCAGGCAGAACGGTGTGACGAAACGGCTACGCACGGCCACTTCGGGCCGCTACGGACAGTGCTCATTTCGTACCGGAGAGCTTGAAGCCTAAAGGTATTGACTCCCGTGAGCGGAGGACGGATCTTGGGTAGCGGTGCGCCGGTCGCGCCAATCCGGTGAAACCGGTGGATTCGGGTCATTGTGCCCGATGGAAGGGACGAACGAGCAGGTCAGCGCGGTGTCAAACGGCCTTGGGCAAGGCGCGCGGATAGCTCGGAATCGATGTGAGTGGGATATCTCACGTCGGATCGCTCACGTTTCGTCCTCGCGGTCTTCACATTGGTGCAGAAGTTTCTAAAGTGAAGATCGCTTGCATACTGCGAAGGCCTGCGGGGGACGATGGGCTTGAAGAGAATTTCGCGCTGGAGTGCCTTCGGGGCGGTCACGGTGCTGGGCGTCAGCCTGGCCACGATGCACGCCGACGCGGCCTCCGCGGTCGGCTGCGCCCCGGGCGGCGCGCTCAATGTCGTGGCGCACCAGGATGACGACATCCTGTTCCTGAACCCGGACATCCAGCGTGACATCGATGCCCGACGCTGCACCGTGACCGTTTTCGTCACCGCCGGCGACGCCGACAAGGGCGAGGCCTACTGGCGCGAGCGGGAGAACGGTCCGCGGGCCGCCTACGCGTTCATGGCGGACGCCGACGACGACTGGAACAAGCGCACCGAGAAGTTCGCCGGTTACCAGGTCGAGTTCGACACCCTGGAGGACCGGCCGGAGGTCGGCCTGATCTTCCTGCGCGCGCCGGACGGCGCGATGGACGGGAGCGGCTTCCCGACCACCAAGAAGGAGAGCGTGCAGAAGCTCTACCAGGACACGCTCAGCTCGATCCACTCGGTGGACGGCGTCAACACCTACACCAAGGCCGGCCTGACCGACCTGCTGCTGGACATCATGCAGACCCTGCAGCCGGAGGCGGTGCGTACCCAGGACTACGCCGGCAAGCTCGGCGACCGGGACCACAGCGACCACCACGTCGCCGGCTACTTCGCCTACGCCGCGCAGAAGCGGTACACCAACCCGCACCGCGTGGTCGGTTACCAGGGCTACCCGATGTCCGGCGCGGCCGCCAACGTGGCCTACGCCGACGAGGACCGCAAGCTCGCCATCTTCGAGGCCTACGCCCCGCACGACCCGCTGGTCTGCCAGAACGCCGCCGACTGCCTGAACGGCGCGCACGACATCCGCTCGTTCCGGCAGTACCACACCGACGGTGAGTACAGCGGCACGCAGAACGTCGCCCCGCTGGCGACCTACACCGCGTCGTCGCAGAACACCAAGACCGGTCAGCTCGCCACGAAGGCGGTGGACAACCTCGGTTACACGACGACGGACACCAGCCGTGAGTGGGTGACCGTCGGCGGCAAGACCGGCAGCTGGATCCAGGCCACCTGGCCGAACGCGCAGACCATCGACCGGGTGGTGCTCTACGACCGGCCGAACCTGAGCGACCAGGCGCTGAACGGCACCCTCAAGTTCAGCGACGGCAGCAGCATCGCGGTCTACGGCCTGCCCGACAACGGCGAGGCCAAGGTGGTGACGTTCGCGCCGAAGAAGGTGACCAACGTCCGGTTCACCGTCACCGCGGTCGGCGCCAAGACGGTCAACGTCGGCCTCGCCGAGCTGCAGGCCTACTCGACCACGGTCGCGCCGCGGGCCACCGTGACCGCCTCCTCGCAGACCGCCGGCACCACCCAGCTGGCCGGCAAGGCGGTGGACGGCTACACGGTCGGCACCGGCATCGGCTACAACCGGGAGTGGGCCACCTCGGGTGGCAAGACCGGCAGCTGGCTGCGCCTGGACTGGAAGAGCCCGCAGACCGTCGACCGCGTCGTGCTCCACGACCGGCCGAACGCCAACGACCAGATCACCGGCGGCACGCTGAAGTTCAGCGACGGCAGCACGGTCTCCGTCCCGGCACTGCCCAACAACGGCTCCGGGTACACGGTCAGCTTCAGCAAGCGCACCACCACCAGCCTCACCTTCACGGTGACCGGGGTCAGCTCGACCACCAAGAACGTCGGGCTGGCCGAGATCCAGGTGGAGCCGGCCCGATGAGCGCCAGCCCCGGCAAGCACCGGTACCTGCGGCGGCTCTCGCCGCGGGCGAAGACCGCGCTGTTCGCCTCCGTCGTAGTGGTCGCCGCCGGCGTCACCATCCCGGCGTTCGCCGGTGACGGCCCGACCGTGGAGCTGATCGTCGGTCTGAAGCAGAACAACGCGGACAGCTCCGCGCAGCGCCTGCTGGACAAGGGCTACAAGCTGCGCGGCGCGGCCCTGCTGGAGAAGCTGGCGGCCCGCACGATCGTGGTCCCGGCCGACGAGGCCGACTCGATCTCGGCGGTGCTCGAGGCCCAGAAGGGCGTCGACTACGTCGAGGAGAACCGGACGGTGGTGGCCGCCGCGGCCGAGGAGCCGTCCGGCGAGCCGGCGACGGTGGAGTCGACCGGCGAGCCTGCGGCCGAGGAGTCGACCGGCTCCACAACGGCCGAGGAGTCGACCAGCTCCACAAAGGCTGCCGACACCCCGCCGCCGCCGAACATGCGTGACGTGCTGACCCAGATCGCCGTCCCGGCCGCCTGGGAGACCGCCACCACCTGGAGCAGCCCGGTGGTCGCGGTGGTGGACACCGGCGTCAACCCGGTCGGCGGGCTGGCCGACGTGCTGCTTCCCGGCGAATCCTTCATGCCGAACATCGACAGCAGCGCAGATGACAGCACGAACAGCCACGGCACCGCGATGGCCTCACTGGTCAACGCGGCCTGCCCGACCTGCAAGATCCTGCCGGTGAAGGCGCTGGACATGCGCGGCACCGGCGAAGACGACAAGATCGCTCCGGCCGTCGAGTATGCGGCCGATCAGGGCGCCAAGGTCATCAACCTGTCGCTGGGTTATCAGGACCGGACGGCCACGGCCGGTCAGACGATGCAGCGGGCGATCGACTACGCCCGGGGCAAGGGCGCGGTCGTGATCGCCAGTGCCGGCAACTCCGTTCGCAACAACGAGTGGGGCGTGCTCAAGCAGTACCCGGCCGCCAATCCCGGCGTGCTGGGCGTCGGCGGGATCAACACCGCCGGCGGGCGGTACACCCCGGACGACGATCCGAACAAGGATCCCAAGAAGCGGATGGGGACGAACTACGGCGCCGACTGGGTCGACCTGGCCGCGCCGTACTGCGCGGCCGTGCTCACCGGCACCGGCGCCACCACATCGATGTGCGGCACGTCGGTGTCGACGGCCCTGGCCTCCGCGGTCGCCGGACTGGTCCGCGCCCGCACCTCCACGGTCAACCTGTGGACCGTCGAGAACGCGCTGACCAGCACCGCCGTCCCGCCGAGCGCCTCGGACAAGTGGGTCGCCTTCGGCACGGTCCGGGCGGACCGCGCGGTCGGCAAGGTGGACACCACCGCGCCGAAGATCACCGACGCCACCCCGGCCTACCTGACCAAGTTCCGCGGCACGGTCTCCGTGACGGCGACCGGCGTCACCGACACCGGCGGCGGCTACCTGGCCGGCTCCGGCATCCTCGGCGCCGCCCTCTACGCCGACGGCGCCTTCGTCGGCAGCGACTACACCGCGCCGTACGCCGTGAACTACAACAGCGGCACCCGCAACGGCGTCGTGAAGCTGCAGTGGAAGGTCTGGGACAAGGCCGCCAACCTGGCCGTCTTCTACCGCAACATCGTCGCGGACAACACCAAGCCGAGCTACAAGTTCAACGCGCCGGCCAACAACGCGAAGGTCGGGAACACCGTCAAGGTCACCGCCAGCACCTGGGACGGCGGCAGCGGTGTCTACCGGGCCGAGCTGTGGATCAACAACAAGCTGATCAAGACCAGCACCAGCACCAGCATCTCCTGGTCGGTCGACACCCGAAGCCTGGGCAAGACCATGAAGGTCTCGCTCGGCGTCCGGGACAAGGTCGGCAACGTGGTCTACTCGCCGGTGCGGACCTGGAAGAAGTAACCGCCCGGTGGTCGCCTGCCGGACCGGCCCGATCCGGCCGGCAGGCGACCACCGCGGGGATCACGGCCGGGGACGCCGCCGCCGGGAGCCCAGCAGGATCGCGCACATCCCGCCGACCAGCAGCCCGGCCCCGGTGATCACCAGGGGCGCCAGCTTCGGCCCGGTCACCGGCAGGGTCGCCGCGGCCGCCGATGCCGGACCGGCTTCCACGGTGTGCCGCCCCGGCTCGGGCGCGACCGCCGCCGCCTCCAGCATCCCGATCCCGAGCTCGGCGACCGCGCCGGCCGATCCGTAGCCGGCCTTGCCCCGGCCCCGCTCCGGGGCGCGCAGCACGGACACCTTGACCGCGGTCGCGCGGGCCGCCAACGCGTGCCCCTTCGAGGCCTGCCGGACGTCGCCCAGCGCCACCCGGACGATCGCCTTCCCGGCTGGGGCACCTTCCAGCAGCGGCGAACCGCCGCCGGCGCCACCGGACGGGATCGGCAGGCCGGGGATCGACGGCACCGGCGACCCCCGCGACGGCAGCACCGGCGACGGCGACGACTCGGTCACCGGGCCCAGGTCGTCGACGGTCACGTCCAGGCGATCGGTGGACGTCTCGAGTCGCGTACCGGAAACTCCCGGTCCGGACACCTCGACCACCGCGGGCTGGAAGCGGACCTCGCCGCCCTCGGTCGCCGACATGCTGACCCGCAGGGTCGGCGCCCGTAGGATCTTGATCCGGACCTCGCCGCCGGCGATCTCGATCCGGCCGGCGGTGACGGTCGCCTCGGCGACCGACCGCGCCGCGCCGCCGTTCCCGTGCAGGCCGGTGCTGCTCGCGGTCGAGGACTGCGACGGTACGGCGATCAGGTCCCCACCCAGCCGGATCCGGTCCAGCCGGGTCGACGACCGGGAGATCTCCCCCCGGCCGGTCCCGCACCCGAACTCCGGCTCCCACCGGGCGCGCGCGGACATCGCCCCGCCACCCACCTGGATCGGCCCGAACCGCTTCGGCCCGGTGTGCTGCTCGATCGGCTCCGGGTGCGACGGCGGCGCCTGCCGGAGCACCTGCTCGGCCGCGGGCGCCCCGGCGACCCGTCCGTTGAGGATCAGCCCGGCGGCCGCCGACTTCACCGGCGCGTCGGCGATCATGACACTGCGCGCGTCGCCGAGCCCGACCCCGGCGACGACGTCGGCCGGCTTCTTCCGCCAGGCGGCCGGCGCGAAGCTGGACTCGGTCCGCAGCTCCTCCAGCACCTTCCCGGCGCTCTCCTCGGGAGCCGGCGACGCCGACGAGGAGGGCTCTGGCGACGGAGACGACGGCCGCTCGTCGCTGTCCCGCTTCGGCAGGCCGGCCCCGTGCTCCCGCTTCGCCGCCGCGGCTCCGAGGTCGAGCCGCTGGATCCGGAGCAACTCCGCCTCCGCCTGCGCGGCATACCGCTGCGGCCGGGCACAGGACTCCGGCGCGGCGAGCGCCGGCAGGGGTGCGGTCAGCGTGCCCGCGAACCCGAGCGCGGCGACACTGGCGGCCAACGACCTGGCGGGTGTCATGGCAGTTCCTTTCGACGCGAGCCGCCGGGGCGGCGTCTACGGGACTGGCCAACGAAGGTCGATAGGGGCGGTTGCGCGGCATCTATGCGACAACCCTCGCGGGTAGTTCAAATCCGGCATTTGGTGCGGCTGGTCAAGGGTCGTAGGGTTGTCGTCATGGGCATGCTGTGCGCGGTCAGTTTCAACCGGTACGGCCGCCTCTACTACCTCGATCCGGGCGAGTTCACCCCGTCCGTCGGCGACCGCGTGCTGGTGCCGACCGACGACGGTCCCGAGGTGGCGGAGTGCGTCTGGGCGCCGCAATGGGTCAGCGAGGAGACCGACGGATTCCCCAAGATCATGGGGATCGCCGGCGACGACGACCTGCGCCGCGACGAGCTGCTCCGGAAACGCAAGGCGGAGGCCAAGGTCGCCGCCAAGAAACTGATCAAGGCGCACGAGCTGCCGATGAAGGTGGTCGCCGTCGACCACGTGCTGGACCAGGGCGGCGCCAACGGCCCGCGGACCACGATCTACTTCACCGCGCCGCACCGGGTCGACTTCCGCTCGCTGGTCCGCGACCTGGGCGCCACCCTGCACTGCCGGGTCGAGCTGCGCCAGCTCTCCGCGCGCGACTCGGCCCGCGTCCAGGGCGGCATCGGCTCCTGCGGCCGTGACCTGTGCTGCGCCACCTTCCTGACCGATTTCGAGCCGGTCACCATCCGGATGGCGAAAGACCAGGACCTCCCGCTCAACCCGCTGCGCATCTCCGGAGCCTGCGGCCGCCTGATGTGCTGCCTCAAATACGAACACCCGCTCTACCAGCAGTTCCAGGCCTCCGCGCCAGCCGTCGGCAGCCGCGTCAGCACCCCGGAGGGCGACGGCCGGGTGGTCGCGCACAGTGTGCCGAAGGATGCGGTCGTGGTCCGGATGGACGCCGACGGCTCCCGCTGCTCCTGCTCCCGAGCGTCGGTCTGCGCCCCGCGCCAGGCGCACGACGCGCATTACAACCCGTAGACCCCTTTGCCGGTACGCCCTCCGCTCACGCCCGTGGCGTCCCCGGCCCCGCCACCGGGATGGGCGGCTCGATTCGGTGCACCTCGATCGGCTCCTCCGGCCGTAACCAGGGCGCGTGCGGCTCGCCGCCCGGGTCTGCCGCCCAGCGATGGCAGACCCGGTCCACGCCGAGCGGATGGATGGTCAGCGTCCCCTCCCGGTCGATGTGCAGTCGCAGGAAGCTTTTCGCGT
The DNA here is from genome assembly GCF_014205225.1 of Actinoplanes octamycinicus. Taxonomy (NCBI): domain Bacteria; kingdom Bacillati; phylum Actinomycetota; class Actinomycetes; order Micromonosporales; family Micromonosporaceae; genus Actinoplanes; species Actinoplanes octamycinicus. The sequence goes on from NZ_JACHNB010000001.1 coordinate 2,201,061, forward strand.
CCTCGATGCCCTGCCCCGCGAAGAGCTCGTTGAGGTTCACGTCGAAGGAGCTCGCCACCAGCAGGTACAACGCGAGCAACTGGGTGGCCAGGATCGCGATCACCGGGCCGTAGAGCACCGCCGCGACGATGAACGGGCCGGGCCACGCCCAGTCCTGGAACGGCAGCCGCAACCACACCCAGGTGCCCGCCGCGGCCAGCCCGATCTGCGCCAGCCCGTGGCTCACCCCGAGGATCCAGTGCCGCGCGTGTTTGGCCTTGGCCGCGCCCGGCGGTTTCGCGAAGAGCACCGTGCCGATCATGATCAACGTCAGCATGAGCAGCAGCGGGATGCTGAACAGCCGCTGGATGTTGCCGCCCTGCCGGGCCGCGCCGGCCATCGGCAGCATGGTCAGCGTGTGGATGATGCCGAGCATGGTGGCGAACCCGGCGTTGCGCCGCGGCACCCGGTGGAAGACGCCCCAGCCCAGCTTGCGCGACTGGGCCGACTCCGGGAAGCGGGCCGCCAGCCGGTAGTCCCGGCTGCGGGAGCGGCTGCGGGTCAGCGTCTCCCGCGGCGGCACCACGATGGTCTCCGGCAGCTTGTGGGTGCCCAGCAGGTACGCCCCGCCGCCGCCGCAGGTGATCAGCTCCCGATCGTCACCGGTGTATCGCGCGTAGTGGTGCAGGTCACCGGAGACCAGCACCCGCACCTGCGCCTGGGTGGGCGCCAGGATGGTGCGCAGGAAGTAGTCGACGGCGTCGTACGCCTCCGGGTTGTCCCGCGCTTTCACCCAGGTCGGGGACGGGGTCATCAGGATGATCCGGTCGTCCGGCCCGACCTCCCGGGCCGCTTTCTCGAAGTAGAGCAGCTGGGGATCGTCGATGTACGCCCCGAACTGCTCGTCCACCGCGAACAGCCACCAGTTCTGCGGCAGCTTCACGGCGAAGTACGACCGGCGCTGCTCGGTGCGCCATCCGCCGATGTGCCCGTCCTTGCGGCGCGCGAAGAGCCGCAGGAACGCGGTCAGCCCGTCGTACCAGTCGTGGTTGCCGGGCAGCGCGAACAGGGTGGGTCGCGGTTCCCCGGCCGGCGCCTCGGGCAGCGCCGCGCGGTACGGCCCCTTCATCCGGCTCTCGTAACCGTCGCCACTGGCCAGCGGATAGACCTGGTCGCCGCCCATCAGCAGCAGCCGGCCGCGGGGCAGGGTCGCGCCGGCCACGGTCAGCGACGGCTGGGCGAGCAGCCAGGCGATCGAATACGTCGCGTCGAAGCCGTCGCCCAGATCGGCCACGTAGTCCAGCCACATCTCGCCGTCGGCCGTCGCCGAGTGGTCGAAGAAGTCGGCGTCCAACGCGTTCTGCAGCTCGCGCTTGTCGAGATAGGCCCCGAAGAAGATCGCCAGCAGCGCCCGCAGCCCGGTGCTGAGCAGCAGCAGTGGGGCGAGCCAGCCGATCGGCTTCTGCGGGGTGAAGCCGAGCTCCTGCGGATCGAGGCTGCCCGGCCGGGACGGCATGGTGTGCTCGGCCTCGGCCGGCGGGGCGGCGGCGGGAGGCGCGGGGGGAACGACAGGCATCGACGGATCCTCTGTCACAAAAAGCACACTAGCCCCGGGGTACGACATCGGCAGTCCTCAGCAGCCCCGGCCCGCCCGCAAAATCGATCTGCCGGTGTCGTACACTTGGGAACTGTTGCCGCCTTAGCTCAGTCGGCTAGAGCGACGCACTCGTAATGCGTAGGTCGTCGGTTCGATTCCGACAGGCGGCTCAGAGAACGGCCCTGACCAGGGTTTTAGCTGGTCAGGGCCGTTATTTTTGTCCCTCGGATTTGAACTTCCCCCCGGAAAACCCCCACTAACTGGCAGCGGCGATCAGGTCCGGCGGGCTGGGCCTATGCGGCCCGGGGCCGCCGCTTCGAGGGTCGGCCGCCGAGGCGTTCAAGGATGGCGGAGCTGTCCGGGGCGACGGCGGGCTCTTCGATGTAGTGCTTCTTGGTGATCGCCTTGTCGCCATGCCCGAGTTGAGCGGCTGCGCTGTCCGCGTCGACCTCGTTGCCGATGAGCGTGGCGACGGTCTTGCGGAAGGTGTGCGGCTTCACCCACTCCAAGCCGGCCTCGGCACGGGCCTGACGCCACTGCCGTCGGACGTTCTGCGGAGACAACCAGGTGCCGCGCCGGGACGCGAAGATCGCATCGAACGGGTTGTCGGCAGCAGAGACCTTCCGAGCCAGGAGCATGGCGACGGCGAACCGGGGCAGGACGAGCTTCCGGAAGCCAGCCTCGCTCTTGGTCCACTCCTGCCGGAAGAACCCCTTGCCCCGTACGTAGACGATCGTGCCGCAGATGGTCACCGTTGCCTGGTCAGCGGCAAGGTTGAGGTCCGCCCACCGCAAAGCGAGGATCTCTCCGATACGGGCGCCGGTGGCCAGCATCAGGTCGACGATGTCGGCCAGGTCCCCGGAGGGTCGTGGGCCGGACTTCCCGGGCTTGGGTTGCTGCCACTCCCGGATCGCCGCACGGACTTTCTCCAGCTGCTCCATGTCGAGCGCAACCACCTGTTGGCGCGGGTTACGCAGTCGTCCGGTGTCCCGGACCGGGTTGCTCGGCAGGGCTCCGTGGCGGACCGCCAATGCGAACATCTGACCGAGAACGACCTTGGCGCTTTTGGCCGCGGAAGGACGTTCTTGAGCCACCGCTCGGAGGAACTTGTCGATGCGGCCCACGCTTGCCTCTCGGAGACGGAGTGCTCCCATAGCCGGCACGATCGAGACCCTGACGCTGATCTCGTACCTGTCGAGGGTTTGCGGCGTGATCCGTTCCTCTGCCTTCACCTCCTCAAGCCACAGCTTGGCCAGTGTCTCGACGTGGGTCTCCCTCGTGATGTCGTCGTCGTTGGGCGCGACGCGATCACGAAGCTTCTCCTTCAACTTGCGGATCGCGGCTGGGCTGGTGGCGTCCGTGGCCTCGACGTCGCGGATCCTGCCGTCGTAGTCGCGGAAGCGAGCCCGGGCGCGGAACCGGTTGGGCCCGATTTCCTCGGTGCGGATCGTGCCGTAGGTACCAATGGGTAGAGGAGGTCGCGCCACGGCTCAGCGCTCCGGGTCGGTCTGGACGTCGAGCCAGCGTTCGACCTCGCTGCGCCGGTAGCGCAGCGTCCTGCCAACTCGAATGGCGCGCGGCCCCTTGCCCCGGCTGTGCCAGGCATAGAGAGTGTGCTTCGGCGTTCGGAGCCAGGTAGCGACGTCGTCCACGGTCATTAGCGGGTCGGGCCGCCATTCGGGCATGGGGTCGTTCATCGGCGGCCAGCCGGGCCGGACGGGCCACCGCGTGCACGGTTGGCGTGGTTCGCGGATGACCGGTGGCCGGTGCCGGTGTCCGGTCCGGCGTCGGGTTGTGGCACGCACGGATCAGTTGCCCTTTCGGCTGCCCGGCCCTGACCAGCCGGGGATGCGGTGACGCTGCCCCGACCTGGGTCAACGGCGCGCGTCGGCTGTCGCAACTGATTGATGTCCGACGTTGTGGAGTGGTCAAGCCGGATGTTCGCGACCGATCCGTTACGGGCGAGAGGCCGGCTGTCGACGGGGTGCCTCTGGGACTGCGGCATAGGCGTGGTGGGCCACGTCCGCCGACGAACGCTGACATATAGAGATACAGATTTCGGCCCGATTTTCGACATCAGCCTGTCGCCTCAGCCCCTTGAACAAGATCGATGCCAGGTTGAACAAGATCAGGATCAGCGACTCTGACCTGCAGGTTGTCGAAAATCGAGCCTAAATCTGTATCTATTAGTGCGGGCTCTTCCGCATCTGGTGACCTCGGCTTCGACCGGCCCCGCTGACGGCGCTGACACCCGTGACGGCTCACTCCCTCTATGAGGAGGATGGCCATCCGCGCCGGTCGAACTCGGGCTCACCGATCCGTCGTCTGTGGCGCCCGACTCCACGACGTCTCGCGGGGGGTCGGGCCAGTTGGAGGTGCTTCGCCTGATGAACCGCCACTCTGTGACACAAACGATTCTGCGACCGCGACCGCCGCCGGGCACCTTCGCCGGGGCGAGGGGTCTAACGAGACCTCCAACGAGCGGTCCAACGAGGCACCCAACGAGCCGGAGCACTCGCCTGACCGCGCCCCCTTGAACACAGCACCTGACCTGGTAGATGACGGTGCGGAGGACTGGTGGACCGGAACCGACTGATAAGAGGTATCACTTCATTAGGACCCAACATCCCGCGAGTCCACGCCCGCGCAGATTCTCCGCGGCATGCAAAGGTCAGCCGACTGAGCGTCGTGGTTCCGGGGTAACGGCGGTCACGACGCTCGACATCGGCTCTCCAACCCGCATGGCCATTACGCGTCGGCCGATCTCATCCGGCGTGGCTGCTTGATCGTCGTCGACTGGCGACCAGGAGACGAACAGCCGCCCAGCGAGGAGCACGCCTTCAATCGGGCCGTCTGGTCCGTGGATGATGCTCGTGACGACCGGGCTCGAGGTGATCGGCTCCGGTCCGAATGCGCGCAGTACATAGAGGCGCTGAGCGATCTCGCTGGGCGGTACGTCAACCCGTCTGCGTGCGTCACGTGCCGCAAGTAGGTCTGCGCGGACCTGATCGGCCCACGGGCCTTGGATTACACCGAATTTGATGCAGAGGGCGAGGTAGACGCACTTGAGTAGAGCGATTGACCAGCGCTTGTGCTCCGGGGTGTCGAACTCCATCTCAACGTTGCCGGCGGCCAGGATCTCGGCGTAGATCTCGTCCGACTTGCCCACCGGCAGGAGCACGTATTCGCCGTTCTCGGTCCAGCGCACCAGCATCCGGCCGGTCCGGCGCTTACCCCGCACCGTCTCTGATGCGAACCACGTCGTCAGCGCACCCTCGTACCAGTCGAGCAGGTCGGCCTCGACCCTACTGCCGAAGGAGTTGTTGCACGGCTTGCACGTCCAGGTCATCCCCTTCCCGCCGATACTTTCGGGCGGCACGTGCTCTTCCTCCGTTGCTTCCGGGCTGCCGCAGATCGGGCATGCGTCGAAACGCCGCGGCTGCAGTGCCTCGACCAGCTCTAGCTCGCCCTCCTCGACCGGCCCCGGCGTCTCGTTCTTCGCGTCGAGGCTTCGGCCGTTAGGAAGTTGGATGGAAATCGAGTCAGGTGCACGCTTTGCCATCCAACGAGGCTATCCGCTCGACTAACGCGATGCCGATCGCAATCTTTCGCCCTTGCCCCCGCCGAAGAGGACCGTGTCTAACGAGAGTCAGCGCCAAGCTTGGAGTGACCCGCCCATGCTCGAGGCGCCCACCCATCCTCTTTCAGCAAAATGGCGTCCTGTATCACTCTCCAACGTCCGATCTCGTAGTCGATTGTGTCGATTTGGAAGTGAAGCCCTTCGGCCGGCAAGTCAGGTGAGGTAATCGTATCGATCACGTCCATAATGCCCTCAGGATGCCCGTGAGCAGAGAGATACCGAAACGATGTGGAATAGACATTAGGAATAGGAGATGGGCGCAAACAAAGCTGCTGAGGTGTACCGACTGCCCAAGTCCAATCGATGTCATCGAAAGCGGGCCATCCCGGCGGCATCTGGACGGCAGCAGTACCTGATTGAAGTTCCTTGCGAAGGCGGTCGACTTGTAGTGCCGCCGAATTCACCCAATCCTCTGTCTTCGTGACCTCGGAAAGGGTTGTCGCGTCGATTGGCCATTTTATTTCCAAGCACAATCCGCGCCGGTGTGGTACGTCAACAGCTACGACATCTAGGTCCCCGGCCGCAGTCCGGTCGGAGCGGCGAGCACGAATTCGTTCGGCAACTACGACACCTGGAACTCCGGTGAACCAATCCTTCCATTTGACAGCCCGCGCGCCCTGGCGCTGGCCAATCGGCCCGTAACGGTTTGGATCGTACGCGGCGCCTCGGAGGATAATCCCATCGACAACCCTGGGGGTGATCAGCGGTGGGCACAGGATTATTGCTTCTCCAACCTCAACCAAGGGTGACGTTCGGCAAGATCGCCCCGGTCGGTAGGTGAGGCGCTCAATAAGGGTTTCAGTGTGGGACGGCTCGATATCTGGCCGCAGCTCCGCGATGGTCTCGAGTAGCCGTTCTCGCCTGAGGTTGACGAGCGTCACCTCTGTGCGCTTATAAATACGGGCCGCGGCCTCGCATAGGGAGGCGAAACCCATGACCACAGACAAAATCTTTTTTGCTTGACTGATCGTCAATCCTTGGTCTAGCAGAAAAGTGCCCGGAAGGTGCCCCTCGGGGAGAGCTTGACAGTAGGCCTCGATAGCGACCTCCGCTCGTTGCGAGGACGCTTGGAGTACATCGCTCGAAGGTAGCTCCCGCGAGCTGCCTAGCCGGCTTTTGATCCATCGCAACTCGACCGGAGTGATCTCCGGCAGGTCAACCGGAACTGACGTCGCCTCCAGAAACATGTCGGCTGCTTCGATAGCTGGGTCCCAGCACTGGCGAACACGGAACGCTTCACCCTGGCGCCGAACCTTGTAGCCACCGGCTCGTATGGTGCCGTGAAGGTTATCGAGCCTGGCAGCCTCCAGCGCGGCGCGGCATATCTCCAGCGCCGCTTGTTCCGTGCAAGGACCCTCGCCGAGCGGGATCTCAGCATGCCAGGTGATGATCTGAGCAAGGATCGACTCCCACGGCACGTCGGTGCGAACTCCTCGGTCGATCTCCATCGCACGAAGCCGTGTGGCGCACTGGAGCAGCAGCAGCACTCGACTCGGACCCGAGCGCCAACCGGGAAGGTCTCGTGCGACTTGACGCCGGCGACTTACGAGATCCAGCAACTCATCGTCGGGTCTCATGCTCGGGAACCCCCTTCGGCCGCACAACGCGATGAAACGCCCACAGAAGTTCAGACCAATGTAGAAGCGCGCCAAGGGCGGCGCAGTCAGTTTTAGGCAGTAGATAGATGTACGGTCGTCTGTAGACGTCGCGAGGCAGCAGGCCTGCGCGACGGATCCAGCTCAACCCCCGTGGTCGATTGACGCTGGCATAATGGCCGGCATGGATGAGCCGAGCCACGTCGACCATGATGACGACGACCAAGCTCGAGTAGCTCGCGCGGCGGATGAACTCGGCCTGGATGTCCCTCGTCGCTTCAAGTACCTCGGCTTAGGGCCTGACGGTAAATCTCATGCCATCTGCGAGGGAAACGCCGCCGACCTCCGGGCGACGGTGGCGATCCTGCGCCGCCTCGAAGGTAAGCCGGTCGAGGAATGTCTGACAGAACCCACGGACGCCGCGGGACCGCCGGTGGAGTGGGAGCCGCCGGCCGACTTTCACGACGCGGAAGCTTGGCTCGCCTACGTCGAGGAGCGAAGGCGGCACCCGGAATGGCCGCGGGTGTACAACGGTGCTGGTGACTGGGCCATTGGGTTAATAAGCGCTCTCCTCGGCACCGGTGGACTCACGGGCGTTGCTTGGGCGGCTGTTTCCGCCTACAACGTAAACCAGCGGCGGCGCATCGCGGAGTATGCCATCGATGCCGCAGAGAGGCAGGGAGCAAGGGTCAACCCCGAGGCAGTAATCCGAGCGTTCGTCGAAGGGCCACGTGCAGTCAATCAGCTGGAGGGGGACGACTGCTCCGACAACAGAGAAGAAACCCCACACGCGGAGTCAGAATGATGAGCTGACATGCTCGATATCATGCCTCTTGATATGACGCGGTGCACTGCTCCTCGTCCCGGAGCGCAAGCCGCGCGACCGCTCTCGACGCCAGCTCATGATGATGTCGACGTCAGCCGTCGACGTACGGTTGATGATCAAGATCGGCCGAACCGCCCTTCGTCTCTAGCCGTGCGAGTTCCGGATCGGCACGAGATGCATGGTGGTGGGGGCGAAGTCGCCTGCGGACGGTCATGCCTCCGGTCAGGTCGCTCGCGCAGCGCCGTTGCGCGATCGGACTGCCAGGGTGCCGCGACGCTTCTGATCGGTCCTATAGGAGGTCTTCCTTCCGCACTCCCGCGATGAACGGGGCGCGCTCGCTCGGAGTGAAGAACAGGATTGGGCCGTTCGGGTCTTTGCTGTCCCGCACCGCGAAGCCGCCGTCGGGCAAGTCGGCGACCTCCATGCAGTTGCTTTTGCTGCCTGCGAACGGCTGCCCTTGCGCCACGCCAGCTCGCTCTTTTTGATGTGGCCGTAGCCCTTGTCCTCAATCACTTTGTCTCCTTGGCTGCCGTAAACAACACGGGCATCAGCGCGTTCAGCAGATTTGGATTGAGGTGTGGCCGCACGGCAGCATGACGCGGACCATGCTCGTCGCCACCAGCGTGCCGTCCTGCACGTCGAAATCCAGTGGCTCGGCGTTGACCGCCTCGACTGCCTCGCCGCACGTGGGGCACTCGCCATGACTCTCGGCCCACGGTTGGTGATCCGAATGCGCCATGGCCTGCATCTGCCGTATCCGCGCGACCTCGGCCGCATGCTCCGCTGGCGTCTGCGGCGGATGGTGCTTCGGCTTAGTCATCAGAGCGTCTCCCAAGGTCTCTGCGCCGGCGCTGCATACCGCCGGAGCTCCGTCACCTCGTCGCTGTGATCCTCTCGCGGAATCGCGGTCAGCACATCCGCTGCGGCCATCGCCAGCGTGTGCACCGACCACGGCACGGTGCGGATCGCGTCCAGGGCGAGCGCTGCCGCGCCGCGGACATGCCCGGCTCGGGCGACCGAGAGCGCATAGTAGATCCGGGACTCGGCCAGCCACAGCGGCGTCTTTGCGAGGGCCTGCTCTGCCTCACGCTGGGCGCGTTCAGTGCCGGCCGGGTCGCCGACGCGCGCCTCGACGAAGATGTCGAAGTTCGCGGTTCGTGGCCCAGGCCCGGTTGGCCCGTCGTCGGGCAAGTCACCGATCAGGGCGCGCATCTCTCGAACCTGACTGCGGCCGCTGTCGATGTCGCCGGTCATCGCTGCGACTCCGGCGAGCGCGCACCGGGCCTCGAATCCGCCGAGCGTCGGCCGGTCGGTGACGGCGAGCGCCTCGGATGCTCGGTCGATTACCTGTTTGCGGCTCATGCCCTCGTAGACGCCGCGGGAGGCGGATCTGCCGAGGACGTACGTCTCGATTTCGGGGTCGCCAGACTTGCGGGCCAGCGCAGAGGCGGTGTGGTACCAGTCGAGCGCTGGACCGTAGTGGCCTTGGTTGCCCTGCCAAAGCCCGTACAACAGGCTCAGCATCGCCGCGGCGCGAACGTCATCGGTACGATGCTCGCTGCTGAGGGCTTGCCGGACGACCAGGAGCTTCGCGCCGACGGCCGCCCCGAATTCTGTGTCGGGTGCGAGGACCAGGCGTCGCTGCATTTCGGTGATCGTCGTGTCCCAGTCCTCCGGCTGCTCGATCGCATCCAGTAGCCCGAAGCGCAGGACCTCGTCGAGGGTGGCCCGAGATGTGGTGGCGGTGATGCTGGTGGCCGCGCTGAGCATCCAGGCGATGGCGTCTCGGCGTTGCACGGCGGCTACTCCCTTCCCCTCGACGAGGGATCGGAGCGCACCATGGGCGCCCAGGGCCGTGTCGAGAGCCTCGGCGTGGTGCGGCCGGATCGGACGCCTGCCCGTTTCCAGCATGCTGATCAGGGTGCGATCCATGCCGGCACGCTTGGCGAGCCCGGCGAGCGAATATCCGGCCGCCTCCCGCAATCTTCGCAGCATCCCGCCCGGTGTCGGATTGCCGCTGTCAACACCTGTCAACACTGTTCGGCCCTCCACCCTGCCTGATGGATTCACCGTAGGGCTGGTGATGGTGTCCGCGCTGCCCCTGCCATCCGAATCGGTGACGGCATCTGTCACCACATGTCAACAGGGGCGTACTGCACTCCCCACCGATCAGGCGACAGGCTCGGGTGTAGCGGTGGGCCGGCTCGTCGAGCGCCCCTCGTTCCCGGCCCGCCGCTGATCCAGAACTGAATCGGCGCGGAGGTGAATCGATGCACAGGAAGATCCGGCGGTGGTTTCGTCGCGACCGCTGCACGTGTGGCCTGCCGTGGCCATGCATGGAGTTGCGGCTCCGGGAGATCCGCCAGCGCCCTGCTGACCCCGCTCCGGCATGGGCTGACACGACCCAGGCCATGCCGCAGATCGGACGCCCCGGCGCGTTGACCCCCGCCCAGGTGTACCGGGCGAACAGAGGCCGATGATGCTGGTCCCCCGCACCGAGCACCAGCCACAACGCCCGTCCTGGGACTGCCGAGCATGCGGTGAGTCATGGCCGTGCGCCACCGCGAAGACCGAACTCGCAGAGCAGTACCAGCGATTCTTTGAAGGTCTTTCGCTCTACCTCGGCTCGTGCCTGATCGACGCGATCGACGACTGGGCGGCCGGCTCGGGCAGGCTGCCGTCGGACCTGTACGAGCGGTTCCTCGGCTGGTCGGACAAGCCTGGACTTGCGGCATGACAGCGGAAGAGGTCATCCGGCATGACGCAGGAAATGGAGCCGCTGGGAAGACCCGCTATGCGATACGACCGGAGACCACGATGACCGACGCGGCAGCCGACTCCGCATTGATGGGTGCTTGGGAGATCGCGCTCCGGATGGGCCTGTCGCGTCAGCGAGTCCAGCAACTCGCCGAACGCCCCGATTTCCCCGCCCCGGTGGCGTCACTGCGCATGGGACGGGTCTGGCGAACTGCCGAGATCGAGCTCTGGCTTCGCACCCACCGCGACCGACCTGCTGTTGAAACCGGACGATCTATCTGATTCCGGTGGTGGCGATGGGCCGGAACGCCCCCGGTTTACCCCTCGAAAACCAGCCCGAAGCGTTGATCGTTATCCACAACCATTGATCGGCACCCCAGGCGTCGAAGCAGTTCGATGCAACTCTTGATGACTACCGACAGTTCCTGTGGCTTGCTTGGCGACAAGCGTAGGTCGTCGGTTCGATTCCGACAGGCGGCTCCATGAAAGGCCCCGGGTCATCGACCCGGGGCCTTTTGCGTTTACTGATTCGGAAACAGCTTCATTGCAACGGCTTGAGGGCCGGCGACAGCACGAACGAGATCACCAGCAGCACCCCGACCGCCAGCAGCCCGCGGGCCACGCTCAGGTGGTCGCCGAGGAAACCGATCAGCGGCGGCCCGCCCAGGAAGGCGATGTAGCCGATCGAGGCGACCACCCCGACCCGCGGCGCGGCCTTCGCCGGATCGTCGGCGGCCGCGCTCATCCCGACCGGGAAGCCGAGCGACGCGCCGGCGCCCCAGAGCACCGCCCCGGCGAAGGCGACCGCCGGGTGCCCGCCGAGGGCGAAGAGCAGCAGGCCGCCCAGCCCGAGCACGGCGAGCGCCCGGACCACCGGGACCCGGCCGTAACGGTCCAGCAGGCCGGGGCCGTACCACCGGAAGATCGTCATGGCGGCCAGGAACACCGCGAAGGTCAGCGTGCCGATCGCCGCCGAGGTGCCGTAGTCGTCGATCATCGCGACGCTGATCCAGTCCACCCCGGCGCCCTCGGTGAACGCGAAGGCCAGCACGAACACGCCGATCATCAGGGTCCGCGGCTCCCGCCAGAAGGTGAAGATCCCGGATCCGGCCGGCTTCTCCTCGGCCGGGTCGGTCTCGTCCGGCCCGAACTTTCCGGCGGTCGCCGCGACGATCAGCACCGACGTCACCACCACCAAGATCAGGTGCCAGGTCACCGAGAGGCCGACGGCGACCGCGCCGGCCCCGAGGACCGCCCCGGCGACCGTGCCGACGCTGTATCCGGCGTGGAACCGCGGCATGATCGCCCGGCCCAGCCGGCGTTCCACCACCGCGCCCTGCACGTTCATCGCCACGTCCCAGGCGCCGGTGGCGAACCCGTAGCCGTAGAGGCCGATCACCACCGGGAGCACCCCGAACCGGTAGCCGACGGCGACCACGCTCAGCGCCAGCCCGAAGGTGAGGGCCATCGCGATGACCGTGCGCCGTGACCCGAACCGTTCCACCACGCGCCCGGCCAGCGGCAGCGAGGTGATCGAGCCGATCGCGCCGGCCAGCAGCACCAGCCCGAGCTGGGACGGGCTGAGCCCGAGCGCGTCGCGGATCTGCGGGATCCGGGAGGCGAAGGTGGCGATCGCCACGCCCAGGAAGATGAAGGCGAGGTAGACCGCACGGGTGGCCGCGCGCAGGTGCTGGTCGATGCTGATGATCACCGAAAGGACGCTACCGGGCGCCTGTCTAGACTGCTGTCCGTGCTGGGGGAACCGGAGTGGGACGTCGCGGTGATCGGGGCGGGTCCCGCCGGGCTGGCGGCCGCGCACGCCGCGGCGTCGGCGGGCGCGCGGACCGTGGTGCTGGAGCGCGCCGCGCACCCGCGGTACAAGACCTGCGGCGGCGGCCTGCTGGGCAGCTCGCTGCGGCTGAGCGCGGAGCGCCTGGCGACCGTCCCGGTCCGGGACACGATCAGCAGCATCACCTTCACCCTGAACGGGCGTCGCGAGTTCACCCGCACCGCGGCCGAGCCGCTGGTCTCGCTGGTCCGGCGGGACGACTTCGACCACGCCTGGTGCGCGGCCGCCGAGCAGGCCGGCGCGACCGTCCGCCAGCACACCCAGGTCCGCGCGATCGACCAGGACGAGCACCGGGTCACCGTGACGCTGGCCGACGGCTCGGCGGTGACCGCCCGGGTGGCGATCGGCGCGGACGGCTCGGCCGGGATCACCGGCCGGCACGTCGGCGTCGTCCTGGAGCAGCAGGACCTGGGCCTGGAGGTGGAGCTGGCGGCCACCCCCGAGGACCGGGAGCGCTGGCGCGGCCGGGTGCTGCTCGACTGGGGCCCGTTCCCCGGCTCCTACGGCTGGGTGTTCCCCAAGGACGACGAGCTCACCGTCGGCGTGATCATGGCGAAGGGGCACGGCGCCGAGACCAAGCGCTACCTGCGGGACTTCGTCGACCGGCTGGGGCTGGCCGACCGCCGGGTGCTGCGCGACTCCGGCCACCTGACCCGCTGCCGCGCGGCCGGCTCACCGGTGCGGGCCGGCCGGGTGCTGGTCGCCGGCGACGCGGCCGGCCTGCTCGAGCCGTGGACCCGCGAGGGGATCAGCTACGCGCTCCGGTCCGGGACGTGGGCCGGCGAGATCGCCGCCCATCATCAAGACCTTTCGGCGTACGACCGGAGAGTCGCCACCGAGCTGCAGCCCGAGATGATCGCCGGGCGCCGCCTGCTCGGGGCCTTCGGCCGGCATCCGTCGATCGTGCACACCGCGATGTCCAGCGCGCTCGGCTGGCGGGCGTTCCGCGGTTTCTGCCGCGGCGACTTCTCGATGGCCGGCGCGCTCGGCCGGCCCACGGTCCGGGCGGCGTTGCGCCTGCTGGGCAGCCGGCCGGCAGAGGTCCAGCCGGCCGCCGGTTAGCAGGAGCGCAGCTGCCAGGGCGTCCACTGCACCGCCGCGGCGAACCCGCCGCGCCGGGCGTCCCGGGCGCCGGCCGCGGAGAGCGGCCCCTCCTGATCGACACGCACCCCGGCGCCGATCAGCCTGGCTTCGTAGAACGATCCGCTCACACCGCGGCGGACCCGCTCCCAGAGGCCCCCCTCGACCAGCGCGCCGGCATGGCGGTGGAGTTGCTCGGCGAGCAGCTTGGGGTCCTCGTCGCAGCGGTCGCACCCGCAGACCGGCAGCGTCCGGGTCCACCATCGGCCGAGTCGCAGATGCAGGCTCGGCTCGGCGAACTGGATCGCCAGGGGCGCCGCGGTCGGGATGCGGGGGATGAGCCGGACGGTCCGCGCGAGCGCCTCGTCGAGCCCGAGCGGTTCCTTGGTCTCCCGGCGCTCCACCTGGTAGCGCTCGGTGAGCTCGTCCAGCAGGGTTTCGGCCGCCTCGTGCAGCGTGATGAAGCGGTCCGGATCGGTGGCGTGCTGGTTGCCGTCCACCAGTGCAGTATGCCGCGCTCGGCCCGCGGCACCTAGACGCTCCGGTGGGAACGGATTCACGCCCGGCCGAACTCGTCGGCCTTGACGCCGGCGACGAAGGCTTCCCAGGCCTCCCGGTTGAAGGCCAGTGGGTCGGCGTCGACATTCTTGGAGTCGCGGATCAGGAACACCTCACCGACCCGCGCCACCTCGACACACGCTCCGCTGGCGCATCGTCTGCTCCGTCGCCACTGCGTCTTTTCCCTGGTCGTTTTGATCATGTCTGTGCACCTCCGTGACGGTTCGCATCCACGGTATGCGACAGAACCGGCCCCGGACGATCGGCGACATGAGTGAAAACGAAAGGACGCCGCTTATCTCACGAATTGTGAGTTATGCGGCGCTCGTTGTTGATGAAATATGTATTTTGTGAGTATTTTGATCGGCCCGCTCCCGGAACGGGGAACGGGCCGACAGGAGCCTTCAGAAACGGAATTCGCCCGCGTTGACGCCCTCGACGAACGCATCCCATTCGGCCTTCGTGAAGGACAGGGCGGCGGCCTCCGGGTTCTTCGAGTCACGGATCAGGTACGTGTCGTCGACTTTCGCGACCTCGACGCAGGTCGACGTGCCGCACCGGCTGCTCTTCCGCCATGCGGGCGCGTTCAGCTTGTCCATCTGGGAACTCTCCACAGGTTGATGCCGTGCCCGGCGTCGGACACGGCGTGCTTTTTTCTATGTGCGCCCAAGGCGATCGGTTCTGTTGCCGTTTTCCAGGGCTGGCCGAGGGAAGGTGATCGTGTCTCTTCGTCTGCGGCTTCGAGCCGGACCCGGGGGAAGTGCGCGCGTTGTATCGCGCCGGCTTCGGGATCCGTGTGCATGACAACGCCGAGTGACCGGCTCGTCTCGGTGATGACCGGAAGGTCGGTGAGGTCGTCCCGCCCCCGGGTCACCGGGAGCGCGAGCCGTGCCTGTCGCCGCGCGACAGTGGGTGAGACACCCTCAGCCATGGGACCTTCATCGTTGAAGTAGTCGAACCGAGTGGTGGAGCTAGTCACTTTGCTACCTCGCTGACTGCCGGGTGGCGGACCGCCCGGTGTCAGTCAGCGAGGTCGCGGACATCCTAGTACTGTCCTATCAGAACGAGACGTGCCAGGCGGGGTTTTGGTTCGATTGCCCCGTGTCACCCGTTAGGAAAATGCCATCCGGCCTGGTCAGGCCGCAGCCAGTCCATAACCCCACGGGGTACGCCGACCGTCCTCCATGGCGCGGCGCAGCGCGCGGCCGACCTGATTGAAGACTCGGACGTCGCTCGACGAGTACAGCACCACCGCGGACCCGTGGTACTGCGCGTGCAATTCCCAGCGTCGTGGCTCCCGCCAGAAGAACGCCAGGAACGGGGCGGTGATCGCGAGGAAGCCGATCACATAGAGTGTCGGGTCCGCCAGCAGGGTCCACGCGGCGCCGACCGCCAGGAGCGCCCCGGCGGCGAGGTGCGGAGCGTAGGGCCGGGTCCGCGCCGGCGTCTGGACCAGTCCGACGTGGCGCAGATCGGCGACGGCGAAGCTCAGGGAGGCCGGCGAGGTGTGCCAGGTGAACAGCGCCTCGGTGACCTCAGCGTCCGACCCACGGTAGTAGGTCCTGGTGCCGCGTGTGCTCATGGCGCACTCCCTCTCGCGATACCTTGCGAGGAGGAGACGCCGAGGCCACCATTGGCGCAAGAGACGCATCCGCCTCGCTCGTGCAACAGAAGCGCGGTAGAGGCGGACAACGGCACCCGTTTGCCGCCGGGTGCCGTTGCTTGTCTCTCCCTCCAACTCCGCCCTGTTGCTCTACGCTCAGTGAAGCACGCCACGTTCCGGTCCGCCACCGCGCAGACTGCCATGTTGCAGATTACGGAAGAGCCGGTCACCGGCCGGGCGTGTGTCGCCCGGCACCCGCGACGAACGGTTTCGTCGCTCCATCGACCGGGTAGGCCAACCGTGAAAGCCGCGACGAACCTGTATTTCCGCAGGTAGGGGAGGGCGAAACCGGATGGAGAACCGTCTGAGGGTCGCGGGGCAGACCGTGCAACCGGTATTGGTGATGTTCCCGCTGGGCCTGTTCGCGATGGCCGTTTTATTCGACATTGCCGATTTGCTCGGGGGCCCTACCATCTTGGGCGCACTGGCCTACTGGAACATCGTGGCCGGCCTGGTCGTCGGCGTGCCCGCGATGCTGGCCGGGGCGATCGAGGTGATGCTGCTGCGCCGCCCGCAGGCGCGCCGGCTGGGTGCGCTCCGCACCCTGATCAACATGGGTGTCCTGGTCGCCTTCGCGGTGATCCTGATGGTCCGGATCCGGGCCGCCGACCGGGTCGCCGGTGGCGGGCTCTTCCTGGTCGAGCTGCTCGCCCTGGGTCTGGCCGGGTTCGGCGCCTGGTTCGCCGGTGAGCTGGCCAACGGCCGCGCCCCGGCCTTCGCCCGGGCCGCCGCCGGCCCGCGCGATTACTGACCCTTCTCCAGTTTCTGGATCTGGTCGTCGATGAAGGCGAGCGTCGCTGCCTCGTCGGCGGCCTCGTCCCAGATCTTGTCGAACCGGGCCCGGTGCTTGCCGGTGACGTCCCGGTCCTCGTTCAGCTCGTCGCCGAGCCCGGTCTCCCGGTAGAGGACCTCGCCCTCGCCCAGCGTGAGCAGGTCGAACATGGCGTTGTTGGTGACCGCCGCGTCCAGCGTGAACGGCACCATCCGGATCGTGACGGTGTTCTCCGCGGCCAGCCGGCGCAGCTCGCTCAGCTGCTCGGCGAAGACCACCGGGCCGCCGATGGTGCGCCGCAGCACCGACTCGTCCAGCATCACCAGGATCCGCACCTCGCCGGACGCCGCCCGGCCGAGCAACGCGTCCCGGCGCAGCTGGCGGGCCGCGATCCGGCGCTCGCGCTGGCTGTCGCTGAGCTCGTCCTCGTACCGGGTCATCAGCGCCGCCGCGTACGCCGGGGTCTGCAGCGGGCCGGGGACGAAGTACACCGAGTAGGACCGCATCTGGGCGGCCTCGATCTCGTACTCGATCAGTTTGCGGGTGGCGTCGGTCAGGTTCTCCCGGAACTCGGGTGCCTGGTACCACGCCTGCCGTTGGCGTTTGCGTGCGATCCGGGCGTCGGCGATCAGGTCGGCGATCGTCGACCTCTCCTTGATGCCGAGGTAGGTGAGCAGCGGCCGCAGGTCGTTCGGCGAGATCGAGACGTCACCGTTCTCGATCCGGATCACCTTGCTGAGCGACCACTCCATCTCCTCGGCGACCTGCAGCTGCGTCAGGTCGGCTCGTTCCCGCGCCTCGCGGAGCGCGAGCCGGACGCGCCGGCGCGCGACGGTGGGTGAATCACCCTCAGGCATGAATCCTTCAACGTCAGGTCGTGGGTCGTCCCGGCGGCGGGGTGCCGTCGAGACCGTTACTTATTACTGTCCTATCAGAACAGCGATGGCAAGCGCTCGGTAGGCGCGGCCACACCCTGAGTGTGGCGTCCGGTGGGCGAGGGCCGAACGGCCGGGGCCCACATGGAAGCGGCACCCGGTTGCCGCCGGGTGCCGAACTGCTCCCTGCTACGCATCCGCCCGCGTAGCTCTGGAAATCCAGTCAAGCACGCCATCCGGCTGTCCGCCACCACACAGAGTGCCATGCTGCAGGTTGCTTGGCGGCTTTTCATCGCCAAGCACCCGAACTGACCGATATTCGATCATTCGCAGGCCGGAAGACGGAACGGCGCCGGACCCGCTGGGGTCCGGCGCCGTCTGCTTCCCGGTACGACGATCAGCGCCGCCAGGTGCGCGTCGACGTCGTCGTCACGTTGCCCGCGCGGTCGTAGGCGCGCAGCGTGACCTTGAACTTCTTGCCGTACTTCTTGGTGTTCACGGTGAACGAGTAGCCGGCCTTGTAGTCGGTGGCGACGACCTTGCCGTTGATCAGCAGCTGGACCTTGGCGACGCCGTTCCGGTCGCTCGCCGCCGCCTTGACCTTCACCTTGCCCTTGACCTTGGCCTTGTTCTTCGGGGCCTTGGTCACCGTGAGCTTCGGCTTGGTGTTGTCCACGGTCACGTAACGGCTGACGTAGTTGTGCTGGCCGAAACCGTCGGACAGGGCCCAGGTGAACTCGTACCGCCCGTCGGTGGTGACCGGGACGTAGCCGGTGAGCTTGCCGGCCTGGTTCCCGGTCGCCGGGCCGACGACCGTGCCGGGCTCCAGGTAGCCACTGAAGGTGATCCGGTCGGTGACGGAGATCGCGGTCCACACCTTCTTGCCGCGCACCAGCGCGCCGTTCTGCGGCGCGAGCCAGGTGACGGCCGGCCCGGAGCGGTCGATGTAGATGGTCTCGGTCCGGCTGGACTCGTTCCCCAAGGTGTCCCGGGCCAGCACCTTCACCGTGTGCGCGCCCTCCGCGCCCAGGTCGCCCCAGAGTCCGGGCACCTGGCCGTGCGAGACGCCGTCCCACAGCACGTCGTACCGATCGACTCCGTCAGGGTCGGTCACCCGGATGGTCAGGCCGTCGTCCCGGCCCTGGATGACTCCCGGCACCTGCGAGGTGATCTCGATCGTCGGTCCCGAGTCGTCCGCGAAGGCGGCCGTGCCGCCGGCGAAGACCAGGGAAGTGGATAGTGCCGCGACCGCGGCAGCGCGAAGTGTCTTCGACATCGCATCCCCCATGCGTGATTGGTGGGGAAACCCTACGTCCGCCGGTCAAGCTTGTCGATCTCGGGTGGGCACCGCCGGTCCACTCTGGAGGGCGCCGGTCAGCAGGTCGCCGTGGGTCTCGGCGCGGTGCAGGGCCTCGGCGGCGGTGAACTGGCGGGCCTCGGCGTCGCCGGTGGCCATGGCCTCGGTCTCCGCCCAGGTCAGCGGGGTCGACGCGGTCGGCGACTGGCCGGCGCGCAGGGAGTAGGGGGTGACGGTGGTCTTGGCGGCGTTGTTCTGGCTCCAGTCGATGAAGATCTTGCCGGGGCGCAGCTGCTTGGCCATCTTCGCGGTGATCGAGCCGGGGACCAGCCGGGCCAGCTCCTCGGCGATCCGCTTGGCGTACCCGGAGACCAGGTCGGCGCTCTGCGTGCCGGAGATCGGGCAGCACAGCTGCATGCCCTTCTTGCCGGACGTCTTCGGGTAGGCGGCGATGCCGTCCTCGGCCAGCCGGTCGCGCATCAGCACGGCGACCGCGCAGCACTCGGTGAGCCCGGCCGGCGCGCCCGGATCCAGGTCGACCACCAGCAGGTCCGGGTCGGCGCCGATCCGCCACTGCGGGGTGTGCAGCTCGATCGCGGCCAGGTTGGCCAGCCAGACCAGGGTGGGCAGCTCGTCGACGACCACGAAGTCGACGGTCTCCCGGCTCTTGGTCGACCCGGGGACGGGCAGGGTCTCCAGGCGGACCCAGGACGGGGTGCCCGCGGGTTTGTTCTTCTCGAAGAAGTGCGCGCCGTCCACGCCGTTCGGGTAACGGATCCGGGTGACCGCACGGTCGCGCAGGTGCGGCAGCATCACCGGGGCGATCCGGGTGTAGTAGTCGATCACCTCGGCCTTGGTGAACCCGGCCGCCGGGTACATCAGCTTGTCGAGGTTGGAGAGCTCGACCTCGCGGTCCTCGATCCGGACCACGAAACGGTCACGAGGCATCGTCGGAACACTCCGCGGGTCTCTTGTCGTCACGCAACCGGAGGAAGCGCGGGAAGCGGAGACGGCGGTCCGGGGTCTGGTTCCCGTACCGGATCTCGGCGACCAGCTCCGGTCGTACCCACAACGCTCCTTTGGCATCCGCGCGCGGCACCGCGCCGGGAGCGAACGGCGAATCCGGGGTGGCGAGCGGCGTCAGCCGCGAGAGCAGGTCCTTCTCGGCCGCGGCGCCGATCCCGCCGCCCACCCGGCCGCGGAAGGCCAGGCCCGCCGCGGTGGGCACGCCGATCAGCAGCCCGCCCAGCTTGCGGGCGCCGGGCCGCCAGCCGCCGATCACGTAGTCGCCGGTGCGGTCGAACTTGACCTTGATCCAGTCGGGGGAGCGGAGGCCGGGCAGGTAGACCGAATCGGAGCGCTTGGCCATCACGCCCTCGAGGCGGTTCTCCCGGGCGGCGGCCTCGGTGGCCGGGCCGTCGCCGAACGACGGCGGCACCATCCAGCGGGACCCGGCCAGGTCCAGCTCCTCCAGGCGCTCGCGGCGGGCCAGGTAGGGCAGGCCGGTGTAGTCCATGCCGTCCAGGCAGAGCAGGTCGAAGATCAGGTAGGTGGCCGGGAGGGTGGCGGCGAGCCGGGCCGCCCGCTGCTGGTCCCGGACGTGCATCCGCTCGGCCAGCGCGGTGAACGAGGGCCGGCCGGCCGCGTCGAAGCAGACCATCTCGCCGTCCAGCAGGGTGCCCTCGGGCAGGTGCAGGTCGGTGATCTCCGGGTAGGCCGCGGTCACCACCGCGCCGGACCGGGCGAACAGCTCCGGCGGCCCGCCGCTGAACAGGGCGAGGACGCGGACGCCGTCCCACTTGAATTCATAACTCCAGTCCGCGCCCACGGGAAGCCGGCCCGCGGTCGCGAGCATCGGGGACAGCGGTGATCCCGGCACCCGATCACCATAGGCAAAAGCATTCACCTTACGCAGGCGTCTCACTAATGCCATTCTGATCAGGTGCCGTGACACGGGGTAGGGAGTGGATCATGCGAGCGATCTGGAAAGGCGCGGTCTCGTTCGGTCTGGTGTCGATCGCGGTGAAGCTCTACTCGGCCACCGAGGAGAAGGACATTCGCTTCCACCAGGTGCATCGCACCGACGGCGGCCGGATCAAGTACCAGCGCACCTGCTCCGTGGACGGCGAGGTGGTCAGTTACGACGACATCGCCAAGGGATACGACATCGGCGGCGGGGAAATGGTGATCTTGACGGATGAGGACTTCGCCGATCTCCCGCTGAGCACCTCGCGCGCCATTGACGTGCTGGAATTCGTGCCGGCCGAGCAGATCGACCCGATCCTCTTCGCCAAGGCGTATTACCTGGAGCCGGAGGGGCAGGCGGCGAAACCGTACGTGCTGCTGCGGGACGCGCTGCGGGACGCCGACCGGGTGGCCGTCGTCAAGATCGCGATCCGGCAGCGGGAGCAGCTCGCCACCCTGCGAGTGCGCGACGACGTGCTGGTGCTCAACACGATGCTCTGGCCCGACGAGGTGCGGGCGCCGGAGTTCGGCTTCCTCGACGACGACATCGAGACCCGGCCGGCCGAGCTGGCCATGGCGAGCTCGCTGATCGACTCGATGGCCGCGGACTTCCAGCCGGACGACTTCAGCGACAACTACCGGGCCGCGCTGCAGGAGGTCATCGACGCCAAGGTCGAGGGCCGCGAGGTGGTGCAACCGGAGGAGGCGGAGGAGGCGGCGCCCGCGGCGATCGACCTGATGGCGGCGCTCAAGGCTTCGGTGGAGCGGGCGAAGAAGGCGCGGGGGGAGGCGTCGTCCTCGTCCGGTGAGGAAAGCTCGGCCAAACCGGCCAAGAAGGCGGTGAAGAAGGCCACACCCGCGAAAAAAGCCACTAAAAGTACGCCGGCCGCCAAGAAGGCAGCGGCGCCGCGGAAATCGACCACGGCAGCGAAGGCCACCAAGAAGTCGGCGTAGCTAGGCTCTCCCCATGGTCTTCTTCCGGGTCTTCCCCCGCGGGGTGGCTCAGTGGCATTGACGTGGGCTGAGTCTTACCTGGGCAAGGTGCGTGCGAGCGTCGGGGACACCGACACGATCTTCTTCGTCGGGGCGCGCACCGTGGTGCTCGACGAGCAGAAGCGGCTGCTGCTGATCCAGCGGTCGGACAACCATCGCTGGGCCATCCCGGCCGGCGCGATGGAGCTGGGCGAGAGCATGGAGGAGTGCGCGGTCCGGGAGCTGTGGGAGGAGACCGGGCTGCGGGCCACCTCGCTGACGCCGTACGCGTTCTACACGGCGTACACGTACACCAACGACTACGGGCACACGTACCAGCAGGTGCTGATGACCTTCGTGGTGCACAGCTGGGAGGGCGAGCTGGTCCGGGTGACCGAGGAGAGCGTGGACGCCGGCTGGTTCCCGCTGGACGCGCTGCCCGGCCCGAAGTCGTTTGTGATCGACGAGGCACTGGCCGACCTGGAGACCTTCACCACAACCGGTCGCCTGGTGATGAAGTAGCGATCTTCGGCAGGATGGCCCCTCGTGGCCGACCGTAAACGCCGACTGAGCGTGGACCTCACCCCGTTACGCACCTCCCGGGACTTCCGGCTCGTCTTCGTCAGCGGCGCGGTGACCAGTTTCGGGTCGTTCATCAGCTACGTCACCATTCCGTACCAGGTGGCGAAGCTGACCGACGATCCGCTGATGGTCGGCCTGATCGGGGTCTGCGAGCTGGCCCCGATCCTGATCATGGCGTTCGTCGGCGGGGCGCTCGCCGACTACCTGGACCGGCGGCTGCTGGTCCGGGGCAGCGAGGCGGCGCTCGCGGTGATCTGCGGCCTGCTGCTGGTCAACGCGCTCTCCGCCGAGCCGCACCTGTGGCTGCTCTACGTCTGCGCGTTCCTCACCGCGGCGGTGGCCGGCCTGCAACAACCGGCGATGGGCGCGATGCTGCCCCGGCTGGTGACATCCGGCGAGCTGCCGGCCGCGATGGCGCTGCAGTCGCTGAGCCGGCAGTTCTCCCAGCTGATCGGCCCGTCGCTGGCCGGCATCCTGATCGCCACCCTGGACCTGGCCTGGGTCTACACCTTCGACCTGCTCACCTTCGCGGTCTCGCTGGTGCTGCTGACCATGGTCAAGGCGGTCCCGCCGCCGCCGGCCGCCGACCGGCCGTCGCTGCGGAGCGTGGCCACCGGCCTGAAGTACGCCACGTCGCGGCCGGAGCTGCTCGGCACCTACCTGGTCGACATCAACGCGATGTTCTTCGGCATGCCGTCCGCGCTCTACCCGTTCCTGGCCGACCGGCTCGGCGGCCCGCAGGTGCTCGGGCTGCTCTACGCCGCCCCGGCGGTCGGCTCGCTGGTCGCCACGGTCGGCTCCGGCTGGACCCAGCGGGTGCACCGGCACGGCCTCATGGTGATCATCGCGGCCGCGTTGTGGGGCGTCGGCATCGTCGGCGTCGGTCTGTCCCAGATGCTCTGGCTGACGCTGTTCTGCCTGGCCTTCGCGGGCGCCGCGGACATGGTCTCCGGCCTGTTCCGCATGATCATCTGGAACCAGACCATTCCGGATCACCTGCGCGGGCGGCTGGCCGGCATCGAGATGCTGTCGTACACCACCGGGCCGCTGCTCGGCCAGCTCCGCTCGGGTCTGATGGCCCGCACGTCGCTGGGCGTGGGCGGGTCGATCTGGGTGGGCGGCGTGCTCTGCGTGGCGGGCAGCCTGGCGCTGGCCGCGGCCCTGCCGAAGTTCGTCAGATACAACGGGGAGCACGGGGTGGCCCTGAAGGAGGCGGCAGACGCCGAGTGGGCGGCGTCGGCCGAGTCCCGCGCCGCCGCCGCTGGCTGACCAGGCTCGGCCCCGCGGCGGGGTCAGCTGCTGACTCCGCCTTGAAGCTGACGAAGAGAATGCCGATGCCGGACTGGAACGTCTTCCCGGGTCGATCTACCTTGCGGCGCAAGGTACTCTGTTGTGCATGGCAGAGGCATCCGCGTTGGCCTCCGGTCTCCGTCGAGGGACGTTGGAGTTCTGTGTGCTCGCGATGGTGGAGTTCGAGGACCGGTATGGCACCGAGATCGTCCGCCGGCTCGGGGAGGAGCGCACGCTCGCCGCGACCGAGGGCACGATCTATCCGCTGCTGTCCCGGCTGCGCCGCGGCGGCATGCTGGACAGCAAGTGGGCCGAGTCGCCCAGCGGCCCGCCCCGCCGCTACTACAGCCTCACCCCGTCCGGGCGGGAGGCGTTGTCGACCTTCCGCACCGAGTGGGTGTCGTTCCGTCAGACCGTCGACCGTCTCGTGGGAACCGGTGAGATCGCATGAACCCGAACCAGACCGACGTGGTCGGTGAGTACCTGCACGAGGTGGAGCTGCGCCTGAGCGGGCTGCCGCTGCTGCAGCGCCGGGAGCTGCTGGCCGACCTGGCGGCGCACATCGCGACCGAGCGTACCGATCGCAACGTGCGCAGCGAGAGCGAGCTGATCGAGATCCTGGAGCGGCTGGGCAGCCCGGAGGTGGTGGCCGCCGCGGCTTACGAGGAGGCGGGCGCCGCCCGCTCGGCCACGGCCGCCCCCCCGCCGCCGTTCGCGGCCGCCGCGCCGCCGCCGTTCAGCGCGCAGGTGCCGCCGCTGGAGCCGTCGCCCGTCGCCCGGGCCGGGCAGCACGCCAAGTGGATCTTCGCGGTCCTCGCGGTCGTCGGCGTGGTGCTGGTGCTCTGCCTGGGTGCCGCGCTGACGGTGAACCGGGGCTCCGAGGACGCGCCGCCGCCCGCCTCCGTCGAGGAGCCGGTGACCCCGGAGACGCCGGTGCAGCCGGGCTAGTCCACCTGCGGCAGCGGCGGGCCGAGCACGTCGTCCGCGTCCACGATGGTGTACGCGTATCCCTGCTCGGCCAGGAAGCGCTGCCGGTGCGCGGCGTACTCGGTGTCGATGGTGTCCCGGGACACCACCGTGTAGAAGTGCGCCTGCCGCCCGTCGCCCTTGGGCCGCAGCACCCGGCCGAGCCGCTGCGCCTCCTCCTGCCGGGAGCCGAAGGTGCCGGACACCTGGATCGCCACCGCCGCCTCGGGCAGGTCGATGGAGAAGTTCCCCACCTTGGAGAGCACCAGGGTGCGCAGCTCACCGGAGCGGAACGCGTCGAAGAGCCGCTCCCGCTCCTTGTTCGTGGTCGAGCCCTCGACGATCGGGGCGTCCAGGTACTCCCCGAGGGTGTGCAGCTGGTCCAGGAACCCGCCGATGACCAGCACCTGCTCCTCGGGGTGCTTGTCGACCAGGGCTTTCACCACCGGCAGCTTGGTCCGGGCGGTGGCGGCGGCCTTGTACCGCTCCTCCGAGTCGGTCACCGCGTACGCCATCCGCTCCGCCTCGGTCAGCGTCACCCGCACCTCGACGCACTCCGCGGGCGCGATCCAGCCCTGCGCCTCGATGTCCTTCCACGGGGCGTCGTACCGTTTCGGGCCGATCAGCGAGAAGACGTCGCCCTCCCGGCCGTCCTCCCGGACCAGCGTCGCGGTCAGCCCGAGCCGGCGGCGGGCCTGCAGGTCGGCGGTGAACCGGAAGATCGGCGCCGGCAGCAGGTGGACCTCGTCGTAGATGACCAGCCCCCAGTCCCGGGCGCCGAACAGGTCCAGGTGGGTGAAGGCGCCGCCGCGGCGGGCGGTGAGCACCTGGTAGGTGGCGATGGTGACCGGCCGGATCTCCTTGCGCTCGCCGCTGTACTCACCGATCTCGTCCTCGGTCAGCGACGTGCGGGCGATCAGCTCGCGTTTCCACTGCCGGCCGGCGACCGTGTTGGTCACCAGGATCAGCGTGGTCGCCTTGGCGGTCGCCATCGCGGCCGCGCCGACCAGCGTCTTGCCGGCGCCGCAGGGCAGCACCACCACGCCGGAGCCGCCGGCCCAGAAGCCGTCGACCGCCTCCTGCTGGTAGGACCGCAGCGTCCAGCCGTCCTCGGCCAGGTCGATCGGATGCGCCTCGCCGTCCACGTAACCGGCCAGGTCCTCGGCCGGCCAGCCCAGCTTGAGCAGGGCCTGCTTGAGCCGGCCGCGCTCGGAGCCGTGCACCGCGATGGTCTCGTCGTCGAGCCGGGCGCCGAGCATCCCGGCCAGCTTCTTCGATTTCGACACCTCGAGCAGCACGATCTTGTCGAGGCCGCGCAGGACCAGGCCGTGCACCGGGTCGTTGAGCAGCTGCAGGCGGCCGTAGCGGTCCATCGTCTCGGCGACGTCGACCAGCAGGGCGTGCGGCACCGGGTACCGCGAGAACTTGATCAGGGCGTCGACCACGCTCTCCGCGTCGTGCCCGGCGGCCCGCGAATTCCACAGCCCGAGCGGCGTCAGCCGGTAGGTGTGCACGTGCTCGGGCGAGCGCTCCAGCTCGGCGAACGGCGCGATGGCCATCCGGCAGGCCTGGGCATCCGGATGATCGACTTCGAGGAGCAGGGTCTTGTCCGACTGAACGATCAGCGGTCCGCCGTTCACGCACAACCTCCGGTCAAAAGGCGACCCTCCAGTCTGCCACGGAAATCGGGTGCAACATTTCCGTGGTCCCGTGCGTGTGTACATACGGGCCGGGTCGTGACGCGACGGGGGCGTACACGGCCCGGCCAAAACGCGGTTACTCCTCGGTGACCGCCGCGGTGATCCGGTGCAGCGCGAAGGTGTGCAGGCTCTCGCCGCGCTCGTCCTCGGCCCGCAGGTAACCGGCGCTCAGCGAGACCGGACGGACCAGCCGGGACAGCGTGGCGCCGTGCGAGTCGACGTAACCCACCCAGACCTTGGCCCGGTCCCGGACCGCCTGCTGGAGCACCGCCATCGCCTGACTGTGCTGCTGCACCGCGGTCAGCCCGGGCACCGCCTGCCCCTGCGCCGCGCGGACGGTGACCGGCGCGCGGCGGGCCGCCCGGGTCGCGATGTCACCGCGCCGCAGCTGCTCCACCACCCCGGCCAGCCGCGGACCGGCCAGCGACGGCGGCCCGGCCGGCTCCATGATCCGCGGCGTGCGGCTCGGTGCCCGTCGCGCTTTCGGCCTGGTCAGCACGGTTGCCCCGCCGGCGTCCTCGGCCACCGGGGCGTAGCCGGCCTCGCGCAGCGCGCCGAGCAGCCGGGCCACCGGGCGCGGGCTGACCAGCACGGTCGGCGCGACCCGGCGCAGATCCAGACCGGTCACCCGCTTGTCCGCGAGCACCTCGACGATCAGCGCCTCGTCGTCGCTGCGCAGGTAGGAGCCGGCCGAACCGGCGCGCAGCCCGCCGTGCTTGCGGGCCGCGTCGTCGATCAGGTAGGTCAGCGTCTGCGGCACCGGCGTCCGGGACCGCCGCTGGAAGAGGGTGTGCAGCTCCGGCGCGGTGTACCCGACGTCGAGCGCGCGCCGCACGCTGGCCGGGGTGACCCGGAAGACGCTGGCCCCGCCGGCCGACTCCGGCTCGGCGATGACGTCCAGCTCGCCGGCCAGCTCCGGCTCCGGCGGGCCCGGCACCACCACCGTCAGGTCCGCCTGGACCAGGACGTGGTCGACGGGTGCGGGCAGCAGGTGGTCCAGGGCGCGGACCGCGTCCGCGGGGGACTCGTCGGGGTGCAGGCCGAGGGGATCGCTTTCGGTCGTCTCCGGGTCACTGAGCAGGAGCCTCGCGTACGAGGTGAGCGCGCCCAGCCCGGTCACCCCGAGCAGCGCTGCCCCGGAAAAGCCGTCCCGGTGCCCCAGCTCCCGCCCACGCGCCCGGCGGGGGGCCTGCCAGGCCAGCAGCGCCAGCAGGTCGTCGACCGCGGGGGCGGAGCCCGGCTCCAGGGCGGCGAGCGCGTCCAGCGCCTCCCGCCGGGCCTGCGGCGCCCCGGCCCGTTCCGCGTCCGGGGCCAGCGCGTTGATCGGCCGGTCCCGCTCGTCCCGCTTGCCGACCAGGCCGGGCTGCCGGGTCATGGTCAGCCAGGCGCGGGCCAGCGTGCTCCAGCGGTGTGCCATCCCGGCCGCCCGCCACAGGTCGTACGCCCCGGTGGGCAGGAAGATGTCCTGGACCGCGCCGGGGGCCCGGTGCACCGAGGTCTCCGACTCGCCGAGCAGCCCGGCCGCGTAGGCCACCTCGACCAGCAGCGCCGCGCCCGCCTCGTCCACGCCGGCCGCCCGGGCCAGCCGTTTCAGGTCGCGGACGCCCAGCCCGCCGGTCTTCAGCACCGGGGCCGGCTCGGCGGCGAGCGCCTCCAGCACCGCCTCGGTGGCCCGCACCGCCTCCATGGTCTGCCCGGCGCCGGCCGAGTCGATCGCTTTCGGGTCGCGGACCGGCGCCTCCGGCTGCGGCGGGAACGGGCGCAGCGCGCCCAGCGGCCCGGTGTCCCGGCGCAGCAGCAGCCCCACCTCGCGGGGCAGCTCGACCAGGTCGCCGTCGGCGCGCGGGGCCCGGCCGGCGTCCGAGATCGGGACCAGGATGTGCTGGTCGACCAGCCAGCGGATGGACTCGGCGACCTCGGTGCCGGCCCGGCCCGGCTCGCCGTTGCGGGGCTCGGCGGCCCGGCCCAGCGCGCCGACCGGCGGGCCGGCGGCCAGCCGGTCCAGCACCGCGCGGGCGCCCGGCGGCGCGGCCAGCACGGTGCGCCGCAGCTTGGCCCGGTCGGCGACCAGCGCCGCGGCGTGCGCGTCCAGATAGTCGGCGGGCCGGCCCAGCCCGGCCGGGTACGGCGAGGTCACCTCGTCGACCGCGGCCACCACCTGGAGCGCCTCCGGCGGGCCGTGCAGCAGGAACCGGACCCGGAGCCGGTCGATCGCCACCCGGACGTCGTCCGCGGCCACCCCGGCGGCCAGTTCCACGATGGCGTCCACCGAGGTGTGCGCGGTGTCAGCTGCCCGGGTGACCCGGGCGGCGTCCAGAATCGTCAGGGTGAACTCGTCCAGCCCGTCCAGGCAGCGGGCGACCGAGCCGCGCGACTGCGCGCGCACGGCCAGCGCCGAGATGTCGGCGGGCACCGGAACGACCAGATCAGGGCGCAGCTGAAGGAGCGCGCCCAGCGCCTCGTCGGGCAGCGACCGGAGTTGATCCGCAAATGTGGTGGCCATCGTCTTCAACGCTAACGTTCATGGGACGATGGTGACGGGTCCGGGCGTGGCCGGACCTCGATCAGAGGAGGGACCGCACGTGGCGACAGAGGGCAAGATGCCGGGCACCCAGGTGAAGAAGACCCGTGGCGGCTCGGCTGCCGGCGTCGACATGAAAGGCCACCTGAACGTCTCGGAGCTGGTCTCCGACCGGGCCGCCGCACCGTCCCCGTTCGGTGACGACCAGACCTTCCCGCTGCCGGTGGAGAGCCTGCGGTACCACGAGTCGCACGGCCAGTGACCGGCTCGCGTCCGCCGGCGCCGGCCGGTCGGGACGCCATGGACCGGCCGGCCCGGGCCGATGCGGTCGGGTTCGACCTGGACATGACCTTGATCGACTCCCGGCCGGGGATCCGCGAGGCGTATCGGGCTCTCACCGCCAGGACCGGCGTCTTCGTCGACGCCGATCTGGCGGTCTCCCGGCTCGGCCCGCCGTTGCGGGACGAGTTGCGCCACTGGTTCCCGCCCGAGGACGTCGAGGAGATGGTCACCACCTACCGGGCGCTCTACCCGGAGTTCGCGATCACCCCGTCGGTCCCGACCGCCGGCGCCGTCGAGGCACTCGCCGCGGTCCGCGCGGCCGGGCTCCGGGTCGTCGTGGTCACCTCGAAACTGGGCCGGCTGGCACGGTTGCACCTCGACCATCTGGGTATGCACGCCGACGAGCTGGCCGGTGACCTGTTCGCCGAGGGCAAGGCGTCCGCGCTGGTGGAGCACGGGGTGCGGTGGTATGTGGGCGATCACCGGGCGGACATGGTGGCGGCCCGGACGGCCGGTGTGCCGGGGATCGGCGTGGTCACCGGGCCGTGCTCGGCGGACGACCTCCGGGACGCCGGCGCTTCGTACGTGTTGTCCGATCTGACCGGCTTCCCGGCTCTGCTGAATGAGATTGCAGTTGGGTCCGGGCCCTCGGCTGGATAGGCTCCCCGTGAGCAGTTGTGTCCATTGAGTGAAGTTGAGGTCAGCGGTGCCCACGGGTCGAGTGAAGTGGTACGACGCGACGAAAGGATTCGGATTCGTCACCAGTGATGAGGGCGGAGACGTGTTCCTGCCCAAGGGTGCGTTGCCGGCGGGGGTCACCGACCTGAAAACGG
Organism: Actinoplanes octamycinicus; assembly: GCF_014205225.1. Classification (NCBI taxonomy): domain Bacteria; kingdom Bacillati; phylum Actinomycetota; class Actinomycetes; order Micromonosporales; family Micromonosporaceae; genus Actinoplanes; species Actinoplanes octamycinicus. The sequence goes on from NZ_JACHNB010000001.1 coordinate 2,230,660, forward strand.
GACAGCGGATCGAGTTCGGCGTGGTGGACAGCCGCAAGGGTGCCCAGGCGCTCGGGGTGAAACTCCTGGACGCCCCGCCGTCGCTCGCGCTCCGTGACGCCGAGGCGCGCCGCCGCCCGGCCGAGGAGACGGCCAGCATGATCGAGGACATGATCAAGGTCCTGGAGAACACCGTGCAGCCGGTCCTCCAGCGCGGCCGCTACCCGGACAAGAAGACCTCGCAGAAGATCGCGCAGCTGATGCACGCGGTCGCCGGCGAGTTCGAACTCTGAGGCCATCCGCCTATCGCATGAAGGACGGCACAGCAGGCGTCAGACCCGCCGCCGCCGCGCGCCCGAGCAGGGCGTCGGCGGCGGCGAGTCCGTCCTTGCCCAGGTCCAGGGTGAACTCGTTGACGTAGAGCTCGATGTGCTGGCGCACCACGGCGGGCTCCATCTCCTGCGCGTTCGCCAGGATGAACTCGTGGCTGGCGGCCGGGTCGAGCCAGCCCTTGCGCAGCGAGTCACGGACCCACTCGGTGGCCTGCGCCGGGTCGACCGAACCCTTGCGCGCCAGGATCGCGCCGAGCGGGATCGGCAGGCCGGTGTCCGACTCCCACCACTCGCCCAGGTCGGCCAGGGCGGTCAGGCCATAGCGCTGATAGGTGAACCGGGCCTCGTGGATGACCAGGCCGGCGTCGAACGTCCCGTCGGCCACCCCGGGCATGATCTGGTGGAACGGCACCACCACGATCTTCGCCGGCGGGCGCTCGGCGGACCAGAGACGCATCAGCAGGTAGGCCGTGGTGCGGTCGCCGGGCACCGCGACGGTCGCGCCGGTCAGGTCGGCGCGCCGGTCCCGGGTGAGCACCAGCGGGCCGCAGCCCCGGCCCAGGGCGCCGCCGCAGGGCAGCAGCTCGTAGCGGTCGAGCAGCCACGGCAGCGCCGCGTAACTCACCTTGACCAGGTCGAACTCGCCGCGCTCGGCGGCCGTGTTGGTCACGTCGACGTCCGCGAAGGTCAGGTCGACCGCGGGCGCGCCGGGGACCAGGCCGTGGATCAGCGCGTGGAAGACGAACGTGTCGTTCGGGCATGGGGAGACCGCGAGGGATAGCGCCACGGATCCACGCTAGCGCTGGTCAGGGCGACGCGCGTGATCGGTGTGCGGTCGCCTTCGCCACACGGCTCCCGGTCGTACGGAAAATGTCTGTCGGACCTCTGGTCCAGCGGCCCGGACCTTCCTAGACTCCGCCTTGTCGGATCATTTGATCCACCAAGGAGGCCCGTATGACGGTGACCGCCGCACCGGTCCGCCGCACCTGGATGGTCGCCTACGCGCTGGCCATGATCGGGGTGGCGGCCGGCTGGTTCGGGCCGATTCAGATCCTCCTCCCCGAGCAGGCCGCCCGGCTGGCCGGCGAGGGCGGCAAGGAGTCGCTGCTGGCCCTGGTCACCGCGATCGGCGCGGCCGCCTCGCTGGTGGCGAACCCGCTTTGGGGCGCGCTCTCCGACCGGATGCGGTCCCGCCGGCCGATCTTCCTGATCGGCGCCGCGATCGGCGTCGCCGGCCTGCTGGTGCTGGCGGTGGCCGACGCCCGCGGCCCGATGATCGCCGGATGGGTGCTGGTCCAGATCGGGCTGAACGGGCCGCTCGCCGCGCTGGCCGCGATGATCGGCGACCGGGTGCCGGAGCGGCAGCGTGGCACGGTCGGCGCGCTGTTCGGCGTCGCCCAGATCGTCGGGGTGGTGCTCGGCACCGCGCTCGCCGTCGCGGTCGGTCAGGGCACGCCCGGATACGTCGCGGTGGCCGTGGCGGTGCCCACCCTCGGCGCGGCCCTGCTGCTGATCAGCCGGGAGCCCGCGCAGGTCGCCGAGCCGGTCCCGATCGCGTGGGCGGTGATCCTGCGGCCCGGCGCGCAGTTCGCCTGGGCCTGGCTGATCCGCTTCCTGCTCAACCTGGTCAACGCGCTGGTCCTGGTCTATCTCTTCTACTACCTGTCGGACCAGGTGGGGGTCGGTGACGCGGCGCTCTGGGTGCTGGTGCTGACCGTGGTGAACGTGCTGGTCGCCGGTGCGGTCGGGTTCGCCGGCGGGGTGCTCTCGGACCGCTGGGAGCGGCGCAAGATCTTCGTCGCGGTGGCCGCGGTGACCCTGGCGGCCGGGACCGTGCTGCTCGCCCTGGTGCCCGTGGCAGCCGTCGCGATCGTGGCGTCGGTGCTGGTCGGCGCCGGGTGGGGCGGCTACGTCGCGGTCGACATGGCGGTCATCACGCACGTGCTGCCGGACGCCGAGACCCGGGCCACCATGCTCGGCGTCGCCAACATCGCCGGGACCCTGCCGCAGCTGCTCGCCCCGGTGATCGCCGCGCCGATCGTCACCGCGCTCGGCGGTTACCCCGCGCTCTACCTGCTCACCGCGGCGGTCGCGGTGCTCGCCCTCGCCTGCCTGCCCCGGCTCACGGCGCTGTCCTGAAAGGATCGTCCATGCGCTTCCCACCCGGTTTCCGGTTCGGCATGGCCACGTCGGCCTACCAGATCGAGGGCGCCTGGGACGCCGGCGGCAAGGGCCCGAGCATCTGGGACACGTTCACGGCGCGGCCCGGCACGGTCCGGCACGGCGAGGACGCCAAGGTCGCCATCGACCACTATCACCGGTACGCCGAGGACGTCACGCACATCGCCGAGTCCGGCGTGCGGGACTACCGGTTCTCGATCTCCTGGCCGCGGGCGCTGGCCGGCCTCGGCTTCTACGACCGGCTGGTGGACGAGCTGCTCGCCGCCGGGGTCCGGCCGGTGCCCACGCTCTACCACTGGGACCTGCCGCAGGAACTGGAGGACCGGGGCGGCTGGCTGAACCGGGACACCGCGCACCGGCTCGCCGACTACGCCGGCGCGGTGGCGCTGAGACTCGGCGACCGGGTCCGCGACTGGATCACCATGAACGAGATGAACGTGCACACCCTGTACGGGTACGCGCTGGCCGACCACGCGCCGGCCCGCGGCCTCGGGCTGGCGGCGCTGCCGGCCGCCCATCACCAGCTGCTCGCGCACGGGCTGGCGGTGCAGGTGCTGCGCACCCACGGGGCGGCCGCGGTCGGCATCGCCAACCAGCACTTCCCGGTCCACCCGGCGAGCGACGACCCGGCCGACGCGGTCGCCGCCGAGATGTTCCGGGCGCTGACCAACTGGACGTTCTCCGACCCGATCCTGCTCGGCGACTACCCGGACGAGACGATCCGGGCCGGGGTGGGCACGCCCGACGCGCAGCTCGACCGGGACCTGGCGCTGATCGGGGCGCCGCTCGACTTCTACGGGGTCAACTTCTACGAGCCGACGGCGATCGAGGCGCCCCGGGCCGGGAAGGACTACTCCGGGATCCTCGAAGTGGACATCCCGGACGGCATGCCGTTCTCGCCGGTGCTGGTGAAGAGCGACGAACGCACCGACTTCGGGTGGGCGATCGTGCCCGAGGCGCTCACCGAGATCCTGGTCGCCCTGAAGGACCGGTACCCGTCACTGCCGCCGATCATCGTGACCGAGAACGGGGCGTCGTTCCACGACGCGCCGCCCGGCCCGGACGGGCGGGTGCGCGACCCGCGGCGGATCTCCTACTTGGACGGTCACCTGCGCGCGGTGGCGGCGGCGATCGAGGCCGGCGTGCGGGTGGAGGGGTATTACGTCTGGTCGGCGTTCGACAACTTCGAGTGGGCGGCCGGATATGACGAGCGGTTCGGGCTGGTCCATGTGGATCGGGAGACGCTCGCCCGCACCCGCAAGGACTCCTGGTACTGGTACCGCGACCTGATCGCCGCCCAGCGGTAGCCGGGCACGCTCGCCGGCCGACCCTGTGTCGGTCTGGCCCTGTGTCGGTCTGGCCCTGTGTCGGCCTGGCCCTGTGTCGGCCTGGCCCTGTGTCGGTCCGGCCCTGTGTCGGTCCGGCCCTGCGTCGGTCTGGCCCTGTGTCGGTCTGGCCCTGTGTCGGCCCGGCCCTGTGTCGGCCCGGCCCTGCGCAGGTTTGGGCCCGCGCAGGTTCGGCGCGCGCGGGTCTGACCTCGCGTAGGGCCGGCTTACTTGCGGAGCTGGTCGACGAAGTTGTCGGCAAGGCGGGTCAGGCGCTCCGCCCGGCCCTCCTCGGCCCAGCCGTCCACCAGGCTGAGCAGGCTGCTGCCCTCGACCAGAATGATGAAGTCGTCGATGACCGCCTCGTCAGCCACGCCCGCCCGCACCTCGTCCCGCTCCCGCGCCTCCCGCAGACAGGTCCGTAGATGCTCGCGGATCACCCGGTGCGACTCCCGCCGCGACCCGGCCAGCCGCGGATGCGACAGCGCCGCCCCGGCGAACGCCACGTTCACATGCGCGTCCGCCGCCCGCTCCGGATCGATCGGCAGCACCGAGTCAAGCGCCGCCCGAAGCGCCGCCAGCCCGAACAACTCCCCGCCGATCCGAAACGCCCGCTCCACGATCCGGTCATAGACCGCCCGCTGCGCGGCGACCAGAATGTCGTCCTTCCCGCCAAGGAAGTGCGCCAGCACGCTGAGCGAACACCCCGCCTCATCAGCGATCGCCCGAGTCGTGGTCCCCTCAACCCCGCGCGCCCGAACCACCCGCCAGGTGGCCGCGAGAAGCTCCGCCCTGCGCACCTCGTGGTCGACCAGCCTCGGCACAGCCCCAGCCTATGCCCCACGCCTCGCGTTGCCCGTCTCGCGTTGCCCGTCTCGCGTTGCCCGTCTCGCGTTGCCCGTCTCGCGTTGCCCGTCTCGCGTTGCCCGTCTCGTCTTGGCCGCCTCGTCTTGTCCGCCTTGCCCGCCTCGTCTTGTCCGCCTCGCCTCGCCCACCGAACCATCCTCGCTGCCGCGACGCCGCCCGCTCGATCACGGATCCTTTTTCGGTACGACTCGCAGCCCCGTGCCAACCGGGCCGCGAGGTCCCGGCCTGCTCCGGGCCGCGGCGCGGGTCGTGCGGGTCCGCTGTGCTTCGCGATGCTCGGGGCTGCTCACGGCCGCACCGCGCCTCGCGGTCGCTGCAAGTCCACCCGCCTGCCCGCCCCGCCTGCCTTGCGCGCGCCTGCTCTCCGCCCGCCTTGCTTTGCGCCTGCCTGCCCTGCGCTGCCTGCTTAGCGCCTGCCTGGCCAGCGCCTGCCCGCTCAGCGCCTGCCTGGCCAGCGCCTGCCCGCTCAGCGCCTGCCCGCTCAGCGCCTGCCCGGCCAGCGCCTGCCCGCTCAGCGCCCGCCCTCCCTGGGGGAGCCGCCTTCGACCAGTGTGGTGGAACGCCGCGCTCGCTGGAGGGTGGGTTGTGGACAAGCCCCGGATGTGGAAAACGCGGGGGCGATGAGTGGGTATGGGCCGGTTGGCGCGGAGCGCTTGTGACGGGGACCGAGAACCGATTCGCCGGGGGATCGGGAACGGTTCAGGCGGTGCGACACGGACCAGAAGTCGGCAGCTCAAGCGGGTGGGGCGGGGGCTTGGAAACGGCCCGGCGGTGAGGCGGGGGCCGGGAGCAGGTTGGGGGCGGTGAGGCGGAAGCGGGGGCCGCTCGGGGCGGTGAGGCGGGAGCGGGGGCCGCTTGGGGCGGTGAGGCGGGAGCGCGGCCGGTTGGGGGCGGTGAGGCGGGAGCGGGGCCGCTTGGGGCGGTGAAGCGGGGCCGCGCCGGGGGCCGGGGGGCCGGTTGGGGGCGCTGAGGCGCGGCGGGGCGCCGGTTCCGGCGGTGAGGTGGGGACCGGATCGGGCGGTGGAGTTGGTGGCGGAGTTGGTTCAGGCGGTGGGGCGGGGAGCGGGCTCGGCCGTGGTGAGGTGGTTCAAGCGGCGGGCGAGGGGGAGGGTGAGGATTACGCCGACTACCGGGATCAGGAAGGCTATGCGGAGGCCGATCGGGTCGGAGAGGGCGCCGAGCAGGACCGCGCCGAGCAGTGCGCCGCCGTAGTTGAAGAGGTTCACCCGGGCGATCACCTCGTCGCTGCTCTCCTTGGCGGCTTCGCCGGCCGCGCTGAATGCCAGCGGGACCAGGACGCCGACGCCGATGCCGGCGATGGCGAAGCCGGTGACGGCGGCGCCGACCGAGGGGATCAGGACCACCACGGCACAGCCGGCGCCGGAGACGGCGAGTGAGCCCAGGGCCATCGCGAGGCGGCCGGCCCGAGGCACCAGGTGGTCGGCGATCAGGCGGCTGACCAGGACGGTGGCCTGGTAGGCGGCGTAGCCGAGCGGGGCCACCGAAGCAGCGGCGGCGAGCGAGTCCTCCAGGTAGACCGAGCTCCAGGTGCTCACCGCGGAGTCGACCAGGAACGCCGTGAAGATCAGCATGCCGCAGACCCAGACCACCCGGCGGACCGCGCGGCCGCCGGTCTCGTGGACGACGCTGGAGCGTTCGGTACGGCCCGGCTCGAAGGCGCGCCAGCCGATCAGGCCGACCAGCACGGCGAACGCGGCCGCGGTGCCGACCGCCACCGAGGCGCCGGCGCCGCTGGCCAGGGAACCGGACATGAGCAGCGCGGCGGCGATGGCGGCGGCGGTGTAGGCGGCGAAAAGGCGGCTCATCACGCTGCGGCCGAGGCGGGCCTGGACCAGGACGCCCTGCATGCTGAGCGAGGCGTCGACGGTGCCCAGGCCGATGCCGTAGAGCAGCAGGATGGTCACGAAGATCGCGTTCGGGGTGCCGACCGTGGTGCCGGCCAGCCCGGCGCCGACCAGGAACAGGCCGCCGGCCAGGGCGTATCGGCTGCCCCAGCGGTTGGCGACCTGGTCGGCGAGCACCGAACCGCCGGCCGCGGCGACGCAGACCAGCAGGAGGATGGCGGAGACGAAGGCGTCGGTCAGGTCCTGGCGATCCTTGAACGCGGGCAGGGCGGTGACCACCGCGGCGTACCCGAGGCCCTGAGCGGCATAGCCGGCGCCGATCAAGCGGGCGCGGGCCGCGGCGCTCATGTCGTTCATCGTGCCTCGCTCAGCATCCGGCGGTCGATGACTTCCGTTCGTGGCGGGCCGGCCGGGGGTCCGGTGGCGTCTTCAGCGACGAAAGTCACATGCTCGTTCAGCGCAGCATGCCGGGCTCGATCATCAACAGCAACAGATTCCTGTAAAAGAATTCACCTTCTTGGGGCTGGTGTGCCCAGAGGTGGAAACCCGGAGCAGCGCGGGACGCGACTCAGGGGAGAGTCAGCGGGGCGGGGCGGGGCGGCGGCGCGGGGCGCGACTCAGCAGAGAGTCAGCAGGGCTGGCGCGGCGGCGCGGAGGGCGGCGAAGGCGTCGGCCAGGCGCCAGGCGGCTCGATCGCGGGGGCCGATCGGGTTGGAGATCGTGCGGAGCTCTGCGAAGGGCAGGCCGGCGTCGGTGGCGGCGATGGCTACGCCGTAGCCCTCCATGGCTTCGGCGACCGCGTCCGGGAAGCGGGTGGCCAGGCGGGTGGTGGTCGCGGCGGTGCCGGTGACCGTGCTCAGCGTGAGGATGTCGCCGGTGACGGCGTGCGGGAGGGCCTCGGCCAGCGCTTTGAGCAGGGCCGGGTCGGTGGTTAGGACGCTGGTGCCGAAGCCCAGTTCCTCGATCGGGAGGAAGCCGTCCGGGGACTCCGCGCCCAAGTCGGCGGCGATCGTGCGGGTGCCCAGGACGGTGCCGCCGACGTCGGCCCGGCCAGGGAAGCCGCCGGCGATGCCGAGGCTGAGCACGGCGCGGTAGTCGCGCCGGGCGAGGAGCCGGGCGGTGCCGGCGGCGGCTGCGGCCGGTCCCACGCCGACCGCGGCGATCTCCAGCAGGCCATGGCCGGGACGGTCGGTCAGGGCGGCGCGCAGAGCGTCGGCCTCGGCGGCCACCGCGGTGACCGCCAGGATCGGGTATTGGGTCACGCGTCCTCGCCGGGGGTGGGGTCGCGGTCGGCCGGGTCGGCGGAGGACGGGCGGTAGACGTGGTAGCCGGGAGGGGCCACGGGACGGTCGGCGCGCTGGGTGGGGGCGTCGTCGGCCGGGAGGCCGGTGGGTCCGCCGGCCGGGCTGGTGCCGGGTGGTGCGGAGGCGGCGCCGGTGCGGCCGGTGGGCCGGTCGACGGTGGGGAAGCGGCGGGTTTCCCTCGCGGGGGTGGCCGGTTTCTCGGTGGCGGCCTTCTTCTTGCGGCGGGCCGGCCACCAGCCGCGGGCTCGGGGCTCGTCGACCAGCGTCGGATCCGTCGTGCGGCCACCGCGAGGGGCCGAGCCGGGGTGGGTCGTGCCCCGGCCGGGCGCGGATGACGCGCCGTCAGAGGAAGAACGACCGGAGCCCGGAGCGGTGGAGGCCGCGCTACCGGGGTGGCGAGGCGGGATGTCGAAGTCGCGGGTGCCCGGGGGCGGGGTGCCTGACGGCTTGGCGCCCGGCGGAGTGCTGCTCGGCGGGCGGCGCGGGGACGGCGGGTGGTGGCCGGCGCGCTCGGGGACCGTCGGGGCGTCCGGCCACGGGTCGGTGGCCTCGTAGAACAGGGCTTCCTCGTCGTCTCGGGGCGCGGTGGGCGTACCGGAAGGGTCGGAAGGGTTTTCGGGGCGGCCCGCCAACCGCTCGTTGTGCAGGCGGGCGGCGGACCAGGCGGCTCGGGCGGCGGCCAGGACGGACAGCACGGCGGCCAGGGCGATGCCGACGCGGCCGGTGAGCGGAATCAGGCCGAGGCCGCCACCGGCGACCCAGGCCAGCATCAGCACGGTCTCCGAGTGGGCGAACGCGCTGGCTCGCAGGCGCTCCGGGACGCGCTCCTGGATGCTGGCGTCGACGGCCAGCTTGGCGATGCCGCTGAAGATCGCGGTGAGCAGCGCCAGCAGGGTGATCGTGGCCAGGTTGTAGAAGACGGTGGCCAGGATCGCCACGCCGGCGGTGACCACCAGGCCGCTGGACTGCAGGGCGAGCGGGCGGCGGATGCGCAGACCGGTGCCAGCCGCGGTGGACAGGAAGGTGCCGAGCGCCAGCGCGCCGCCGACCAGGCCGACCGCCGACCCCTTGCTCAGGGTGAAGCCGAGGACCCGGGTGTCCAGGTCACCGGCCATGATCGCGAAGGTCAGGTAGAGCAGCAGGAAACCGTAGAGCAGGCGCAGGCCGGAGCTGCCGATCAGGGCGGCCACCACCAGGCGCCCGGAGAGCGGACGGTCCGAGCCCCGGTTGAGCCCGAGGACGGTGCGCCAGGCGCGGGGCATCGCCTCCGGCGGGTCGGAGTCGGCGCGGGGCGGCAGGCGCAGCGCCACCACCATGCCGACCAGGAAGATCAGGGTGGCCACCCGCAGTGGCCACTGTGGGCCGAACTTGAAGGCGAGCAGGCCGATCGGGGCCACCACGGCGCCGGCGAAGGTGCCGTAGACGCTGGCCCGGGCACCCACCTGGGACAGCCCGACCCCCTCGGGCAGCAGCCGGGGGACCGCGGCCGAGCGGGCCACCCCGTAGGCCCGGGACAGGGCGAGGACGCCGAACGCCGCCGGATAGAGCGCCCAGCCGACCAGGTGGTCGGACATCACGAAGGCCAGGAACGCCCGGCCCAGCATGGTCGCCGCGAGCGCCCACCGCCGGCCGTGCCGGAAGTGGTCGAGCAGCGGACCGACCACCGGCGCCAGCAGCGCGAACGGCACCATCGTGATGAGCAGGTAGAGCGCGACCTTGCTGCGGGCCTCGCCGAGCGGGACGCTGAAGATCGTCCCGGCCAGGCCGATGGCGATCAGCGCGTCGCCGGCGCAGGAGACCGCGTGCAGGTCGAAGAGCCTGATCATGCCGATCTCGTTGGCCGCGCCGCGAGCGCGGGCGAGGCCGACCCGGCGGGTCGCCCAGGCGCCGGCGCCCAGCGAGCCGCGCACCACCAGGCGCACGGCTTTGATGCCGGTCCCGACGGTGCGTCCGAGAGTGGGAAGCAGCGCCATGGGAACCATCCTGACCTATTCGGGCGACCAACGGCTCGCCTTGTCCACAGGTATCTGGGGAGTCGTTGCGGCGCGTGCGGCCCAGTAGGCAACAATGGGCGGGTGACCTCCAGGACCACCACCCGTGCCGCCCGACTCGACCAGGTCTGTGCCGATGCCGTCGGTGTGGCCCGTGGCGCGATCACCGATGTGGACCCCACCGATGTCGGCGAGCACCTCGAGGTGATCGCCGAGGGCGACCGGGTGGTGACCCACTTCTTCGAGTCGCACCTTGACGGTTACCGCGGCTGGCGCTGGGCCGTCACGGTGACCCGGGTGCCGCGCAGCCGGCACGTGACGATCTGCGAGACCGTCCTGCTGCCCGGCCCGGACGCGCTGATGGCCCCCGGCTGGGTGCCGTGGAACGAGCGGGTGCAGCCCGGTGACCTGGGGGTCGGCGACCTGATGCCGACCGCGCCGGACGACGACCGGCTGACCCCGGGCTACGTGCTGAGCGACGACGCCGCGGTCGAGGAGGTCTCCTGGGAGCTCGGCCTGGGCCGGTCCCGGGTGATGTCCAAGGACGGCCGGATGGAGACCGCCCAGCGGTGGTATGACGGCGAGGCCGGCCCGGAGGCCCCGATCTCCACCGCCGCGCCGCGCAACGCGCGCTGCGGCACCTGTGGGTTCTACCTGCCGCTGGCCGGTTCGCTGCGGCAGATGTTCGGCGTCTGCGGCAACCTCTACGCGCCCGACGACGGCCGCGCGGTGAGCGCCGACCACGGCTGCGGGGCGCACTCCGAGGCGCTGCTGGCCGGCGCCGAGCAGCCGGTCGACGAGCTGCCCACGGTCTATGACGACAGTGAGGTGGAGACCGTGGCGGTGAGCCGCGGCCACGGCTCGGTGGAGTCAGGTGAGCCGGCCGAGGATTACGGCCACAGCTAGGAGCTCTCCTCCACGCGGAACTCCGGGTGCGTGAGCGCCCGGCGCCGTTTCCGGTTCCGATCGTGGACGATCATCGTGATCAGGCCGGGGATGCCGACCACGAAACCGGCCACGGCGATCTCGAACCACTCGTCGGGTGCGCCGGCGAGCCGGAGGACGACCGCGGCGATCACGAACGCGGCGAGCCCGGCGAGCGCGAACGGGACCATCGGCGGATCCAGCGGCTCCGGGCGTGGTTTGGTGCCGGTCACCACGGTGAGACCGGCCGGCGATGCGTCAGCCCGGGTCGCTGGAGACAGGTCACTCACTCCGACAGGGTAAGGCCATTACGGAACGTCTCGGCGCAGGACGTGAGAGTTGTAACATCACAGCGCTTTTGCCGAGGTCATCCGGTCTGAAAGCATGCGCGCGTCGTTCACTGTGCCACCCCGGAAGGGTCAGCATGTCATCAGTTGTAGAGACCTCCGCGCCGCGGAACGGTTTCGACCGCTTTTTCGAGATAACGAAGCGTGGCTCAACGCTGAGCCGTGAGATCCGTGGCGGTTTCGTCACTTTCTTCACGATGGCCTACATCGTCGTCCTCAACCCGCTCATCCTGGCCGGTGGTGCCGACCAGACCGGGGCGCACCTGCCGCTGGCCGCGCTCGCGGCGGGGACCGCGCTGGTCGCCGGCGTGATGACCATCCTGATGGGTGTGGTGGCCCGCTTCCCGCTGGCGCTGGCCGCCGGGCTGGGCGTGAACGCGCTGGTCGCCTACGAGATCGCCCCGCAGATGACCTGGGCCGACGCGATGGGCCTGGTGGTGATCGAGGGTGTGCTGATCGGCATCCTGGTGCTCACCGGCCTGCGGACCGCGGTGTTCAAGGCGGTCCCCACCCAGCTCAAGACCGCGATCGGGGTGGGCATCGGCCTGTTCCTGATGATCATCGGGCTGGTCGACTCGGGCTTCGTGCACCGGGTGCCGGACGCCTCCAACACCACCGTCCCGGTCGAGCTGGGCCTGGGCGGCAAGCTGCTCACCTGGCCGACCCTGGTCTTCGCGCTCGGCCTGCTCTTCACCCTGGTGCTCTTCGTCCGCAAGGTGAAGGGCGCGATCCTGATCGGCATCCTGGGCACCACGGTGCTGGCCATCGTGGTCGAGGCGATCGCCGGCGTCGGCTCGGTGGTCAAGAACCCGCACGGCTGGTCGCTGAACGTGCCGACCATGCCGGAGAAGGTGGTCGGCAGCCCGGACCTGTCGCTGCTCGGGCAGTTCAACCTGCTCGGCTCGTGGCAGGACGCCGGCTGGCTGGTCGCGCTGATGTTCGTCTTCACGCTGCTGGTGGCGGACTTCTTCGACACCATGGGCACGATGGTAGCGGTCGGCCAGGAGGGCGAGATGCTCGACGCCGAGGGCATGCCGCCGCGGACCAAGGAGATCCTGCTGGTCGACTCGATCGCGGCGGCGGCCGGCGGCGCGGCGAGCGTCTCCTCCAACACCTCGTTCGTGGAGAGCGCGTCGGGTGTCGGCGAGGGCGCCCGCACCGGCGTGGCGAACCTGGTCACCGGCGGGCTCTTCCTGGTGGCCATGTTCTTCTCGCCGCTGGTGCAGGTGGTGCCGTTCGAGGCGGCGTCGACCGCGCTGGTGGTGGTCGGCTTCCTGATGATGACCGCGGTCCGGCAGATCGACTGGACCGACTGGTCGATCGCGGTGCCGGCCTTCCTGACCATCACGATCATGCCGTTCACCTACTCGATCTCGAACGGGATCGGGGCCGGGATCATCTCCTACGTCGTGCTGAAGGCGGCCACCGGCAGGGCCCGGGAGATCCACCCGATCCTGTACGGGGTGGCGGTGCTGTTCGTGCTGTACTTCTGCCGCGGCCCGCTGGAGTCCTGGGTCCTCTGAGCTGCTTGACGTCGTCACCGGGTGCGTTAGCGTGCCCGGTGACGGCTGTCATACGGTCGATCGCATGTCGTTAGCCATGCTCATTAGCTAGGCTAAGTATCGTGACGGAGCGGGTGATGACGACGGAGCGCACAGCGGAGTCGCTGGCCAAGACGCTGCGGGAAGCGATCATCCGATTCAGCCGGCGAGTCCGCCAGGCCCGTCCCGTCGGTGACCTCACGTTCAGTCAGCTCTCCGCGCTGACCAGCCTCCAGCTGGCCGGCGCGCTGACGCCACGTGAGCTCGCCGATGTGGAACGGGTGCAGCCCCCGACGATGACCAAGATCATCGGGAAGCTGGAGGATCGCGGGCTGGTGGCGCGGACGCCGCACCCCACCGACGGGCGCCAGGTGATCCTGGCCGCCACCGACGAGGGCCGGGCGGTCTACGCGCTGCACGAGCGGGCTCGGAACGAGTGGCTGGCCGTGGAGTTGGCACGGCTCACCCCCGAGGAGCGGGAGACCCTCGCGCGCGCCGCGGAGATCATGCAGCGCGTCGCCCGCGGCTGAGAGCCCGCTGGTCGTCCGCTTCGTCACGCGACGATGACGCGTACGACAGCGAGGGGGCACCACCGCATGCGGGCAGTGCTGAACACGACCTTCCGATCCCTGCGAGTCCGGAACTATCGCCTCTTCGCCGGTGGCCAGCTGATCAAGCTGATCGGTGTCTGGATGATGTTCACCGCCCAGGACTGGCTGGTCCTGGAGTTGTCGGACAACTCGCCCGGGGCGCTCGGTGTGGTCACCGCCCTGCAGTTCGTCCCGGTCATGCTGCTGACCCTCTACAGCGGGCGGCTCGCCGACCGCTACGACAAGCGCAAGCTGCTGATCGTGGCGAACACGGTCTTCGCCGTCACCGCGGTCACCTTCGCGGTCATCGTCGCCTCCGGCATCGTCCAGCTCTGGCACGTCTTCCTCTTCGCGCTGCTCTTCGGCATCGCCAACTCGGTGGAGACGCCGGTCCGGCAGGCCTTCGTCTCCGAGTTGGTCGAGCTGCCGCTGCTGCCGAACGCGCTGGCCCTCTCCGCCGCCACCTTCAACTGCGCCCGGATCGGCGGCCCGGCGGTGGCCGGCGTGCTGCTCTCGCTGCTCTCCACCCGCGGCGTGTTCCTGATCGCCACCGCGCTGGCGATCGCCCCGGTCTTCACCTACCTACGGATGAACACCACCGAGCTGTACGGCATCGAGCGCGCGGCGCGCGGTGACGCCCGGGTGCTGGACGGCCTGAAGTACGTCGGCAAGCGCTCCGACCTGCTCCTGCCGATCTGTCTGATGGCGGTGGTCGGCATGATCGGCTTCAACTTCCCGGTCACCCTGGCCGCCCTGGCGAAGATCGACTTCCACGCCGGCGCCTCCTCGTTCGGCCTGCTCACCACGGCACTGGCGGTCGGGTCGCTGGGCGGCGCGCTGGCCGGCAGCGCCCGGCGGTCCCGGCCCGGGGCGTACCGGGTGATCGGCGCCGCGCTGGCCTTCGGGGTGCTGGAGTTCGCGGTCGGGTTCGCCCCCACCTTCCTCAGCGCCATGCTGCTGCTGGTGCCGACCGGGTTCTTCTCGATCTATCTGGCCCAGGCGGCCAACCACCGGGTGCAGATGGGAGTGGACGCGGCGTACCGGGGCCGGGTGATGGCGCTCTACGTGCTGGTCTTTCTGGGCAGCACGCCGATCGGGGCGACGCTGGCCGGCTGGTGGGGCGAGCGGTACGGGGTGCCGTCGAGCATCTGGATGGGCGGGCTGGTGTCGTTCCTCGCCTCGGTGGTGGCGCTGGTGTGGCAGCTGCGCACCAGCGGCGACCGGTTGGAGTTCCGGGTGCGGCCCCGGTTCGGGATCCGGCTGGCTCCGGCCGGTGAGCGGCCGGCCGTGGAGCCGGCGGCCGGGGACGAGCGGTCCCCGGAGTCGTCCTCGGTGGACCGGTCGGCGGCGGAGCGTCCGGAGATCGCGCCGATCCAGGTCCGTGACCGGGTTTCCGGCCCGGATCGGGAGCAGGATCGGGATCGGCGGCCGGGCCGCGGGCGGGAGCCGGTGGCCCGCCTCTGACGGACCGGTTGTCCGCCCAGCGAAACGGAAACGGTGCCCGATGTCGGTAAGGAACCTGGCATTTAGGTAGTTGGCAGAATAGGTCCGCCGAACGGGTGTTCCCGACCGGCGGATCGGGGCATAACGTCGAAGAGTGGCGATGGTGCAACTGGTCGTGATCTCAGCGGCGTGGGTGACGCTGCTGGTCGTGCCGTGCGCCCGAGTCCTGCTCCGACGACCGGCTCCTCGCCGGTCCGCGCACTCGGGCCATCTGCCCCGGCGAGGCTCCGCGCCGCGCCGGGTGCCCGCCCCGGGTCGGCTGCCCCGCAAGGGATCGGCCCCGGCATCCTGGGCTCGCCGCCCCGGTGCACAGAACCGGGAGCTGCGCCGCCTGGACCGTGACATGCAGACCGTCGACGTGGCCGCCCGGGCGGCGGCGCTGCCCCCGGTCCCGATCGAGCAGCTCGCCTTCGACCTGCGCCGGCTCGACCGGCAGCGGCGCACCGGCCCGTTGCGGTCGTCCGAGGTGGGGATGGCCGCGCTGCTCCAGGCCTACGACGCGCGGCTGCGGCTGGCCTGCGCCTGCCTCGGCGTGACCGAGCACCTCCAGCCGCTGCAGGGCGTCGACCTGGAGCTCGAGCGCGTCCGCGTCGAGGGTCGGCTCGAGGCCGCCGGCCTGGCCCTGCGCGACTGACCCGGCGAGGGTCTGGCCCGCCGGCCGAGCGAGTGCGAGGCGTGGCAGGACAGGCCCTAGTCGGGCAGCGGCCACTCGTGGCGGGTGAAGTAGTTGCCCAGGGTGCTCTCCACCAGGGCGAAACCGGTGACCGGCCAGGGCGGGCCGGCGTAGCCGTCGAGAGCCGCCAGGAGGGCGCGGTCCTGTCGGTAGGAGACGGTCAGATGCGGCCGGAACGGTCGCGGGTCGATGGCGAACCCGGCGCCGTCCAGCGCTACCCTGACCGACTCCCGCAAGGTGGCCAGTGACTGCACATCGCCGGCCAGTCCGGCCCACGCCACCGGGCCGAACCGGCCGCCCCCGGCCAGCCGCAGCTGGAATCGGGCAGGTGGAACCACCGTGGCCAGCGCCTCAGCCACCGAGGAGAGCGGCGAATCGTCGTTGCGGCTCGCTGCCGAGGTGGCCGAGTTGTCGCTGCTGGTCGTTTCGGGTGCGGTCGACATGTCGCCTTTGGTGGGAGAGGCGGGTCGTGCGTCCTTCGCCGAGGCCACCGGCGGCGTGCGGGCCGTCTCGACCTCGCCCAGGAACGCCAGCGTGACATGCCACTTGGACGTGCGGGTCAGCCGTGCGCCGCCGGGCAGCGATCGGTACAGGTCCTCGCGCGCCGCCGCCGGCGGGAAGACGGCCACGAAAAGACTGCTCACGACCGCCTCGGGAGGGTGGGCGGTCTGCGGATGGCGGTAGCGGCCCCGCTCACCGGCCGCCCAGGCCCGACGCCGAAGGAAGAGGAGCGGTCGGCAGTGAGGATCAGGCGGTCGGTCGGTCGTCGGGACGCGGCCGCCGTGCGCTCGCTCAGGAGGACTCGCGGGCCGCCGGGCCCCCGCCGAACAGGACGTCGTCCCAGCTCGGGAGGCGCTTGCGAGGCTTGTTCTCCTCGCCCTCGGCCGCAGGCTGGGGGGTCTGGCCGACCGTGCGCCGGGGGCGCAGGACCGCCAGTGACGGCACCGCGGGGACCTCCTTGGGCAGGTCCGCGTCGTCGTCGAAGGCCGAGCCGGAACCGCCGCCGAGCAGTGCCGCGGCACCACCGGCGACCGGGCGGCGGGCAGCCGGGGAGACCGGCTCCAGGCCGCGGCCGGACGAACCCTCCAACGGCCGGTCCAGCGAGGCCAGCAGCGCGTCGCGGCCGGCCCGGATCGGGTCGCGGGTCGGGCGGGCCGGCGCGTCGGCCGCGGGCAGGCCGTGACCGCCGCGGGGCGACTCGGCGGCGCGGGCCGGGCCGGGCAGGCCGTGGCCGCTGCGCTCGGGGGCCGGCTCCTGGCCGAGGATCTGGGTGGGCCGCTCGGCGCACAGGTACTGCGCCATGTCGTCGTGCGGGGAGACCACCTGACGACCCTTGTCCAGGTCCCAGATGGCCTGCGCGGTGGCCTTGCCGGACGGCCAAGTGGCGACGATCCGCCAGGCGCCGTCGTCCTTGCGGAACGCGTCCCAGGAGATCTTCTCGGTGTCGATGCCGTGCTGCGCGAGGCGGCTGTCCACCACCTCGGCCAGCGGCTGACCGGAATCGGACGTCTTCAGCCGGGTGCGGCGCGCGTGCTGGGCCAGCATGGCCCGCTCCTGCAGCACCGGACCGGCATAGCGCAGCACCCGGTCGACCGGCACGCCGGCGATCCGGGCGACCTCCTCGGCGGACTCGCCGGAGCGGATCCGGGCCTGGATGTCGCGTGGGGACAGCGCGGGTGCGGTGTCCGGCGCGATCACCGCGACCGCGGTGCCCGGCGCCGCCGGACCGTCCGTGATCACCCCGGTGACCCGGTCGTCGAGGGGCAGCGCCAGCAGTCGGCCCACCTCATCGGCGAGCACGAGGGCCTGTCCGTCCTCGGAGAGGGCGACGAAGCGTACCGGCCGCATGCGTTGCCTCCGTCCCGTCGCGTTGGCCTGTGCTCCCGAGAGTCAGTCACCCGGGCGCGTTTCGGAACACGGTACGCGCCTTGGTCACCCAATGGGGGTAAGCCACGCCGTCAAAGTAGCTGACCAGGGTAGATGATCTTCGTCGTCGTGTGGCAAATCCAGACCATTCAAACCCGTTCTCGGTACGACCTACAACTCCACAAGCGCATGAGTCAGGTCACCGGGCGACCCCGCGACGGATTCCCGACACGAGATCGCAGCGCGACTCACGGGTGTGGCCGGTGCTCACGGCGCACCCGGAGAACAAGCGCGACGCAGGCGGGATGCCTGCGCCGCGCGTGGTTGCCGACCGGCTCTCAGAGCCGCTCGACGACGTAGTCGATGCAGCTGGTCAGCGCGGCCACGTCACTCGGGTCGACGGTCGGGTAGAGCGCGATCCGCAGCTGGTTGCGGCCGAGTTTCCGGTACGGCTCGGTGTCCACGATGTCGTTGGCGCGCAGCACCTTGGCGATCGCCGCGGCGTCCACCCGGTCGGCGAAGTCGATCGTCGCGACCGCCGCCGACCGGAGCGCCGGGTCGGTGATGAACGGCTCGGCGAACGACGACCGGTCGGCCCAGCCGTAGATCGCGGCGGCGCTCTCCGCGCTGCGCTTGACCGCCCAGGAGAGCCCGCCCTGCGCGTTCATCCAGTCCACCTGCTCGGCGGCGAGGAAGACGGTGGCCAGCGCCGGCGTGTTGTAGGTCTGCTCCAGGCGGGACTGTTCGATCGCGGTCACCAGGTCGAGGAACTGCGGGATGTACCGCTTGCTCGCCTTGATCTCGAAGGCCCGCTCGATCGCCGCCGGGGACATCAGGGCCAGCCAGATCCCGCCGTCCGAGCCCAGCGCCTTCTGCGGGGCCAGGTAGTACACGTCGGTCTCGCGCAGGTCGACGTCCAGGCTACCGCCGCCCGAGGTGGCGTCGGTGAGCAGCAGGGCGCCCGGGTCGGCGCCCTCGACCCGGCGGACCGGCACCGCGACCCCGGTCGAGGTCTCGTTGTGCACGCTGGCGTAGACGTCCACGCCGGCCTCGGCGGAGAGGTAGGCCGCCTGGCCGCCGGGGGCCCGGTGCACGGTCGGCTCGGCCAGGAACGGCGCGTCCGCGACCGCCTTGACGAACTTGGCGCCGAACTCGCCGAACTCGGCGAACTGCGCTTTCTCCCGGACCAGGCCGAACGCGGCGGTCTCCCAGAACGCGCTGGTGCCGCCGTTGGACAGGATCACCTCGTAGCCGTCCGGCATCGAGAAGAACTCGGCCAGGCCGCGACGCAGCCGGGCGACCTGGTCCTTCACCGTCTTCTGCCGGTGCGAGGTGCCCATGAAGGTGCGGGAGACCGCGGAGAGGGCCTCGACACCTTCCGGCCGGACCTTGCTCGGGCCCGAACCGAACCGGCCGTCGACGGGCTTGATCGCGTCAGGGATCTGGATGTCAGCCACGGTCACACATTATGGGTCAACTGGGACCAGCCCTCGACCTCGGAGGGTTTCCGCGGCTCGGGGCCCACATAGTGCAGGCCGGGGCGCAGGATCCGGCCCAGTTTCTTCTGCTCCAGGATGTGCGCGCTCCACCCGGCCACCCGGGCGCAGGTGAACATCGAGGTGAACATGTGCACCGGGACCTCGGCGAAGTCGAGCACCACGGCGGACCAGAAGTCCACGTTCGTCCACAGGTCGTGGCCGGGCTTGCGCTCCCGCAGCTCGGCCAGCGCGGCGGTCTCCAGGGCCACCGCCACCTCGTAACGCGGGGCGCCCAGATCCTTGGCGATGCGGCGCAGCACGCGGGCCCGCGGGTCCTCCGCGCGGTAGACCCGGTGACCGAAACCCATCAGCCGCTCGCCGCGGTCCAGCACGTCCCGCACGTAGCCGGTGGCGTCACCGCTGCGCTCGACCGCCTCCAGCATGTGCAGCACCCGGGTGGGCGCGCCGCCGTGCAGCGGACCGGAGAGCGCGCCGATCCCGGAGGAGATGCAGGCGGCCACGTCGGCGCCGGTGGAGGCGACGATCCGGGTGGTGAAGGTGGAGGCGTTCAGCCCGTGCTCGGCGGCCGAGATGAAGTAGGCGTCGACGGCCTTGACGTGCCGCGGGTCCGGGTCGCCGCGCCAGCGCCGCATGAACCGCTCCACGATGGTCTCGGCCTTGTCGATGTCCTTCTGCGGGACGGCCGGCAGACCCAGCCCGCGGGCCGCCTGGGCGACGAAGGAGAGCGCGGTCACCGAGACCCGGGCCAGGTCCTTGCGGGCCTGCTCGTCGGAGATGTCGAGAAGCTGGTCGAGACCCCAGTAGGGGGCCAGCATGGCGACCGCGGACTGCACGTCGACCCGGATGTCACCGGAGTGCACCGGCACCGGGAACGGCTCGGCCGGCGGCAGCCCCGGCCCGAACCGGCCGTCCACCAGCAGGCCCCAGACGTTGCCGAAGGAGACCTGGCCGATCAGATCCTCGATGTCGACGCCGCGGTACCGCAGCGCGCCACCGTCCCGGTCGGGCTCGGCGATCTCGGTCTCGAACGCGTTGACGCCCTCGAGCCCCGGCTTGAAGTCGGACACGGCACTCCCTGGGAGACGTGAGCTGCGGTGAGTGATTCATCTTGCCCGCCGGGTAACCGCACGGTCGACCCGTGGCGATTGTGCTCTCGATGACACCCATCCTGGTTCAACTGACACCCGGCGGACGGGGACTTAGGTTCGTTCCAGCCGAAAGGAAGTACCCGGAATGTCATCCGCTCAGCCTTCCCCCGCCGGGATGCGCCGTGACTACACCGAGCACGGACCGCTGCTGGAGAGTTCGCTGGCCGCCGACTGGCCGGCCCAGTTCGCCGCCTGGTTCGCCGAGGCCACCGCGTTCGGGCTGCCCGAGCCGAACGCGATGATCGTCGCCACGGCGGCTCCGGACGGCCGCCCGTCGGCTCGCACGGTGCTGCTCAAGGGGTACGACTCGACCGGTTTCGTGTTTTTCACCAACTATGAGTCGCGGAAGGGGAGCGAGGCAGCGCTCAATCCGTACGCGAGCTTGGTCTTCCCCTGGTTTCCGATGCAGCGGCAGGTGATCGTGGCGGGCCCGGTGGAGCGGGTGTCGCGCGCCGAGACCGAGGAGTATTTCGCGTCCCGGCCACGCGGCTCGCAGCTCGGCGCCTGGGCGAGCCCGCAGTCGACGGTGCTGAGCGGGCGGGACGCGGTGGACGCCGGGCTGGCCGCGGCGATCGAGCGGTTCGGTGACGGGCCGGTGCCGGCCCCGCCGCACTGGGGCGGGCTGCGGGTGCGGCCCGAGACGGTGGAGTTCTGGCAGGGCCGGAGCAACCGGCTGCACGACCGGCTGCGGTTCCGCGCCGAGGGCTCGTCCTGGGTCGTGGAGAGGCTCGCCCCGTGAGCGTGGTGGACAAGCCACGCCGCTCCTGGATGATCGACACGACCCCGCTGCGGGTGACCACGTTCCGCCGGATGTGGATCGGCAGCGGGGCGTCGTACTTCGGCTTCCAGTTCACCGCGGTGGCCGTGCCGGTGCAGATGTTCGCGATCACGCGCTCGCCGTTCTGGGTCGGGCTGCTCGGCGTGGCCGGCCTGGTCCCGCTGCTGATCTTCGGGCTCTGGGGCGGCGCGGTGGCCGACGTGGTCGACCGGCGGCGGCTGCTGCTGGCCAGCTCCGCGCTCACCTGGGTGGTCACCCTGGGCCTGCTGGCCCAGGCGGCGCTCGGGGCGCGCAGCCCGCACCTGCTGCTGGCGCTCACCGCGATCCAGTCGATCGGCTTCGCGATCAGCTCGCCGGCCCGCCAGTCGATCATCCCGCGGATCGTGCCGACCGACCTGGTCCCGGCGGCGAACACGCTGAACTACACGACCACCACGGCCGGCGGGGTGCTCGGCCCGCTGGCGGCCGGCCTGATCATGGGGATCTGGTCGACCGGCACCGGCGTCGAGGTGGCCTACGCGGTCGACGCCCTGCTGTTCACCGTCACCTTC
The DNA here is from genome assembly GCF_014205225.1 of Actinoplanes octamycinicus. Taxonomy (NCBI): domain Bacteria; kingdom Bacillati; phylum Actinomycetota; class Actinomycetes; order Micromonosporales; family Micromonosporaceae; genus Actinoplanes; species Actinoplanes octamycinicus. The sequence goes on from NZ_JACHNB010000001.1 coordinate 2,251,924, forward strand.
TGGGCCACCTGGCGGTTGCCGGCGATCCCGCCGATCGAGCCGGACGACTCCGGAGAGAAACCGACAGCCGGCCTGCGTGGCATCGCGGTCGGCCTGAAATTCCTGGTCACCCAGCCGGTCCTGCTGCTCTCCTTCGGCATCGACCTGATCGCCATGGTGTTCGCCATGCCGCGGGCGCTGTTCCCGGCGGTGGCCGAGGAGCGGTTCGGCGGCGGCGCCGCGGTCGGCTGGCTGTTCAGCGCGATCGCGATCGGCTCGGTGCTGGGCGGCCTGACCTCCGGCTGGATCAGCCGGATCCGCCGGCAGGGCGTGGCCCTGGTGGCCGCGGTGGTCGCCTGGGGCGTGGCGATCGGCCTCTCCGGGCTGGCCCACCAGCTCTGGCTGATGATCGTGCTGCTCGCCGTGGCCGGCGCGGCCGACCTGGTCAGCGCGGTCTACCGGCAGTCGATCATGCAGACCTTCGCCCCGGACCGGCTGCGCGGCCGCCTGCAGGGAGTGTTCACCGTGGTGGTGGCCGGCGGTCCTCGATTGGGTGATCTCCGGGCCGGCGCCACCGCCGACGTGACCGGTGTCGGAGCCTCCTGGGTGGGTGGCGGGTTCGTGGCCGCCGCGCTGGCGTTGGTGCTGGGCCTCGCGTTCCCGGCGTTGATCCGATACCGGCCCGCCCGGGACGAGTCGGACAACCGGTAGCGTCTGCGGGTATGACAGAGACAGCCGCGAAATCCGGGGTTCAGTGGTCGATCGAGGCGGACGGCCGGCGCGCCGTGCTCGCCGAGGTCGGAGGCACGCTGCGTAGCTTCTCGTCCGGCGGGGTGGAGCTGCTCGACGGCTTCGGCACGGACGAGATCTCCCCGGGTTCCGCCGGCCAGATCCTGGCCCCCTGGCCGAACCGGATCCGGGACGGGCAGTACACCTTCGAGGAGAAGACGTACCAGCTCGCGCTCACCGAGCCGGCCCGGCACAACGCCATCCACGGCCTGGTGAACTGGTCGCGCTGGCGGGCCACCGAGCACGCCGCCTCGGCGGTGACCCTGGAGTACGACCTGCCCGCCCAGGTCGGCTACCCGTGGGCGCTCACCCTGCGGACCCGCTGGTCGGTCTCCGCCGAGGGGCTGCGCTGCGTGCAGGAGGTGGTGAACACCAGCGACGCGAACGCGCCGTGGGGTTACTCGGTGCACCCCTACCTGAGCCTGCCCGGCGTCACGGTGGACAACACCGTGCTCCAGGTGCCGGGGAAGACCCGGATCCTGGCCGACGCCCGGCTGCTGCCGATCGGCGCGGTCAAGGTGGCCGGGACCGAGTTCGACTACGCCGAGCCCCGGCGGATCGGGACGGCGATCCTGGACACCACGTTCGGCGACATCGACTTCGGCGCCGACGGGCTCACCGAGGTGGTGCTCGCCGACCCGGACTCGGACCGGAAGATCACCGTCTGGGCCGACGACAAGTTCAAGTACTGGCAGGTCTTCACCGGCGACACGCTGCACGGCGAGCGGCACCGCCGGTCGATCGCGGTCGAGCCGATGACCTGCCCGCCGGACGCGTTCCGCTCCGGCCGCGACCTGGTCACGCTGGCCCCTGGGGAGACCTGGACCACCGCGTGGGGGATCCGCGCCTGATGGAGTTCGACGAGGTGGTCCGCCGGCGGCGGATGGTCCGTGGGTACGACCCCGCGCGACCGGTGCCGCCGGAGCTGGTCGACAAGATCGTCCGGCACGGGCTGCGGGCGCCGTCAGCGGGCTTCTCGCAGGGGTGGAGTTTCCTGGTGCTCAGCGCACCGGAGGACCGCGAGCTGTTCTGGACGGTCACCGCGTCCACGGACGGGGATGCCGGCGGCTGGCTCAGCCGGATGCGAACCGCCCCGTTGATCATCGTGGCGCTCTCCAACAAGTCGGTTTATCTCGACCGGTACGCGGAATCGGACAAGGGGTGGGCGGACCGGGACGAGGCACGCTGGCCGGTGCCGTACTGGGACGTCGACACCGGCTTCGCCGCGCTGCTGATGCACCTGACCGCGGTCAACGAAGGGCTCGGCTCCTGCTTCATCGGGCTGCCGGCCGATCGGATCGCCGCGTTCCGCTCGGCGTTCGGGGTGCCGGACGAGTTCAACCCGGTCGGCGCGCTGACCGTCGGCTACCGGGGAACGGACAAGAGGTCACCGTCACTCAAGCGCGGCCACCGTCCGGTGGACGACGTGGTGCATCATGGCCGATGGGCTTCGGCCGCGGGGGCATGACCACACTGCGGCTACGCTGGCATACCGACGACGTTTCGCAGGGAGAGGGGCAGCCGCCGTGATCTTCAAAGCGGTCCGGGACGGAGCCCCGTACCCCGATCACCACACCACGCTGAAGGCGTGGGCGGAGATCCCGCCGCGGCCGATCCGGCTCGCCGACCTGATCACCACCAAGCGGGAGCTGGCGCTGGACAAGCTGCTGGCCGAGGACTCGACGTTCTACGGGGACCTGTTCCCCCACGTGGTGGAGTATCAGGGCGCCCTCTACCTGGAGGACGGGCTGCACCGGGCGCTGCGGGCGGCGCTGCAGCAGCGGAACCAGATCCACGCCCGGGTGCTGGTCGTCGACGGTTAAACCGTTTGTCAGGTTTGGCGCTTGATGTGGGAGTTCCGGCTCCTGCGGTCGCGAATTGTCAGACCCCCTCCGTACCGTGGGAGCATGGCCAACTCACCGGATGTCGAAGAGCCGACGACGGAGTACCCGGCCGTGCCCGATGGTGCCGAGCCGGTCGCCCCGGCCGTCCCGCAGGAGCACAGGCCGAGCTTCTTCGCCCGGCTGCTGATCTTCATCGGCGTCGTCTTCGCCCTGATCGTCGCGTCCTGCTTCGGGCTGCGCGCGATGCACGTGCTCCCCTCCTTCGACAACCCGTTCTCCGATCAGACCGTCGACCGCAGTCAGCCGGTGCTGCTGCAGTCCATGCGCGACCTGCATCGTTACGTGGCGGCCGACGGCACCTTCCAGGTGATCGTCGACCTCCAGCAGAAGCGGGAAAACATCCCCGACTTCCTGGTCAACCGGCGGATCCTGTTCGTCGGCTCGGGCACAGTGGAGGCCTATGTCGACTTCAGCGCCCTCTCCGGGGACGCGCTCAAGGTCGACAACGAGAAGAAGACGATCGAGCTGACCCTGCCGCCGCCGCAGCAGTCGACGGCCGCCCTCGACATGGCGAAAAGCTATGTGGTCGAGGAGGATCGGGGCCTGCTGACCAGCATCGGCGACGCGTTCCGCAGCGACACCGACAAGCAGCAGCGGGTCTACCAGATGGCCCAGGAGAAGATCACCGAGGCGGCCAAGGCGAGTGGGCTCGATCAGCGGGCGCAGCAGAACACGCAGCTGATGTTGGAGAGCCTGTTCGTCCGGTTGGGCTATACGTCCGTCAAGGTCACCTTCACGACGCCCTGACAGCGTGGAATAGGTGACGCCGCCGCCCCCGGGGGGTGTGGGGCGGCGGCGTCCGGAATCGCGGCCCGGTGGTTGGCGGGGCTGCGATCCAGCTCGTGGCCCGGCATCGCATCGCCGCCGGCTGGCTTGGTGGTCCGGTGCGGCGAGGCGGTCTGACGGGCGGTGCCTATCGGTACGACGGTGGGCGCGGGGCACCGTTCAATCCGGCCGGCGGATGGTTCGGCGCGGGCATGCGGTTTTTTCGGTTGCCGGCCGCGTGTGCGGTTTGCGGGACGGTGGCGCCGCCTCGACCGTGGCCCGTGTGGATGGCCGGTGGTCGGTAGGCCAGGTGGCTGCGCGGGTCTGCGTGGGTAAGCGGCATCGGGTTGGTCGGGTGACTTTCCGCGGTCCGGTGGGGCTCGGGAACGATCGGTGGACGGGCGGTCCTGAAGGGCTGAGCTGCTGTCTGCCCTGCCTGGTGAGGTGGGCTGGTGTCCGCTCCGCCGCCGGGTGCGGGTGGTGGCGGGGCGGTCGGGGGTTGGGTCCCGGCCGGGTGTGCCAGCCCGGCTTCCGCCCGGCCGGGAGTCTGTCGATCGGTGTTGGGGGACACCGATCGTTGTTCGCTGCTCCGATATGTGCCCCGGAAGGCGACGGATTACTCGCCGGACATCGGTGCCCTTCGTGCCGTTCGCTCGACGTCGGGGCGTGGGTTGCCCTGGCCGGGGAGCGAGACTCGCCCGGCCAGGGCGGGTGACGGCCGGTGGCCCGGGCGGGCAGAGAAGCTGGCCCGGCCAGGGCGTGGGGCGGCCGGTGGCCTGGGCGGGGCCGGGGGAGCCGTCAGCTGCCGCAGGCTGGGCCGGATGAGCGGTCAGCCGCCGCAGGCTGGGCCGGGTGAGCCGTCAGCCGCCGCGGGCCGTGGGTCACTCGTTGGGCATGAGGGCCCAGAGGATCAGGTAGGCGATGAACTGCGGGCCCGGGAGCAGGCAGGACAGGACGAACAGCAGGCGGACCGTTCCGGCGGACAGCCCGGTGCGGCGGGCCAGACCGGCGCAGACGCCGGCGATCCAGCGGTCGTGGCGGGGGCGGGTCAGGCTGCGCGACTTCAGAGGGCTGGTCACGATCATCCACTCCTTCAGTGGTGGCCGGGGCGCTGCGCCCCGGACCACTTCGACGTTAGGTACGGCGGCCCGGCCCTCCCTCATCCCGCAGGCGGAGAGTGGCGACCAAGGTCCCGTAAGGGGGACCCGTACCCGAATGCCACTCGCTGTTAACCTTTAGCCGTCTTGCGGGGCCCCTGGCTGCGGGCTCGCGTTCATCTGTGGAGGCGAACGGTGCCGCTGGCCCTCCTGCTGCCGGGTCCCGGGGCCGGCCTCACCGGCGACGAGCTGAGCCGGGATCTGACCGCCGCCCTGCACGCGGCGGGCGCGACCGAGATCGATCGGGTGGAGCCGGGCGCTGACCTGCCGGGGCGGCTGCACGCTGCGGCGCGGCGGGCGCACGAGGCCGGTGAGCCGTTGCTGATCTGCGCCGACAACCTCGTCACCCATCACAGCCTGCTGTGGATGCTGGCCACCGACCCGGCCGGGCGGAGCACGCTGCTGCTGGCTCCGGATCCGGCGGGGGACCTGCGGGAGGACCGGGGCCGGGCGGTTCCGGCCGGGCCGGGCGCGGGCACGGTGCGTTGTCTGGGCGCCATGTGCCTGGCTCCGGCGGATCTGGTGCTCCTGGAGAAGGTGGTCGACCGGCTCCCGGCGTACCGGAAAGGGTCTCCGACCGAAAGCGACCGCGACACCCGAGCGGACCGCGCAGACAAGGCGGACCTCGGGAATGCGGACCGCGCAGACAAGGCGGACCTCGGGAATGCGGACCGCGCGGAGCAGGCGGACCTCGGGAAAGCGGACCGCCCGGAGCGGGCGGATCTCGGGGAGAGGGCGGACCCCGGGGCGGTGCTGGTGGCGGCGCTGCTGGAGGCCGGGCTGGTGCCGGTGGCCGTGCGGGTCCGGGAGTTGCACGCCGAGCAGGTGCCGAGCGACGCCGAGCTGACCGCCGCCCGGCGCAGGCTCGCCGCGATCGACGAGGACCGCGCCCGGCTGCGGCTCGCGGTCAAGGAGCAGGACGACTTCTTCACGACGTACGCGGTGAGCACCTGGTCCCCGCTGGTCACCCGCACCGCCGCCCGCCTGGGCCTGAGCCCGACCGCGGTGACCGGCCTGTCGGTGCTCTTCGCCGGCGCCGCCGCGCTCGCCTTCTGGCAGGCCTCCCGGATCGCCATGATCCTCGGCGGGATCCTGCTCTACCTGGGCTTCGTGCTGGACTGCGTGGACGGGCAGCTGGCCCGGTACACCCGGCGGTTCGACGCGTTCGGCGGCTGGCTGGACACGATGGCCGACCGGGCCAAGGAGTACGCGGTGTACGCCGGGCTGGCGGCCGGCGCGGACCGGATCGGGCTGCCCTACGCGTGGCCGCTGGCGATCACCGCGATCGCGCTGCAGACCGTCCGGCACATGACCGACACGTGGTACGGCGCGCTGCACGACGAGGCGGCCGCCCGGCCCCGCCCGCAGGTCACCGGAGGGGTCGGCGCCCGGCTTTCGGCGGCGTCGCAGGCGGCGCAGAGCAGCCGCGGGTCGTTGATCTACTGGGCGAAACGGATCGTGGTCTTCCCGATCGGCGAGCGCTGGGCGCTGATCGCGGTGGCCGCCGCGCTGACCGACGGACGGGTGGCGCTGACCGCGGTCGTCGGGTTCGGGGCGCTGGCGTTCGTCTACACGCTGTCCCTGCGGTCGCTGCGCGCGCTGTCCATGCGGGTGGCGGTGCTGAGCACGGTCGACACCGCGCGGCACCGGGACGACGGGTGGCTGGCCCGGCAGGTGCTGGGCCGGGCCCGGATGGACTTTCCGCTGGTGGTGGCGGGGGTGCTGGCGGCGTACGCGATGGTCGGCCTGGTCTGCGGCGAACCGTTGCGGACCGGGATCCTGGCCGGCGGCATCCCGGCGGCCCTGGCGGCCGGGATGACCGCCCGGGCCCGGCACGACCGGCCGCTGGACTGGCTGGTCCCGGCCGCGCTGCGGGCCGCCGAGTACCTGCTCGTGGTGCTCGCCGGGGTGGTCGGCGGGGTGCCCTGGCCGCTGGTGTTCCTGCTGCTGTTCGTGCTGGCGCTGCGGCACTACGACCTGACCGCGCGGATGGAGAAGGGCGCACCGGGCACCCGGGCCGGCGCGGCGGTGCTGGGCTGGGAGGGCCGGACGGTGCTGCTGATCGCGGCGACCCTGGGCGGTGTGGCGGTGGCCGGGTTCGGGGTGCTGGCGGCGGTGGTCGGTGGCGCGTTCCTGGTCACGGCGGTCCGCGACTGGCGGGCCGCCCAGCTGGCCGTCACGGGTGCCTCGGGGCGCGCGAAGCACCCCTGAGCCCCAGCCGGACCCGATGGCCCGCGGGCGGTCTGGCGGTCTGGCGCGGGCTGGTCGTCACGGGTCTCTCGGGGCGTGCGAAGCACCCCTGAGCCGCAGCCGGAGCCGGTGGCCCGCGGGCGGTCTGGCGGTCTGGCGCGGGCTGGTCGTCACGGGTCTCTCGGGGCGTGCGAAGCACCCCTGAGCCCCAGCCGGAGCCGGTGGCCCGCAGGCGGTCTGGCGGTCTGGCGCGGGCTGGGCCTCATGGGTCTCTCGGGGGGCTTGAGGCACCCGTGAGGCCCAGCCGGAGCCGGTGGCTTGCGGGCGGTCTGGCGCGGGCTGGGCCTCATGGGTGTCTCGGAGGGGTTGAGGCACCCGTGGGGCCCAGCCGGGAGTTGGAGGCGCGGGGCGGTCCGGTGCCGGGGCGGTCTTGCGCGAGGGGATCCGCAGGGTGGCGGAGGCTGCCGGCGGGGCGCTCCGGGCGTACGAAAAGTCCTGGTTGGGGAAATGTCGGATCTTGCTGGGAACGTGCACACACCGACTCGGAGAGTTCGGATCTATGTAATCGAATGATCACTATCTGCGAATGGCACGTTCGCCCGATGGCAAAGCATCGAAGCCCCTCGCAAAGTCAGTACCCGATCGCCGACCGTCGTGGGATCGGGATCACAAAACGATCGGGGAGGTTGGCGGTGTCCACCGTCGCGCTCAAGGACGTCACCAAGATTTGGCCAGATGGCACGGTTGCCGTGGACCGGGTGTCGCTGGATGTCAAGGACGGCGAGTTCATGGTCCTGCTCGGCCCGTCCGGCTGCGGGAAGTCGACCGTGCTCCGGATGATCGCCGGTCTGGAGGACCCCACCGACGGGGACATCCTGCTGAACGGTGAGCCGGTGCTCGACGTGCCGCCGCGCGACCGCAGCATCGCCATGGTGTTTCAGGATTTCGCGCTCTATCCGCACATGACCGTCGCCGACAACATCGGTTTCCCGCTCAAGCTCTCCGGCGTCGAGCCCGGCTCCCGCTCGGACCGGGTCGGCACGGTGGCCGGCGCGCTCGGCATCGGCGAGGTGCTCGGCCGCCGCCCCAGCCAGCTCTCCGGCGGCCAGCGGCAGCGGGTGGCGATGGGCCGGGCGATGGTCCGCCGCCCCGGCATCTTCCTGATGGACGAGCCGCTCTCCAACCTGGACAGCGGCCTGCGCGCCGAGCTGCGCGCGGAGATCACCAGCATGACCCGGGAGCTCGGCGTCACCACCATGTACGTGACGCACGACCAGGCCGAGGCGCTGACCATGGCGGACCGGGTGGCGATCATGCGGCGCGGCGTGCTGCAGGACCTCGGCACCCCGACCGAGGTCTACCGCCGCCCGGCCACCCTCTACGTCGCCGCCTTCCTCGGCTCCCCGCGGATGAACCTGCTGGAGGCCTCGGTCTACGTCCACCTGGACCGCTACGTCGCGCTCAACTTCGGCGAGCAGACCCTCTACCTGGCCTGGAACGACCCCCGCTCGCGGGCGGTGGCGCGCTACCACGGCGAGCGGATCGTGGTCGGGCTGCGGGCCGAGGCGCTCACCCCGGTCACCCCCGATACGCCCGGGACGGTCCTGCACGGCCGGATCCGCTACCTCGAGCACCACGGCCACGAGTCGCTGGCCTACCTGGACATCGGCGCCACCGCGATCGTGGTCGACGAGATCGGCGGCCCGGTCCGCGAGCAGTCCTCGGGCGGCACCCTGAAGCGGCTCGGCGGCGCCCTGCAGCGCCTCACCAAGTCGACCTCGGTCACCGCCCAGGAGGAGCAGCAGCGCGGCCCGGTGAGCGTGCTGGACCCGGGCCGGCACCACCGCAAGGCAGCCGAGCTGTCGGTGCGGCTGGCGCCCTACCCGGCGGTCACCCCGGGGCACCCGCTGACCGTGGCGGTGCAGATGGATTCGGTGCACTTCTTCGACGAGCGGGGGGACCGGATCGATGTCGGCTGGCGCTGACCCGCGCCGCGCCGGGCGGGCCCCGGGTGCGGTGCTCGCCACTTCCGGGCGGGATCGCGGATGCCTCCTGCCACCGGGCGGACACAGCGCGTAGGCTGCACGACGGTGGAGGACAGGATCGGCCAGAGCGTGCGCTCGGCTCCCGGCGGGGAGCCGAGGATCGACGCCGTCCCTCCATCGCCGGTCCTGCCGGTCCTGCTCGACCGCACCTTCGGGCACGCCGACATCACCCTGCTGCGGCACGAGGTGTCCCGCCTGCTGCCCGTGATCGGGGTGACCGGCGACCGCCTCTCCGGCTTCGTGCTGGCGATCAACGAGGTGATCACCAACGTGGTGCTGCACGCCGGTGGCGCCGGCCGGATCGTGCTGCGGCGCGAGGCCGGCTCGGTGTGGTGCGTGGTCACCGACTCCGGCCCGGGCATCCCGGAGGACTATCTGGCCGGCCGCCTCCTCCCCGGTACGGAGGAGATCGGCGGCCGTGGCCTGTGGCTGGCACACCAGCTGTGCGACGAGGTGACCACGGCGACCGGGCCGATCGGTACCTCTATCGGATTGCGTATGGATCTTGCACCGTTGAGCTGAAAGCTGAAACAGCAGCTTGAACGGCTTATGAAACACCCAGGAAATGTGAAGCCGCCCTTCGCCTCTCGTCCCGCGGCGGGTGCGACTACATTGGGCGCGTGCTCGGACTTCCTTCCCAGGTAACCGCTTGCCTTTTCGATCTTGACGGGGTGCTCACGCAGACCGCCCTTGTGCACAGTGCCGCGTGGAAACAAACGTTCGACACGTTCTTGGAATCGTGGGCTCAGCGCCATGATCAACAGTTTGTGCCGTTCGATTCCGGGGTCGACTATCACCGATATGTCGACGGTCGGCAGCGCGCCGACGGCGTCCGGACCTTCCTCGCCTCGCGGGGCATCACCCTGCCCGAGGGGACCCCGGACGACGGTCCGGATGAGGAAACCGTCAACGGTGTCGGCAACCGCAAGAACCTGCTCGTGCTGCAGAAGATCAAGGAGGGTGCGGTCCAGGTCTACCCCGGTTCGGTGGAGTACCTGAAGGCCGCCAAGGCCGCCGGCCTGCGACGCGCGGTCGTGTCGGCGAGTGCCAACTGCAAGGACGTGCTCGAGGCGGCCGGCATCGCCGACCTCCTGGAGGCCCGCGTGGACGGGGTCGTCGCCCGGGAGCTGGGCCTGCCCGGCAAACCCGAGCCGGACACGTTCCTGCACGGGGCGAAACTGCTCGGCCTCGACCCGGAGAACTGCGCGGTCTTCGAGGACGCCCAGGCCGGCGTGGCCGCGGGCCGGGCCGGCGGCTTCGGCCTGGTGATCGGCGTGGACCGGGTGGGGCAGGCCGACGCCCTCCGGGAGAACGGCGCCGACGTCGTCGTCACTGACCTTTCCGAACTGCTCAATCACTAAGAAGAGGCACGACCGTGATCCGTGAACGGGCCTACCCCGTCGACCCCTGGCACATCCGGGAGACCCGGCTCGACCTGGACCTGCTGGCCCAGTCCGAGTCGGTGTTCGCGCTCTCGAACGGCCATATCGGGATACGCGGAAACCTGGACGAGGGCGAGCCGCACGGCCTGCCCGGCACCTATCTGAACTCGTTCTACGAGTTGCGGCCACTGCCGCACGCCGAGGGCGGATACGGTTTCCCGGAGTCCGGCCAGACCATGGTCAACGTCACCAACGCCAAGCTGATGCGGCTGCTGGTCGACGACGAGCCGTTCGACGTGCGATATGGCGAGCTGCGCTCCCACGAGCGCTGCCTCGACCTGCGCGCCGGCACCCTGGAGCGGGTGGTGGAGTGGGTCTCCCCGTCCGGCCAGGGCGTCCGGGTGCGCACCGTGCGCCTGGTCTCCTTCACCCAGCGGGCGGTCGTCGCGTTCCTCTACGAGGTGGAGCCGCTGGACGCGTCCGCCCGGCTGATCCTGCAGTCCGAGCTGGTGGCCAACGAGCAGTTGCCGCCGATGAGCAAGGACCCGCGGGTGGCGGCGGTGCTGGAGCACCCGCTGCAGGCCGAGGAGATGCTCGAGCAGCGCTCCGGCGGCCTGCTGGTGCACCGCACCAAGGTCAGCGACCTGCGGATGGCGGCGGCCATGGAGCACCTGGTGGAGACGCCGGGCCGGCACGCGATCACCACCGAGGGGCACGGCGACTGGCTGCGCACCACGGTGGCCTGCCGGCTGGAGCCGGGGCAGAAGCTGCGGGTGGTCAAGTTGGCGGCGTACGGCTGGTCCAGCGTGCGCTCGCTGCCCGCGCTGCGCGACCAGGTCGGTGCCGCGCTGGCCAGCGCCCGGCTGGACGGCTGGGAGGGTCTGGTCCAGCAGCAGCGGGACTACCTGGACGCCTTCTGGGACCACTCGGACGTGCGCGTCGAGGGCGACCCGGAGGTGCAGCAGGCGGTCCGGTTCGGGCTGTTCCACACGCTGCAGGCCGGCGCCCGGGCGGAGAAGCGGCCGATCGGCTCCAAGGGCCTGACCGGTCCCGGCTACGACGGTCACACGTTCTGGGACTCCGAGACGTTCGTGCTGCCCGCGCTGACCTACACCCAGCCCTCGGCGGCCGCCGACGTGCTGCGCTGGCGGCACTCGACGCTGGACCTGGCCCGGGAGCGGGCGCAGACGCTCGGCCTGCAGGGCGCCGCCTTCCCGTGGCGGACCATCCGCGGGCAGGAGTGCTCCGGCTACTGGCCGGCCGGCACCGCGGGCTTCCACATCGCCGCCGACATCGCCGACGCGGTCCGGCGCTACGTGCAGGCCACCGGGGACTACGACTTCGAGCGTGAGGTCGGCCTGGAGCTGCTGGTGGAGACCGCCCGGCTGTGGCGCTCGCTGGGGCACCACGACCGGCACGGGCGCTTCCACATCGACGGCGTCACCGGCCCGGACGAGTACACCGCGGTGGTGAACGACAACATCTACACCAACCTGATGGCGCAGCAGAACCTGATGACCGCGGTGGAGGCGTGCAAGCGGCACCCGGACCTGGCGCGGCGCTTCGGGGTGGACGACGAGGAGGCGGCGTCCTGGCGGGACGCGGCGGCGGCCGTGCACATCCCGTACGACAAGGAGCTCGGCGTCCACCAGCAGTGCGAGGGCTTCACCCGGCTGCAGGAGTGGGACTTCGAGAACACTCCGCCGGAGGGTTACCCGCTGCTGCTCAACTACCCGTACTTCGACCTGTACCGCAAGCAGGTGGTCAAGCAGGCCGACCTGGTGATGGCGATGTACATCCGGGGTGACGCGTTCACCCCGGAGGAGAAGACCCGCAACTTCGCCTACTACGACGCGCGGACCGTCCGGGACTCGTCGCTGTCGGCGTGCATCCAGGCGGTGATGGCGGCCGAGACCGGGCACCTCGAGCTGGCCCACGACTACCTGGGCGAGGCCGCCCTGATGGACCTGCACGACCTGCACCAGAACGCGCGGGACGGCGTGCACGTGGCGTCCCTCGCGGGTTCCTGGATCGCGCTGGTCGCCGGTCTCGGCGGCATGCGTGACTTCAACGGTCAGCTGTCGTTCGCGCCGCGGCTGCCCAGCCGGATCAACAACCTGGACTTCTCGCTGCTCTGGCGGGGTCTGCGGCTGCGGGTCAACGTCACCGCCGAGGAGGTCACCTACTCGCTGCGCAACGGCGGCGGCTCGGCCCGGCTGACCCTGCTGCACCACGGCAAGGAGATCGAGGTGACCCAGGTGCGGCCGGTGACCATGGCGATCCCGTCGGCCGGACCGGTCGGCCCGGCGCCGGCCCAGCCGGCCGGGCGGGCCCCGGTGCGGCGCGCCACCCCGCATCACTGAGGCGATACGACAACGGCCCCTCACCCGCAAGGGTGGGGGCCGTTCTCGGTGGCTCGATTACAGCAGTGACACGTGCACGTGGTCGGTGTGATCACTCGGCCCGTGGTAGGCGTGCCAGTTGTTCGTCGCCGGGAACCAGATCTGCTTGTACCAGATCACGTAGTAGATGCCGAGGCGGTCGGCGTTGCGCACCAGGAACGCGGTGAGGTCGTTGCCGTACCGCATCATCTTGTTGTTGCCGGTCGCCGAGGAGAACCCGCTCTTCTGCAGGGACCAATCGCAGGCCCGGCCTTTCGGGTGCTCGAACGGGCCGCCGTCGCGGTGGCAGCCGACGAACAGGTCGAAGCCGGCTTTCCGCACCTCCTTGTAGAGGTGCAGGGTGCGCTTGGTGATGCAACCGTCGGTGGTCGGGTCCTTCTGGTTGCACGACTCCGGCGAGAAACCGCCGTCGGAGTTGCGCGGCGCCGGTGCGGCGGTCGCGGATTTCGCGTCGACGAAGCCGGCGGTGATGGTCTTGTTGATGCCGGTGCCGCCACCGAGCAGCTCGAGCTGGTCCTCGGCCGAGTCGTGCAGCTTCTTCTGCACCGAGAGCTGCTGCTCCTCGTTCTTCAGCTCGGCGTCGAGGCGCTGCTTGTCGGCGGTGATGCCCTGCAGCAGCGTGTTCAGCTCGTGCAGTTTCTCGTCGTGGACCTTGTTGATCTCCTCGAGCGAGACCGCCTTGTCCAGGAAGTCCGAGGAGTCGTTGGCCCGCAGCAGGAAGCTCAGCGAGCTCAGGTTGCCGATCTGGTACTGCTGCTTGGCGATCGCGTTGACCTCGGGGACCAGCTGGTCGCGCCGGGCCTCCGCGGTCTTGATCTGAGCGGCCAGCTGGATCTGGGTCTTCTTCGACTTCGCGACCGCTGCCTTGGCGTTCACGAACCGGCGGTTCGTGGTCTCGATCTGGTCGGAGAGGTCGTCGCTCGCCTCTCCCTCCTCAGCGGTCGAGCCGCTACCTCCAGGAGCGGCGTGTGCCGGGGTGACCGGGGCCACGAATATCGCGGCGGTCACCAGCGGCGCCAGGGCAAGCGTCAGCCACCGGCGGGGACGTGCGGTCATCAACAATCCTTCCTTGTCACCGCCGACCGGGTTAGCTGACGGGTTCGGGACGGAAGCTATCCCTACCGCATAACGCGGATTCACCCCAACTACCTGGTTCCCCGGCTCGCCTTTCGACGATTGGGCGGCGGCCTGCCGGCAACTCGGGGGCGGTGCCGTCCTGGCAGGACCGGCGGCCAGTTTACCTGAGATATCACGGGACATCAGGGTCCGGAAAACCGTCAAAATTGTTACTGCACAACGACTTTCCGTAATGGCGTCACCACTCGTGACCGGGCCGTCGCCATCGGTACGAGAACTGTCGATTCGTCGATCGCCTGGGGTATGGTCGTCGCGGTTCCCGCGCGGGGACCGCCGCCTAATCGCATAACGCGCGAGCCGGGGATCCACATTTCTTCCGGGGCGAATCCGCATCCCGCGGTAGGGATCTCCTTCATCCCGAGCCCGTCAGCTAACCCGGCCGGCGGCCGACGGAAGGAAACAGCCAGTGCAGCACGTGACTGCGCGGCGACGATGGGCGGCCTTTCTGACGCTCCTGATCGCCGCATGCGGGATCGCCGGGGTCGCCGGGCCGGCCGCCGCCGCGCCCCGCCCCCTGGCCGCGCCGGGCGAGTCCGGCGACGACGGCGAGGGCGGCTCCAAGTCCCTGCTCGACAAACTCGACGAGGCCTCCAAGGGCTACGTCGCGGCCAAGGCCAAGCTGGCCAAGTCCAAGCAGCAGCAGACCGCGCTGGCCGCCGAGCTGAAGAAGCTGGACGCGGCCCTCGGCCCGCAGCAGGCGGCGCTCAACAAGTACGCCGAGCAGGCGTACTCGATGGGCCGGCTCGGCCCGCTCAGCGCGCTGCTCGGCGCCGACTCGTCGGCCGGCTTCCTGGACCGGGCCCAGCTGCTGACCACCGTGGCGGCCCGGCAGAACGCGGCGATCGCCGACCTGAAGACCACCCGGACCGACCGGCAGGCCGCCAAGACCGGGATCGACGCCGCCGTCATCGACCAGCAGAAGCAGGTCAACGTGATGGCCAAGCGCAAGGCCCAGGCCGAGCAGGCGCTCAAGGACGCCGACCAGGGCGGGGACTCCGGTGACGACGACTCCGGCAGCGGCAGTGGCAGTGGCAGCGCGGACGCCGACAAGCCGGGCAGCCTGAGCGGCGGCTGCGTGCCGGACCCGACCACCGACGGCTGCATCAGCAAGCGTCTGCTCTTCGCCATGCAGCAGGCGCAGAAGGCCGGGTTCACCCGCTACGTCGCCTGCTACCGGCCGCAGAACAGCGGGGAGCACCCGAAGGGCCGGGCCTGCGACTTCGCCGCCGACAAGAACGGGTTCGGCGGGGTGGCGACCGGCTCCAGCAAGACCTACGGCACCGACCTGGCGAACTACTTCATCCACAACGCGGACACGCTGGGCGTGCTCTACGTGATCTGGTTCAAGCGGATCTGGCTGCCGAGCAGCGGGTGGAAGTCGTACAGCGGGGCGGGCGGCACACCGTCGACCGACCACACCAACCACGTGCACCTTTCGGTGACGTAAATCTCAAGACCAAGTTTTCGGTACGGCCGGCGCGTTCCGGTCGTACCGAAAAGTCTGGCGAACCGGACGCCGGAGCGGACCGTGACCGCAGGCCGGGAGCAGTCAGGCCGGGAGCAGGCGGTGGCCGGCCATCTCCAGCTCCTCGCCGTCGTGCCGGACCGCGACCGGGGTGTTGAGGCCGGAGGCCGGGTCGTGCAGGACGACCGACGCCCCGTCGACGCGATAGGTGCCGCTCGGCCGCTTCCGGCGGCCGGCCACCTCGCCGGCGTAGGTGCCGTCGGTGCGCAGCTGCAGCTTGACCGTGCCGTCCGGGCTGCGCCAGGCGCCGACCACCGCCGAGCCGCTCACCACCGCGGGCGGCGCCGGCGCCAGGCCCAGCCCGGCGTCGGAGGTGCGGCCCATGGCGATGGCCAGCATGGCGGCGGCGTCCAGCACGGTGGTGTCGACGCGAGGGGAGTGCGAATGCATGGGGCCGGCTCCGGGAGGTCGGTGTCGGGAACGACCCCTAACTTCGGCCCGGCGCCGGTCCGATGCAGCACTCCGCCGGTTGCGGCGCGGTTGTTTCCCGGCGCCTCAACTCCCGGCGCCGCCGGCTCGCAGCGAGCCGAGCACCGATGCCGCCAGCCGCTCCAGGTAGTCGTCGCTCATCGGCTGCCGGGAGACGGCCAGCCGCCAGTAGAGCGGGCCCAGGATCAGGTCCACCGCCACCTCCGGATCGGTGTCCTCGGGCAGCTCGCCGCGGGCGATGGCCTGGCCGACCAGCTTCTCCCCGACCGCCTGCTGGTGGGTGCGCAGCACCCGTTGCAGGGTCTCGGCGATCTGCGGGTTCCGCGCCGCCTCGGCCATCAGGTCGGGGATGATCTGCGAGGCGACCCGATGCTGCAGCGCCTTGCTGACGATCATCATGAGCAGGTCGAGATCGCCGGCGAACGAGCCGGTGTCCGGAAGTGGCACCTTGCGACCGGCGACTTCCGTGATGATCTCCAGTACCATCTCCAGCTTGTTGCTCCAGCGCCGGTAGATAGCGGTCTTGCCGACGCCGGCACGCCGGGCCACGGCCTCGATCGACAGGCGGCCGTAACCGACCTCTGCCAGCTCACTCATGACCGCGTTACGAATAGCCACGGTGATGTCGTTGCGGAGCACGGCCGCTCCGGCCGGTGCGCGTTTGACTGTCGCCACCCGGTAACTATAGCGCTACGACGGAACGGTTGCGTCCCGCCGCTTGGTCGGTTACCTTTGCTGTCACGTCGATACGAACCCGTTCCATCGGCGTCGGCGGACGGATGTCATGCTGCTAGCTGTGTTCGAAGGCAAGTCACCCGAGTCCGCCACCTCGCACGGGCCGACGAGATCGGAGCACCACTCCATGCCAGAGACGGCGGTTGCCGATGCCGCTACCGGCGTTTCCCCCCGGGAACTCGCCCGACGGCACGGCCTCACCTCTTCCGGGCGGCGGCTCGGACTCGTGGAGTACTCCCGCAAGCTGTGGGCGTACCGCCACTTCATCGCCGCGCACGCCAAGGCGAAGACCACGTCCTCGCTGGGCAACACCAACCTCGGCGCGCTGTGGCAGGTGCTGACGCCGGCGCTCAACGCCTTCGTCTACTACATCATCTTCGGTGTGGTGATCGGCACCCGTGGCGGTGTCGAGAACTTCATCGCGTACCTCTGCATCGGCGTCTTCGTCTTCCAGTTCACCCAGTCGGTGGTGCAGCAGGGCATCAACGCGATCACCGGCAACCTGGGCCTGATCCGGGCGCTGCACTTCCCGCGGGCCAGCCTGCCGCTGTCGGTCGCCCTGGTGGAGATCCGCAACTTCGTCACCGCGCTGGCCGTGCTGCTGGTGATCGTGGTCGTCAAGGAGCCGGTCAACCTGGAGTGGCTGCTGGTCATCCCGGCGATGATCCTCCAGTCGATCTTCAACACCGGTCTGGCGCTGGCCTGCGCCCGGTTCGGCTCCAAGCTGCGTGACGTGAAGCAGCTGGTCCCGTTCATCATGCGGTTCTGGCTGTACGGTTCGGCGGTCCTCTACCCGGTCACCCGGTTCACCGAGCACCTGCACGGCTGGAAGCTCTTCGTCGTCGAGCTGAACCCGCTGCTGGTCTTCATCGAGCTCTACCGGCACTCGCTGATGGAGAACGTGAGGCTGGCCGGCAGCCCGGCCCAGCTGTGGATCGAGGCGGTCGCCTGGTCGCTGGTCGTGGGCCTCGCCGGGTTCGTCTACTTCTGGCGCGGAGAGAAGGGCTACGGCCGTGGCTGACCACGAGCGCGCGGAGGGCGCGAACATGACTGTCGCTGACGAGCGCATCCCCACCGTGATCGCCGACAACGCCCACGTGATCTACAAGATCCACGGGTCGGCCGGTGGTCAGCAGCAGAGCCCGCTGGCCAGCTTCAAGCGGATCGTCACCCGCACCAAGGCGGCGAACGTCCGGGAGGTGCACGCGGTCAAGGGCGTCAGCTTCATCGCCTACAAGGGCGAGGCGATCGGCCTGATCGGCAGCAACGGCTCGGGCAAGTCGACGCTGCTGCGCGCGGTCGCCGGCCTGCTGCCAGTGGCCCGCGGCGCGATCTACGCGTCCGGCCAGCCGTCGCTGCTGGGGGTGAACGCGGCCCTGATGAACGACCTGCCCGGCGACCGCAACGTCGAGCTGGGCTGCCTGGCCATGGGCATGTCGCCGGCCGAGGTCAAGGAGAA
Organism: Actinoplanes octamycinicus; assembly: GCF_014205225.1. NCBI lineage: Bacteria > Bacillati > Actinomycetota > Actinomycetes > Micromonosporales > Micromonosporaceae > Actinoplanes > Actinoplanes octamycinicus. The sequence continues at coordinate 2,269,822 of NZ_JACHNB010000001.1, forward strand.
GAAGCAGAGCATCATCGACTTCTCCGGGATCAACGACCGGGGCGACTTCGCCTCGTTGCCGATGCGGACCTACTCCTCCGGCATGGGCGCCCGGCTGCGCTTCTCGATCGCCGCGGCGAAGCAGCACGACGTGCTGCTCATCGACGAGGCGCTGGCCACCGGTGACGCCAAGTTCCGCAAGCGCAGCGAGGCCCGGGTCCGCGAGCTGCGGGCCGAGGCCGGCACGGTCTTCCTGGTCAGCCACAGCGAGCAGTCGATCCGGGACACCTGCGAGCGGGTCATCTGGCTGGAGTCCGGGGTGATCCGGGCGGACGGCCCGACCGAGGCCGTGCTCAAGGAGTACGAGGCCTTCAGCCGGAAGTAACGGCTAAGCCCGCCGGGCCCCCCGCCGATCGGGGAGAGGGGACCGAGCGGGAGGGGCCGGGATGCGGCGCGTCGAGACCGGGATGGTGCTGGCGGTCGCGCTGCTGGCCGGGGGATGCGGCGGCGGCGCCGGGACCACCCCGGCGGCCGCCCCCTCGCCCAGTCCCGGCGACACCTGGTCGGTCCTGGTCTCCGGCAGCGTCACGCCGAGCCCGACGCAGTCGCCGGGCAGCCCGCGGACGCCGGGCGGGCTGACCGCCTCGCTGCCGTCGGCGAACCCCAGCTGCACCAAGGTGTTCCCGGCCACCGATCCGGTGCTGATCCCGGTCGCGGTGACCGCGATCGCGGGTGGCTTCACGGTCGAGTGGCCCCGGCAGTACGAATCGAACTACCGGGTCACCGCCGTCCCGCAGCGACTGGTCTCCGGCGCCCAGCCGGAGCCGGTCTGGAAGAACGTCCCGGCCGGCACCGGCTGCACGATCCGCACCACGATCACCGGGCTGGTGCCGGGCGCGCCCTACATCGTCTGGCTGGACGCGCCGAACTCCGGTTACGAGGCGGACGGCACCCGGCACCTCTACAGCGGCCGCAGCGGGGTGGTCTACCCCAAGTGATCGCCGTCCGGCTTGGCCCGCCGGGGCATCAGGAAGGTCAGCCCGAAGGCGGCCAGCAGGAGCAGCAGGGACACCCCGGAGGTCCGCACCGTGGTGTCCTGGAAGCCGGCCCGGACCTGCTCGGCGGCGTAAGCCGTCAGCTCCGGCGAGGCCGGCTCACCGGCGGACCGGCAGGACGGCGGCGTGACGTCCGGGTTCTCCTCCGCCACCCGGTCGGTCAGGCAGTCCCGTAGTCCGCTGATCGCGGCCGCCGGGACGCCCCGCAACGACTCCGCCGAGCTGTCCACGTGGCGGCCGACCGCCCCGGGCAGCAGCGCGAAGAAGATCGTGCCGAGCACCGCGATGCCGAACGCCCCGCCGAGCTGCTGCACCGAGGTGATCGCCCCGGACGCCGAGCCGCTCTCCTCGTCGTCCACGCCGGCCAGCACGATGCCGAAGAACGGCGCCATCGCCAGGCCCATCCCGATGCCGAGCAGCAGCAGCGCCGGGATCAGGTGCCACGGCGTGATGTCCGCGCCGGTCAGGTGCACGGTGCCGGTGAAGACCACGGTGCCGAGCACCATCACCAGCGTGCCGAGCTGCAGCAGCTTGCGGCCCAGCCGCTCGGCCAGCCCGGCGCCGGCCACGATGAAGCCGGCCACCATGCCGAGCGCCTGCGGCAGCGTGGTGAGACCGGCCTTGAGCGGCGTGTAACCCAGCCCGATCTGCAGGTAGAAGGTGAAGACCAGGCTGGTGCCGATCAGCGAGGCGAAGAACATCAGGCCCAGCGCCAGGCCGCCGGTGAACGCCCGCTTGCGGAACAGGCTCGGGGTGACCAGCGGGTCGAGGCCGCGCCGCTCCCGGCCGCCCTCGTAGACCGCGAACAGCCCGAACGCCAGCACGCCGAGCGCCAGCATCCCGAACGTCCACGCCGGCCAGTCCAGCTCCCGGCCCTGCACCAGCGGGAAGAGCAGCAGGAACGCGCCGACCGCGGCGAACAGCACGCCGGGCCCGTCGAGCCGCGGCGCCCGGTCCAGGCGGGACTCGGGCAGGAACTTGATCGCGCCGAGCACGGCGAAGACGCCGAGCGGCAGGTTGATGAAGAAGATCATCCGCCAGCCGGAGCCGAAGTAGTCCGCGTCGACCAGCCAGCCGGCCAGGATCGGGCCGCCGACCGAGGCCAGGCCCATCACCGGGCCGAACGCGCCGAACGCCTTGGCCCGCTCGGCCGGGCCGAACATGTCCCGCATCATGCCCAGGCCCTGCGGCAGCATCAGCGCGCCGAACAGGCCCTGCACCGCCCGCGCGCCGACCAGCACGCCGGGCGACGGGGCCAGCGCGCAGGCCAGCGAGGCGAGGGTGAAGCCGGCCGCGCCGATCAGGAACATCCGGCGGCGGCCGTAGATGTCGCCCAGCCGGCCGCCGGTGAGCAGGCCGATGGCCATGGCCAGGGTGTAGGCCGCGCCGAGCCATTGGATCAAGCTGTACGACCCGCCGAGCTCGGCCCGGATCACCGGGCCGGCGATCGTGGTGACCAGCGCGTCGAGCAGGTCCATCACCTCGACCGCGAGAATCACGAAGAGCGCGACCCACCGATATCGATAGGCGGCGGGGGCGCTCGTCTCCGTCGTCTGAACACTGTTCGTTGTCACGAACACCGTTCTAGTGGCGAACGGCGTTCGGTGTCAACTAAATTAGGCGGCGATGAAGAACTCCCCTTGGAGCCCGCTCCCCGAGAAGCGGCCGGTCCGCGCCCAGCTCGACCGGGAGCAGATCGTCGACGCCGCGCTGCGCATCGTGGACGCCGAGGGCGTCGACGCGGTCAGCATGCGGCGGGTGGCCGGCGAGTTCGGCACCGGCCCGTCCAGTCTCTACGCCCACGTGTCCAACAAGGACGAGCTGCTCCGGCTGATGTTCGACCGGATCTGCGGCGAGATCGACCTGCCCGGCCATCAGCCCGACCGGTGGCGGGAGCAGATCAAGCAGCTGATGCGGGACGTTCACCAGATCCTGATGGCGCACAACGACCTGGCCCGGATCGCGCTGGCCACGATCCCCAACGGGCCGAACGCGCTGCTCGCCTCGGAGTGGATGATCGCGCTGCTGATCAAGGGTGGGGTGCCGCCGCGGATCGCCGCGTGGGCGCTCGACCGGGTCTTCCTCTACGTCACCACGGACGCCTACGAGAACTCCATCTGGCGCGCCCAGCTGCGCCACCTCGGGCTCCCGGCCAGCGAGGTGGAGCGGCAGGTCAAGGCGGAGATGGAGGTGCAGTTCCGGGACCTCCCGGCGGACCGCTTCCCCTATCTGAGCGAGCACTCCGCGGCGATGACGTCGGGCACCGCCGAGGAGCGCTTCGAGTTCGGTCTCGACCTGCTGATCGACGGGCTGGACCGGTCGGTCGGAGCGGCCGGCAGCCCCGGGTGATCAGGCGGTCGTGGTGGGAAGGCCGGCTTCGCGCCAGGCCTTGAAACCGCCGGCCAGGTCGGTGGCGCGGTGCAGGCCGAGGTCCTGCAGGGCGGCCGCGGCCAGGCTGCTGGTGTAACCCTCCTGGCAGGTGATGATCACCTGGAGGTCGTAGTCGCCGGCGAACGGCAGCCGGGCGTCGCTGCGCGGGTCGAGGCGCCACTCCAGCACGTTGCGCTCGATGACCAGGGCGCCGGGGATCTCGCCGTGCTCGGCGCGCTGGGCGGCCGGGCGGATGTCGATCAGCACGGCGCCGTCCCGGACCGCGGCGTCGGTCTCGGCCGGACCGAGCCGGACCAGCCGGGCGCGGGCCTGGTCGAGGATCTCGGCGATGCCGCGCGAGCCGGGCGGGGGAGTGACGCCGGCCGGGGCGGTGACGGCGGCGGTCACCACTGGGCGCCGGCCCGCTCGACGACCAGCGTCTCCAGGCCGGCCGGGCCGAGGCGGTACTTCGTCATGCTGGTCAGCGCCGGGCCGTAGACGTGGATGCTGATCGCCGGGTCGGCGCCGCGGTTGACGATCCGGTGCACGTGGTGGGTGCCGAACCGGCGACCGGCCCCGTCGCCCAGGTCGCGGCTGGTCACCCGGGGCGCGCTCGCCGGGCCGCTGACGGTGTCCTCGGTGAGGGTGCCGCTGAAGACGTGGAACGCGCCGGCCGAGCCGCCGTGGTCGTGCAGCTCGGTCTGCTGCCCGGGGAGCCAGGTGAGCAGCCACACCTCGTAGTCGTCGGCCACGTGCAGCCGGGAGTACCACCGCTCGATCGGGTCGAACCGGGGCGGCACCACCCAGCCCTCCGGCGCGTTGGCGAATCGCCGGGCGATGTCGAGATGGTCGAGGCGCAGGGTGGTGGCGGTGCTCATGTCACTGACTCCCTCGTCAGACATACATAACCTATGGGCAAGATAGGTTTTACCACAGAAGTGTGGCGCGCGGGGCGGTTTCCCGGATGTGGCGCGTCACCCGAAAGAGGCTTCACCGACTTTGCCTCTTTCCCGACTGGTGCGAAAAACTTCGATCCGCGATGGCGTGACCACGCTGCGTCGAACAAAGTGGGCGGGTTGTCACCGGAATGGCCGACGGCCTCAGCCATTACGGCAGAGTTCCTGGTCAGGACGTCCCTGTGCAATTGAGAAAGCTATATGGTGAGCCGATCGCCGGCAGGGCCCTGCTCGCCGGTCCCCCCAAGCCCCCCGATGAACGAGGACGGACACGTGTTGAAGTCACGCCGCGGTCTGCTCGCCGCCGGCCTCACCGTCGCGGTGATCGGTGCGATCGGAGTCGCCTCCACCCTCAACGCGGGCGCCGAGCAGATCCCGGACGAGGCCGCTCCGGTGGCCGCCGCGGCGGCTCCGGCCGCGGTGACCCCGCCGGCCCATCTGCCGTGGGGTGCGAAACCGCAGCGGGTCAAGCGCGGGCGGGACGGCGCCACCAGCCGGTCGCTGAAGACCGCCGGGCTCAGCCTGGCCGCCCCGGACGACGCGGGCGCGGACAGCCCGCAGCCGGAGTACGCGCCGAAGGGCCGGACCGCGAAGGGCACCTTCCTCAAGTCGGCGAAGACCACCGTGGTCCCGCCGGAGCCGTCCGCCTCCGTCCCGGCCGCCGCCGAGCCGACAGCCGAGCCGACGGCCGAGCCGACCAGCTCCGCGCCGACCGTGAACTTCCTCTACAACGTCGGTTCGCAGGCCGCCGTCACGGACGGCGTCTACGCCAACCTGACGATCAACAAGCCGGTGCTGGCCAGGGACGACTACCACACGCTCGCCGAGATCGCGGTGCAGTCCGCGGACGGCAAGCAGATCGTCGAGGTCGGCTGGAACGTGGACCGGGTGGTGAACGGGGACGACGACCCGCACCTGTTCGTCTACCACTGGGTCAACCGGGAGACGTCCTGCTACAACGGCTGCGGCTTCGTGCAGTACAGCAAGACCGCGGTCGCCGGGGACACGCTGCCGATGGACACCGCCAAGCGGTTCGGCATCCAGTACTTCAACGGCGCCTGGTGGATCGCCTACGACACCGAGTGGGTCGGGTACTTCCCGGCGAAGCTCTGGGGCGACCTGGACTTCTCCAAGAGCGGTCTGATCCAGGTCTTCGGCGAGGTGGCGGCCGCCTCCGACAAGCCGTGCACGCAGATGGGCAACGGCAAGCGGTCCACCGACGGCACCGCCGCCCGGATCGGCAGCCTGGCCTACCTCAACGGCCCACCGGTGGAGATGTTCGTCCGCAGCACCAGCGATTACTACAACGTCACCGCGCTGAGCAACCGCACTTTCCGGTACGGCGGCCCCGGCGCCTGCGGGTAATTGAGTTGAGCTGAGCTGGCTGGCTCCGCTGAGCTGGCTGGCTCCGCTTCGCTCCGCGGCAAAACGCCTTGTAACCGGCGAGAAGGTAGTTGATTTTCCGCCGCCGCAAACCCCGCGGCGTCGGAAAATCAGCTGCCTTTTCGCCGGCGGCGTTTTGCGGGGGGGTGTGGCTGGATTCCTCGTGAGGGTTGGGCCGGCGGAGTCTGCGGCGGGGGTGTGGCTAGGTCCCCCGTGAGGGTTGGGCTGGCGGAGTCTGCGGTGGGGTGTGGCTGGGTCGCTCGTGTGGGTTGGGCCGGTGGGGTCTGCGGCGGGGTGTGGCTGGGTGCCTCGTGTGGGTTGGGCCGGTGGGGTCTGCGGCGGGGGTGTGGCTGGGTCGCTCGTGAGGGTTGGGCATTGACGTTTTGCGCTTTCGTCGGCTCACGGTGAACCGGTTGCCGTGCCAGGATGTACATCCGGGTGGCCGGGCGGAACCCGAGGGGAGCTGGCGCCGATGAAGCGACGGGTGAGCCCCGACGAGCAACTGATGACCGCGCTCTACACGGAGCACTACTCCGTGCTGCTCAATTTCGTCTCGCGATACGTCTCCGATCGGCACAAGGCCGAGGACCTGGTACAGGAGACGCTGTTACGGGCCTGGAAGCACATCGACCACCTCGACCCGGAACCCGGGCGGACCAGGTCGTACCTGCTCACCATCGCTCGCAACGTGGTGACCAACGCATGGCGGGCGGAACAGCGCCGCCCCCGGCTGGTCTCCGACGAGACCGCGGTCAACTCCGTGCCGTCGGCGGACAATGTGGATCAGATGGTGGAGGGCTGGCTGGTCGCGGAAGCGCTGGAACGGCTCTCCCCGGAACACCGGGCGGTGATACAGGCGATGTACTACGAGGGCCAGAGCGTGGCGGACGCGGCCCGGCGGCTCTCCGTACCGGAAGGCACGGTGAAGTCGCGTGCCTACTACGCGGTGCGCGCGCTCCGCGCCGTTTTCGAGGAGATGGGGATGCTGCGGAGTGGAGGTGCGGCATGAGCGATCTCGACGAGCACGACGACCTCCACCGGTTGCTGGGTGGCTATCTGCTCGGCGGCCTGGACGAGACGGACACCGACCGGCTGGACGCGCACCTGCACGACTGCGCGGAGTGCCGGGCCGAGCTGGACCGGCTGGCGCCGGTGCCGGAGATGCTTCAACACCTGCCGGACGCCCGGCAGATGGGTGGTGATCTACCGCCGCTGATGGTCGCCCCGACCGCGCGGCCGAGTCCGCAGAACATCGAGAACCTGCTCAGCCGGATGCGGGCGGAGAAGACCCGGGAGACCCGGGTCAGCCGGGTGCGGTGGCTGGCCGCCGCGTCGGTGGCGCTGATCGCCGCCGCCGCGATCGGCTACGGCGTGCTGCGCGACCCCGGCACCCCGGGAGGCCAGCAGCAACAGCCGCCGCCGGTGGCCGCCGCGGTCACCGCGAACTTCCTGCCGGCCGCCGGCAGCGGGATGGGTGGCCAGGCGACGCTCACCCCGAAGGCGTGGGGCGTGGAGATCGCGCTGAACATGAGCCGGATGGAGGGCAAGGCGCCGTTCTTCTGCATGGTCAAGCGGGCGGACGGCACCATGGAGCAGGCCGCGGCCTGGGGCGAGACACCGGAGCACACCGCGAAGGTGAGCGGCGCCAGCTCGATCAAGGCGACCGACGTGTCGGCCATCGTGATCACCGACAGCGGCGGAAAAGTGCTGGGCACCGCGCAGGTGACGTGATCGGATCGGGGGCATGTCGATCGATCTCGAGATGCCCCCGAAACTCCGCCCCGGCGACCGGGTGGCCGTGCTGTCCCCGTCGTTCGCCGCGCCCGGGCTCTTCCCGGAGCGGCATGAGCAGGCGTTGCGGCGGGTGCGCGAGGAGCTCGGTCTGGAGCCGGTCGAGTTCCCGACCACCCGGCGGCTCGGCGCCACCCCGGCCGACCGGGCCGCCGACCTGACCGCGGCCTACGCCGACCGGTCGATCCGCGCGGTCTTCGCCAGCATCGGCGGCGACGACCAGATCACCGTGCTGCCGCACCTGGACCCGGCGGTGTTCCGGGCCGACCCGAAACCGTTCTTCGGCTTCTCCGACAACACCAATCTGCTCAACTGGCTCTGGTTCCACGGGCTGGCCGGCTATCACGGCGGCTCGACGATGATGCACCTGGCGCGCGGCGGCGGCGTCCAGCCGGTGCACCTGGCCTCGTTGCGGGCCGCCCTCTTCGACGGCGGTGACCTGGTGATCGAGCCGGTCGCCGAGTTCACCGAGGAGGAGACCGACTGGGCGCAGCCGATCTCGCTGACCGAGCCGGCGCGGCCGGTGCCGCACCCGGGCCGGGTCTGGCACCAGCCGGACCGGGTGGTGACCGGCCGGTCCTGGGGCGGCAACCTGGAGATCCTGCACTGGAACCTGGCGGCGGACCGGTGGCTCCGGCCGGTCGGCGACTACGCCGGCGGGGTGCTGCTGCTGGAGACCTCGGAGGAGATGCCGCCCGCCGAGGAGGTCTTCCGGATGCTTCGCAACTTCGGCGAGCGCGGCCTGTTGCGGCAGTTCCCGGCGGTACTGGTCGGCACCGCGAAAGCGACCGTCTTCACCAGCCCGCGCCCGGCCGCCGAGCGGCCGAAGTACCGCGACGAGCAGCGCGAGGCGATCCTACGGGCGATCGACGCCTACCACCCGGAGGCGATGGTGGTCTTCGGCGTCGACTTCGGACACACCGACCCGCAGTGGGTGCTGCCGTACGGCGGCGCCATCACTGTGGACGGACCGGCGCGGACGATCGTCGCGCACTTCTGACCGGCGGCCCGGCCGGGTCGCAGAACCGGTGGTTCGGCACCGGCGCGGCCGGCCGGCCCGGGATCGTCAGGTACGCCGCGAGCGCCCCGCCCACCAGCAGCCCGGCGCAGATCAGCATGGCGTTCCGGTAGACCGGCTGCAGCTGGCCGGCCTCGGTCAGCGACCCCGAGCCGAGCCCGGCCGCGAGCGGCAGCACCGCGACCGCGAGCAGGCCGGCCGCCCGGGCCACCGCGTTGTTGACCCCGGAGGCGATGCCGGCGTGCGCGTCGTCCAGGGCGCCCAGCGCGGTGGCGGTGAGCGGGGCGACCAGCAGCGCCAGCCCGGCGCCGAAGAGCAGCACGCCGGGCAGCGCCTCGGTCAGGTAGTCGGCGTCCGGCCCGATCCGCGACATGATCAGCAAGGCTGCCGCGCAGACCAGCGGGCCGGCGGTCATCGGCAGGCGCGGGCCGATCCGCTGGCCGAGCGCGCCGCCCCGGGCGGAGAACAGCAGCATGATCACGGTGACCGGGAGCATGGCCAGGCCGGCGGCCAGCGCCGGGTACCCGGCGACCACCTGCAGGTTGACCACGACCAGGAAGAACACCCCGCCGTTGGCCGCGTAGACCAGGAAGGTGACCAGGTTGGCGCCGGTGAAGGCGCGGTGCCGCCAGATCTCCGGCGGCACCATCGGATGACCTGAGCGCAGCTCGGCCAGGACGAAGGCGGCCAGCCCGAGCACCCCGGCGATCAGCGGGACGAGCACCACCGGGTGGGCCGCGCCGTGCGCCGGCCAGGCGGTGAAGCCGTAGGTCAGGCCGCCCAGCCCGACCACGCCGGTGACCAGCCCGGTCACGTCGAACCGGCGGGCCGCCGACGGGTCCCGGGACTCCGGCACGTGCCGGGCGGCGACCCAGAGGACCACCGCGGCCACCGGCACGTTGATCAGGAAGAGGTAGCGCCAGCTGCCGAGCTCCAGCAGCCAGCCGCCGAGGAACGGGCCGAGCGCGCCGCCCACGCCGCCGAGGCCGGACCAGGCGCCGATGGCCCGGGCCCGGTCATCCGAGGCGAACGACGCCTCCAGGATGGCGAGGGCGCCCGGGGTGAGCAGCGCGCCGCCGATCCCTTGCAGGACCCGTGCGGCGATCAGCAACTCGATGCTCGGGGCCAGGCCGCAGAGCAGCGACGCCACGGCGAACCAGGCGATGCCGGCCATGAAGATCCGCTTGCGGCCGTACCGGTCGCCGAGCGAGCCGCCGACCAGGATCAGCGCGGCCAGCGCCAGGCCGTACCCGTTGATCGTCCACTGCAGACCGGCGGCGGACGCGCCGAGGTCGCGGCCGAGTTCGGGCAGCGCCAGGTTGACCACGGTGGCGTCGATGAACGCCAGGCTGGAGCCGAGCACGGTGGCCAGCAGCACCCAGCGGCCGGCGGCCGTGCCGTATCGGACCGGTTCCATGGCGCGACCCTACGCCGCGACCGGACCCGATCAAGCGTCAGGCGATGTGCCGGACGTGGATCCCGGCGTGCCGGGTGACCGGCGGCGGCACCGCGCGCCGGGCGGCGGCCAGCGCGGCCCGGGACGCCGCGGCCGAGCGGATCGCCCCGGTCACCGGGCGGCGCAGCAGGTCGCCGAGGCGGCTGGTCAGCTCGTCCCGGGTGAACGGTTTGGGCAGGTAGTCGTCGGCGCCGGCGTGCAGGGCGGCGGTCACCTGGCTGCGGTGCACGTCCGCGCTGACCACCATGATCGGCAGCGCCTCCAGGGCGGGGTCGCTGCGGATCCGGGCGCACAGTTCGATACCCGACAGGCCGGGCATCCGGACGTCGATCAGGGCCGCGTCGATGCCGCCGGAGGCGAGCGCGTCCAGGGCCCCGGGGGCGTCGGTGGCGGTCACCACCCGGTAACCGGTCCGGCTCAGGGCGAGCGTGAGGAGGTCGCGATGGTCGGCCTCGTCGTCGGCGATCAGTACGGTGTACACGCGGACCTCCTAGCGGACAGACGTGCCCTCTCCTCTTCGGCCCGGGGCTGGAACCACTGAGCCGTTGTGGGTTTGAATCGGCGAGTGATCAGAGTGGCGCGTGAGACCGAGATCCCGGACATGCAGCGGATCGAGGTGGAGGCCGGGCGGATGTTCCTGGCGGTGCGGATGGACCGGGTCGCCGGGGACGATCCGCTTCCGGTCGCGGAGCTGCGGGACTACGTGCGGGACGGGCGGGCCTGGGTGGCCGTGGACGACGCCGGCCGGCCGGTGGCCTACGCCCTGGCCCGGTGGGTGGACGGGCTGGCGCACGTCGAGCAGGTCTCGGTGCACCCGGCGGCGGCCGGTCGCCGGCTCGGCGCCGCGCTGATCGAGCGGGTGGCCGACTGGGGGCGCGAGCGCGGCGCGGCGGCGCTCACCCTCACCACGTTCGCCGAGGTGGCGTGGAACGCGCCGTACTACGAGCGGCTCGGTTTCCAGCGGCTGCCGGACGCCGGGCTGACCCCCGGGCTGCGCGCGATCCGGGCCGAGGAGGCCGCCCATGGTCTGGACGAGTGGCCGCGTCTGGCCATGCGCCGGGCCCTGTGAGGCGACATAGGGTGGGGTGATGCGAGCTGCCGTCTTCGCCGAGCCCGGTCCCGCCGCCACCGTCCTGGAGATCGCCGAGCGCGCGTTGCCGACGGCCGGCGCGGGGCAGGTGCGGGTCCGGATCGTGCTCTCCGCGGTGAACCCGACCGACACCGGCACCCGGGCCGGCCGCGGCGTGCAGGACGGCGTGGCGCCACCCCGGGTGCCGAACCAGGACGGCGCCGGCGTGGTCGACGCGCTCGGCGAGGGTGTCACCGGTCTGGAGCCGGGCGACCGGGTCTGGGTCTGGGACGCCGGTTACGGACGGGCGAACGGCACCGCGCAGGAATATCTGGTGCTGCCCCGCCACCAGGTGGTCCGGATGCGCGACGACGTCCCGTTCGAGGTCGGCGCCGCGCTGGGCATCCCGGCGCTCACCGCGCACCGCTGCCTGACCGTGGCCGCGGACGGCCCGGCCCGGCTGGCCCCGGGCGCGCTGACCGGGCGCACGGTGCTGGTCGCGGGCGGCGCCGGCGCGGTCGGCAACGCCACGATCCAGCTGGCCAAGTGGGCCGGCGCCACCGTGCCGACCACGGTGAGCAGCAAGGAGAAAGCGGTGCTGGCGGCCGCCGCCGGAGCCGACGCGGTGATCGACTACCGGGAGGAGGACGTGGTCGCCCGGGTCCGCGAGCTGAGCCCCACCGGTCCGCAGCTGATCGTCGAGGTGAGCACCGAGAACCTGGACACCGACCTGGACGTGATCGCCCCCGGCGGCACCATCGCGATCTACGTGGCCGGGCGGGTCGTGGTGCCCAGCTTCACGGCGATGCTGAAGAACGTCAGCTTGGACTTCGTGCTGACCTACACGACCCGGCCGGAGGAGAAGGCGCACGCGGTGGCCGCGGTCGCCGAGGCGGTGAACGCGGGCGCGTTCCGGGTCGGCGAGGAGCACGGCCTGCCGATCGTCCGGTTCCCGTTCGACCGGGTGGCCGAGGCGCACGAGGCGGTCGAGAACCACGTCGTGGGCAAGGTCGTCATCGAGGTGACCGCGCCACGCTGAGCAGGGCGCCGGCCACCCGTTCCACGCCGCGGCCGTCGACCGCGGCCCAGCCGGCCACGGCCAGCGCGGTGCGTGCCGCCGGGTCGGTGAGCAGCGTGCGCAGCACGTCGACGGCGGTGACGTCGAAGGCGCCCAGCCGGCCCAGTCCGGCGGCGTAGCCACGGGCGACCGTCCGGTCGTACCCGAGGATCTGGTTGTCGACCACCCAGACCAGCGCCGCGGCCCGGCCCAGGCAGAGCAGCTCCCAGGTCGACGTGCCGCTGGCGCTGACCACCAGGTCGGCGCCGGCCAGCAGCTTGGGCAGGTGGTCGGTGGGCGCGATGATCTCGAACCGCTGCCCCGGGCCGGCCGGGACGGCTTCCAGCTCGGCGCGCAGGCTGTCGTCGGCCGCGACCACGGTGGCGTCGAAGGGCACGCCGGTGTCCGCGAGGAGTCGCGCGACCGGCGGCGCGGCACGGTAGGCGTCGGTCCCACCGAAGAACGCGACGACCTTCGGCGTACGCACGGAGCCGTGCACCGGAGCCGCAACCGGGCGCAACTGCCGCACCGCCGACCGCAGCAACGCGTAGTCCAGCCCGGTCAGCAGCCGCCCGTCCGCGGCCAGCGCGGTGTCCAGGTTCTGGTCGACGTAGATGTCGGCGCTCTGCCCGCGGGTGGCGCCGTCCACGATCGCCAGGACCGGGACGCCGGCCGCCCGGACCGCCGCGGTGTGCTGCGGCGGCAGCGTGTAGGAGTCCACCACCAGCGCGCCCAGGCCGAGCCGCCGGGTGGCGGCGACCAGGCCCACCTCGTCGTAGGGCGCCGGGTGCCAGGGCAGCCCGCGCTGGTCGAGCTGTGCCTCGGCCCAGGCCACGCCGCCCAGGTCGGCGAGGAAGTGCACGTCCACGCCGCGCGCGGTCAGCTCCTCGGCCAGCGCCACGCACCGCACCAGATGCCCGACCCCGGTGCGCGGTCCGGCGTCGCAGCGGATCCCGATCGCCATCATGCGGTGCCTGCCTTGGCATGCTCTCCCGGCCCTCGCCCGCGAGGTCGGCCGGAGGGTGACGGTGGCTGCCGCCCGGTGCAGTCGATCATGCGGTGCCTGCCTTGGCATGCTCTCCTGGCTCTCGCCCGCGAGGTTGGCCGGAGGGTGACGGTGGCTGCCGCTCGGTGCAGTCGATCATGCGGTGCCTGCCTTGGCATGCTCTCCCGGCCCTCGCCTGCGAGGTTCGCCGGAGGGTGACGGTGGCTGCCGCTCGGTGCAGTCGATCATGCCTGGGACAGCTCCTTCTGGTGCACATGCGCGTTCAGCTCGACCAGCTCAGGATGCTCGGCGAGCCACTCGGCGACGGCCGCCACGCCGACCGGGCGGTCACCGAACCGGTCGACGATCGCCTCGATCAGCTTCCAGTCGTCCTCGGTGTCCAGGGTCAGCCGCAGGTGCGACCGGTCCGGCAGCACGGTCACCCCGATCACGTCGAACTCGTCCGGGTGCGAGTAGAGGTACGACGTCACGTGCGTCCGGTGGTACCCGGTCGCCCGGTCGTCGATCGCCCGCAGTACGGCCGCCCGGACCACCTCGACGTCCAGCCCGCGCGGCAGCGTCCGGGTGATCGAGGTGGTCAGGTAGTCCACACCGGACGCCGCGAAGACGTCGCACACCCGCCGGACCAGCGCCGGGTCCAGCAGCGGGCAGTCCGCGGTGAACCGCAGCACGGTGTGCACGTCGTCCCGCCCGGCGAGCACGCCGAGGAACCGGGTCAGCACGTCGTCGACCGGACCGCGGTGGCAGGCCACCCCGATCCGGGCGCACTCCGCCGCGACCGCGTCGTCGGCGGCCTCGGTGGTGGTCGCGACGACCAGGTCGTCGACCACCCCGCTGTCCCGGGCGGCGCGGACCACCCGGTGCAGGACGGTCCGGCCGCCGAGCCGGCGCAGGACCTTGCCGGGGAGCCGGGTGGAGCCCGTCCGGGCCTGGATGATGCCGAGGGTGGTCACGGTGATTCCTCAGTTCGGTCGGTGAGTCGATGGCGGGTCCGGCGGGCCAGGGCCAGGGCGGCCTTGGCGGCGCGGTAGCCGAGGCTGCCGCTGAACGCGGCGATCTGGGTCCGGGCGCGGCCCAGCTCGGCCTCCCGTTTCGCCAGCTCGTGCTCGAAGAAGCCGGCCCGGGCCTCGGCGTCGGTGAGCTGTCGGCGCAGGGCGGCCAGCTGCTCGGCGTGCTCCCGGCGGCCGTCCGGGAGGGGCTGGTCCCCGGCCGGTTCCGGCGCCTCGTCCAGCCCGGCCGCGCCGGCCAGGATCGCGGTGAGCCGGGACAGCTCGGTGATCGCCTGCCACGGATGCGAGTAGCCGCCGGTGGTCAGCGTCCGGGCGAACCGGATCAGCGCGTCCGGGCACTCCGGGGCGTCCGGGTCGAGCAGCGCGAACCGGCCGCCGTCCACCAGCACGTTGTCGGCGCTCGCGGTGGGCAGCGCGACCATCCAGCCGGTGAGCAGCCGGCGCAGCACCGGCAGCTCGTGCCGGACGGCCGCGGTGAGCAGCAGCTCCTCCAGCAGCCGTCCGGCGGGCAGTGGCAGATCACCGGACCGGCCGGCCGTCCGGCGGGTCCAGCCGCCGTCCGGTGTGCTGGTCAACTCGGTGATCACGTGCTGTGCTGACGGCGCTGCCGGACCGGCGCGCAGCACCGGCGGCAGCGTCACCGCCGGGGTCGCGGCCGGGGCCCGGTGCGCGACGGCCAGCCAGCCCGGGGCCAGCTCGGCACCCAGGCCGCGGCGCACGGCCGCGCCGGCCAGGCGCCGCGGATCGCTCAGGACCGGACGATTCCGGTACGCCGCCGCGACCGCCGCGGTGGCCAGCGCCCCGAGCGCGTCGATCGGCCCGTACCGCAGCGTCTCCGGGGTGACCAGCAACGTCGGGTGCTGCGGCAGCGGCCAGGCGGCGGCCAGCCCGGTCACCGGCAGACCCTCGGCGCCCAGGGCGGCGGCCAGCCGGTCGGCCCGGCCCGGCGCGGCGCCGAACTCGCCGAGCGGCCGCCAGGCGTCCCCGGTCCGGGGCGCGGTCGGCGAGCCCGGGTCGACCAGCCGGTGCACGCCCAGCTCGTTCGCCACGGTGAGCAGCAGGGTGCCGCCCGGGCGCAGCACCCGCTTGAGCACCCGGACCGTGTCCAGCCAGTCCAGCTGGGAACCCTCCGGCGAGCAGAGCCGGTCGGCGCCGTCCAGGGCGAGCACCGCGTCGTACCGATCAATCTCGGTCAGCTTGGGAAGCGTGCCGCACAGCACGCGGACTCCCGGAACCCCGCGCCGGTCCTGGGCCAGCGCGTCCGGACGGGAGCGCAGCAGGCAGGTCACCGCACGGCCGGGGGCCAGCTCGGCGATCAGGTCCGGATCGTGCGGGCCGGCCAGCAGCACCCGGGCGCCGGTGGGCAGGCGGCCGGCCAGGTGCCGCAGCAGCGGGCCGCCGGCCGGCGGGAGCTGCTCGGCGTACTCCGGCATCTCGCCGCCGATGAGCTGGATCATGCCGGCTCCCGGACGGCGGTCCAGCCGAGGATCGCGCGCAGCTCGGCCGGCCCGGCCAGGTGGCCGTCGCCGAGTTCGGCGAGGGCGCTCTCCCGGGCCGCGGCCGGGTCCGGGGCGACCCCGTGCAGCTCCGGCCACTCCCGGCGGATCCGGGTGGCGGTCGAGGTGTCCTCCGCGGCCAGGTGCATCGGGTCGCCGTAGACGGCCGGCTCGCAGCCGGCCGCCGCTCCGTAGAGCACCGCGCTGCTCAGCCGGTTGGACGCCACCCGCCGGTGCCGGCGCAGCTCGGCCAGCTGGTGGTGCAGGAATCGGGTGTCGGTCCGGGTCCGCATGTACCCCCGGTAGCCGTGGCAGATCACCCGGCCGGCCCGCTCGTAGAACGCCCGCACCCGGTCGTCCCGGAACTCCTGCCAGTAGAGGCAGAAGGTGATCGGGCCGGGCTCGGTGGCCACGATCTCGTCGATCAGCCGCTGGTGGTCGCCGGTGACGTGCTGACCCTCCCAGCCGTGGAACGGGTACCAGATGGTGCCGTCCCGGCCGGCGCGCTCGTCCGGAGTGGACCCGAGCAGGTAGAGGAACGGGGCGCCGATCACGGTGGCCAGCGGCCGGCCCATCGACCAGGCACGCCGCCGGGTCCGCTCGGACCAGACGAAGATCGGCCGGCCGGGCGCGTACGGGGTGCCGGCGCCCAGCCCGTCGACCACGTTCCAGCCGTGCTGCAGGTACCCGTCGATCCGGGGCGGATCCGCCGGGTCGAGCCCGCAGTACCCGGCCAGCACGTGCGCGTGGCCGTAGAAGTGGTTGCCGTGGTGCACGGCTAGCTCCCGAGAACGCTGCGCAGAGTGTCGATGACGCGGTCCTGGTCGGCGTCGCTCAGGTCGACGAAGAGCGGAAGGGACAGCTCCTCGGCGTAGAAGGCCTCGGCGACCGGGCACATGCCGCGCCGGTAGCCGAGGTCCTCGAAGACCGGGTGCCAGTAGACCGGGATGTAGTTGACCTGCACCCCGATCCCGGCCGCGTGCAGCCGGTCGTAGACCTCGCGGCGCCGGCCGTCCAGCACCCGGACCGGGTAGAGGTGGCGCATCGGGTCGGTGCCGTCCGGGGTCACCGGCAGGCGCAGTCCCGGCACGTCGGCGAGCAGCGCGTCGTACCGGGCGGCGAGCCGCTGCCGCCGCTGCTTGAACGCGGCCAGCCGGCTCAGCTGCGCGCTGCCCAGTGCGCAGAGCACGTCGGGCAGCCGGTAGTTCAGGCCGAACTCGTGCACCTCGTAGAACCACCGGCCCTCGTCCCGGTGGCGCAGCGCCTCCGGCTGCTTGACCATGCCGACCGTGCGGAACGTGCGCAGCCGCTCCACCAGGTCGGGGTGGATCGAGGCGACCGCGCCGCCCTCGGCGGTGGTCAGGTTCTTGGTCGGGAAGAACGAGAAGGTGGTCAGGTCGGCGATCGAGCCGACCGGCCGGCCGTGGTAGGTGGAGCCGATCGCGTGCGCCGCGTCCGCGACCAGCACCGCGCCGGCACTGTCGCTGAGCTTGCGCAGCCGGTCGTAGTCGGCCGGCACGCCGGCGTAGTCGACCGCGGCGATCGCCCGGGTGCGCGAGGTGACCGCGGCCTCGGCGGCGGCCGGATCGAGATTGGCGGTGTCCTCGTCGATGTCGGCGAAGACCACGGTGGCGCCGAGCATGGCCGCGCCGGACGCGGTGGCCACGAACGTCATCGGCGTGGTGACCACCTCGTCGCCGCGGCCCAGGCCGGCCGCGGCGTACGCGGCGTGCAGGGCGGTGGTCCCGTTGGTGACCGTCACGCACGGGGCGCCGGCCACCCGCTCCAGGTCCGCCTCGAACTCGCGGACCCGGGGACCGGTGGTCAGCCAGTCGCTGCCCAGCGCGGCCACCACGGCGTCCACGTCGGACGGCTCGATGGACTGGCGTCCGTACGGCAGCATCACTTCTCCGACAGCAGGTCGCGCATCTCGTCGACCGAGAGCCAGAGGTCGTTGTTGTCGGAGCGGTAGTTGAAGCCGTCGGCGACCTGCTCGCCACCCTCCGGCGCCTGGTAGCCCCAGCTCGCGGCGACCGGCTGGACCACGTACCGGTCCTTGAAGCGCAGCGTGCGCCGGCTGTCGTCGGCCGCGATCATCTCCTCGTGCAGCTTCTCGCCGGGCCGCATGCCGATCTCGTGGATCGGCGAGTCCGGGGCCACCGCCTCGACCAGGTCGAGGATCCGCATGCTCGGGATCCGCGGCACGTAGAGCTCGCCGCCGCGCATCACGTCGAACGAGTTGACGACGAACTCGACCGCCTGGTCCAGGGTGATCCAGAACCGGGTCATCCGCTTGTCGGTGATCGGCAGGCTCTGGTTCTCGGCGGCCAGCTTGCGGAAGAACGGGACCACCGAGCCGCGGCTGCCCATCACGTTGCCGTAGCGGACCACGGCCAGCCGGGTCGGGTGGGTGGCGGCGTAGTGGTTGCCAGCCACCACGATCTTGTCGGCGGCCAGCTTGGTCGCGCCGTACAGGTTGATCGGGCTGGACGCCTTGTCGGTGGAGAGCGCCACCACCTTCTTGACCTCGGCGTGGATCGCCGCGTCGATCACGTTCTGAGTGCCGTTGATGTTCGTGGCGACGAACTCCGACGGGTTGTACTCGGCGGTGTCCACCTGCTTCAGGGCGGCGGCGTGCACCACGTGGTCGATCCCGTGCATGGCCCGGTCCAGGCGGGCCCGGTCCCGGATGTCGCCGAGGAAGAACCGCAGCCGGGGGTCGTCCCCGAAGATCTGCCGGACCTCGTACTGCTTCAGCTCGTCACGGGAGAACACCACGATGCGGTGCGGGTCGAGATGCGTGAGCGCGTACTTCAGGAATGCCTTGCCGAACGAGCCGGTGGCGCCGGTGACAAGGATCGAGGATCCGCTGATTTCAGACACGTGTTTTCTCCGGAGGACTGGGCGGTAAGCCGCTACGGGGCGGAAGCATAACCACCTGTCCAGGCAATTCCGTGGGTCGCGGAGAACAGCCAATGGCAATTCATTCTCAGTTCAACCGGCATTGGTCGTGACGACCGCGCGCCTGCGGGAAGGTGAAGTCCTCCATTCACCGCCTCTGGGAGTAACACCGTGACTGAGCTGCAGAGACTGCGCGACGCGTTCCGTACCGCGCTGGACCTTCCGGCGGACGCGCCCGTGGACGACCTGCGCTACCAGGACAATGAGAAGTGGGACTCCCTGGCGCACATGTCGCTTGTCGCGGCTATTGAAGATGAATTCTCGGTAATGATCGACACCGACGATGTCATCAATATGTCCAGCTTCGCCGAGGCCGCGCGAATCCTCGGTAAATACGGGGTGGACGTCAAGTGAGCGTCGCCCTGGTCACCGGGGCGTCGCGCGGCATCGGCCGGGCGGTCGCGCACCGTCTCGCCGAGCAGGGGTACGACCTGGTCCTGCACGGGCACGGCCCGGCCGGGGTGGCCGAGGCGGCCGAGGCGCTGGCCGGCAAGTTCGGTGTGACCGTGCTGCACGGCGCCGGCGACATCGCCGACCCGCAGACCAGCAAGGCCCTGGTCCGCCTGGCCTTCGAGCGATTCCAGCGGCTGGACGCGCTGGTGGTCAACGCCGGCACGCACGCCGCCGGGATGCTCGGCATGACCGGCGACGACACCATCGCGCGGCTGTTCGCGGTGAACGCGGCCGGCGCGGCCTACACCCTGCAGCACGCGGTCCGCCTGCTGGCCCGCGGCGAGCACCCGGCCGTGGTGCTGACCGCCTCGATCACCGGCACCCAGGGCGCGGCCGGCCAGGCCGTCTACGCCGCGTCCAAGGCCGCCGTGGCCGGCCTGACCCGGTCGGCCGCCAAGGAGCTCGGCCCGCGCGGGATCCGGGTCAACGCGGTCGCGCCCGGCTTCATCGCCACCGACATGCTCGACACCCTGGACGAGGCCGGCCGCGCCGAGCGGATCGCCGGCACCGCGCTGGGCCGGCTGGGCACCGCCGAGGAGGTGGCCGACGTGATCGCCTTCCTGCTCTCCACCCAGGCCCGGTTCGTGACCGGCCAGATCGTCGGGGTCGACGGGGGACTGACGCTGTGAACCTGCTCCACCCCGACGCCCGGGTGCTCGACGCCGCGACCGGCGACCAGCTCACCCCCGAGATGATCGACGCGGCCGCCGCCGAGCTGGCCGGCGAGCGGCTGGTCTTCCTTCCGATGCCGGCCACCGTCCCGGCGGTCGCCCGTTACCTGGCGGCGCTGCGTCTCGGCGTGCCGGTGGTGCTGCTCGACCCGGAGACCGACCACACCGACCTGATCGAGCGGTACGCCACCGACCGGGTGCACCCGGACCTGGCCCTGCTGCTCACCACCAGCGGGTCGACCGGCAACCCCAAGCTGGTCCGGCTGTCCCGCTCGGCGGTGCTGGCCAACGCCGGCCAGGTGGCCGACAGCCTCGGCATCACCGGGGCCGACGTGGCGATCACCACGCTGCCGCTGTTCTACTCGTACGGCCTGTCGGTGCTGCACTCGCACCTGCTGCGCGGGGCCACCGTGGTGCTCGAGCGCACCGGCATCATGCAGCGCGACTTCTGGGCGGCGGTGGACGAGCACCGGGTCAGCTCGATGGCGTTGGTGCCGTACCAGTACGAGATGCTCCGCCGGCTCCGCTTCGACCCGGCGAAGTACCCGTCGCTGCGGACGATCACGCAGGCCGGCGGCCGGCTGCGGACCGAGCTGGTGTCCGAGTTCGCGGGCCGGATGGCGGCCGTGGGCGGCCGGATGTTCGTGATGTACGGGCAGACCGAGGCCGCGCCGCGGATGGCCACGCTGCCCGCCGAGCGGATCGCCGACAAGCTCGGCTCGGTCGGCCTGCCGATGGCCGGCGCCAGCTTCACCATCGAGGACGGCGAGGTCGTCTACCGCGGCCCGAACGTGATGATGGGGTACGCCGAGTCCGCCGCCGACCTGGTCAAGGGTGACGAGCTGGGTGGCGTGCTGCGCACCGGCGATTTGGGCCGGCTCGACGACGAGGGGTTCCTGTTCATCACCGGGCGGCGCAAGCGGATGGGCAAGGTGTTCGGCGTCCGGATCAACCTGGACGACGTGGAGCGCGAGTTCCCGGTGACCGCGGTGGCCGGCGACGACAGACTGCACGTCTTCGCCGAGGGGATCGGGGACGACGAGGCCCGCGCCTTGCGGACGAAGATCGCCGAGTGGCTGGGCAGCCACTTCACCGGCATCGACGTGCGGGTGATCGAGGCGTTGCCGCTGCTGCCCAACGGCAAGACGGACTATCGGGCGCTGGAGGCGTCGCTGTGAGTGTCTTCACCCTGCCGCAGGTGGACAAGGAAGCGGTGTTGTTGCCGCAGCTCGCCGACCTGACCAAGCACCATCGGGCGAACTGCGAGCCTTATGACCGCATCCTCGCCGCCTCCGGCTTCGCCGAGGCCGCCGACCTCTCCGCGTTGCCCTGGCTGCCGGTGCGGCTCTTCAAGACCCTGGAGCTGAAGAGCATCCCGGACGACGAGGTGTTCAAGGTCCTCACCTCCAGCGGCACCACCGGCGACGTCAGCCGGATCTACCTGGACAAGGCGGCCGCCGCCGAGCAGCAGCGACGGCTCGCCGCCACGGTGCAGACCGTGCTCGGCCCGAAACGGCTGCCGATGCTGCTGGTCGACACGAAGGCGATGCTCAAGGACCGCCGCTCGTTCAGTGCCCGGGGCGCCGGGGTGCTCGGCATGTCGACCTTCGGCCGGGACCACGTCTGGGCGCTCGACCTGGACGGCCGGGTCGACCTGGCGGCGATCCGCGGTTTCCTCGACCAGCACGGTGACCAGCCGTTCCTGATCTTCGGGTTCACCTTCCTGGTCTGGCTGCACCTCTACGAGGTGGCCCGGGACCACGGCCTGGACCTGTCGAACGGCATCCTGATCCACTCCGGCGGCTGGAAGAAGCTGGTCGACCAGGCGGTCTCGCCTGCCGAGTTCCGGTCCCGGCTGGCCGGCGTCGGCCTGACCGCCGTGCACAACTACTACGGCATGGTGGAGCAGATCGGCACGATCTTCCTGGAGGGGCCGGACGGCGGCGCGCTCTACTGCCCGGACTTCGCCGACGTGATCATCCGGGATCCGGAGACCTGGGCCGAGCTGCCGCCCGGCAAGCCGGGACTGATCGAGGTGATCAGCACGCTGCCGACCTCGTACCCCGGGCATGTGCTGCTCACCGAGGACCTCGGCGTGGTGCACGGAATCGACGACGGGGCCTGGCCGGGCAAGCGGTTCTCGGTGCTCGGGCGGCTGCCCCGGGCCGAGGCGCGGGGCTGCTCCGACACGTACCGGGAGGCGTCGTGATCTTTCGATTCGGGGTTGCGGGTGACCTCACGGCGCCGTCCGAGGATCGGCTCACCGTCGGGGATCCGCGGATCGTCGACTTCCTCGCCAAGCTGGCCCGCAAGCTGCTCACCCCGGCGCTCGCCCGGCGGCACCCGGAGCTGGGCTCGCTCGGCTACTTCCTGCGCCCGGCCGAGCTCCGCCGCGCGGTGGCGCGGATGCAGCGGGACGACGCGCTGGTCTTCCCGCGCGGCACCGTCTTCCACCTGCCACCGGCCAACGTGGACACCATCTTCGTGTACTCCTGGGCGCTCTCCGCGCTGGCCGGCAACCACAACGTGGTCCGGATCTCGACCCGGGCGGCCGGCGCCGCCGAGGCCATCTTCGACGCGCTGAACGCGGTGGACGCCGACCCGGTGATCGCCCGCACCCAGCGGATGGTCACCTACGGCCGGGACGACGCGATCACCGCGGCGCTGAGCCGGTGGGCCGACCTGCGGGTGATCTGGGGCGGCGACGCGGCGGTGGACGCCATCCGCCGGCACCCGCTGCGCCCGTCGGCCCGCGACCTGACCTTCCCGGACCGCACCTCCTGGGCGGTCCTCTCGGTGCCCGGCTGGCGGGCCGCCGACCCGGCCGCCCGCCGGGCCGCGGTGACCGGATTCGCCAACGACGCGTACTGGTTCGACCAGGCCGCCTGTTCGTCCCCGCGGACCGTCTTCCTGATCGGTGACGGCGACCTCGACGCGGTCCGGCGGGAGTTTCTCGACCTGCTGCTCGATGTCGTCGACCAGCGCGGCTGGACGGTGGACGCGGCGATGGCGGTGGAGAAGCGGGTGCACGCCTACGGGCTGGCGGCGACCGGCGCGGCCACCGCGGTGAGCTTCCCGGACAACCGGATCACCGCGCTGACGCTGACCGGATCGGATCAGGTGCCGCGGCGCTGGATCGGGGCCGGCGCGTTCCCGTTCGCGCACGCCGGCTCGCTGCTCGACCTGGTGCCGGCGATGACCCGGCAGGACCAGACCGTGAGCCACTTCGGGTTCACCCCGGCCGAGCTGGGCGAGTTCGCCACCGCGCTGGGCGGCCGCGGAGTGGACCGGATCGTGCCGTTCGGCTCGGCGCTGACCTTCGGCGCGATCTGGGACGGGTACGACCTGCCCGCCGAGTTCACCCGCCTCACCACCCTGCAGACCTGATCAAGCGAGCGATGACGACAACCCTGGTGGCCCCCGCGGCCACGGAGACGGCGTCCGGCCCGCCCCGCGCGTGGCGGTCGCTGCTGCCCTGGATCCTCCCGGCGGTGGCGGCGCTCGGGGCGTTGCTGGGCACCGGTACGCCGGCCCGGGACATCGCGGTCTACGGCGGGTATTTCCTGCTGGCCATCGTCGTACCGGGAACCCTGGTCCTCCGGGCCTTCTTCGGCAGCCGGGGCAACTGGCCGGAGGATCTGGCGCTGGGCACCGCCACCGGCCTGGTGGTGATGCTGGCCGGGTGGGCGCTGGGTGCGGCGCTGAGCCTGCAGTCGCTGCTGATCGGCTGGCCGGTGCTGGTGGTGCTGCCGTTCCTGCTGGTGCCCCGGCTGCGGCGGTGCTGGCGGCGGGGCGCGGGGGAGCCGCTGCCGCTCGGCTGGCACGGGGCGATGGCCGCGGTGCTGCTGCTGGTGATCCTCTGGCTGGCCACCGTCTTCCAGAACTTCCCGCTGCCGCCGGTCCGCTTCGAGTACTACAAGGACCTCTACTACCACCTGGCGCTGGTGCACGAGATGACCCGCTCGATGCCGTTCCAGGTGCCGCAGCTGGCCGGGTACGAACTCCGCTACCACTACCTGTCCGACGCGGACCTCGCCACCGCGCACATGGTCACCGGGATCGCCCCGACCACGCTGCTCTTCCGGCTGTGGCTGCTGGCGATCACGGTGGCCGGGGTGTTCGCCTTCGCCACCCTGGCCCGGGTGGTCAGCGGCCGCTGGTGGGCCGCGCCGGTCGCGGCGGCGGCCGGATTCGCCGGGCAGGCGGTGTCGTTCGGCTCGGCGGCCGCCACCTTCAACAGCGGCGGCCCGGTCACTCTGCTCAGCCCGTCGCAGGACCTCGCCATGCCGCTGATCGCCCTGTTCGCGGTGCTCGCCGTGGACCGGCTGCGCGGCCGCCCGCTGGGCTGGGGCTGGGCTTTCCTGCCGGTCCTGGCGGTGGCCAACGCCGGCGCCAAGGCGAGCGTGCTGCCCCCGCTCGCGGCCGGCCTGGCGCTGGCCGCGGTGGTGTCGCTGTGGCGGCGGCGGACGACGCCGTGGGCGGCGGCCGGCCTGTTCGGGGTGACCGCGTTCGGCATGCTGTTCGGGGCCACGTTCTTCGCCGGCGGCGGGGCGAGCGTGCTCCAGCCGCAACCGTTGGGCACGCTGCGCTGGATGGCCCCGTACACGGAGACGCTGGGCGTGCACGACGGCCCGCGGTGGGGTGGCCTCGTGCCGCCCGGTATCCAGGACGCCGGCACCACCGGCCGGCTGTTCGTCGCCTGGGTGGTGATCTGGGCGCTCCTGCTGCAGGCGCCCCGATTGATCGGGTTGGTGCTGCCGCCCCGCACGCGCGGGACCGGTGACCCGGCGCTGCCGCTGATCGCCGGGGTCCTGATCGCCGGCACCGCGGCCACCTGGGTGTTCTGGCACCCGACCGCGAGCCAGATCTACTTCTTCGCCGGGGTGATCCCGTTCGGCGCGGTGCTGGCCGCCTGGTCGCTGGCCGACCGCGCCCGTTCCTGGCGGGTTCCGGTCGCCGGGGCGGTCGCCGGGGCGCTCTGCGCCGTGCTGCTGCCCGACGTCGGCCCGCCGGCCGGCAAGACCGTCGGCGACTGGGCCTGGACCCTGGCCGTGCCGCTGCTCCGGCTCGCCGCGATCACCGCGGTGGTGGTCGCGGTGGTGCTCGCGGTCCGGCGGGGCCGGGCCCGGCGGGCGCTGCCGGTGGCGCTGATCGCCGCCACGCTGGGCGCCGGGGTGGCGACCTGCACGGCGCACAACGTCGACGCGGTCCTCGACACCTCGGTGGCCAAGGGCGAGCCGAGATACCAGGTCACGGCACTGGAGATGCGGGCGGCACGGTGGCTGGACCGCAACGCCGGAGCGAACGACCTGGTGGCGACGAACGTGCACTGCCGGCCGATCAGCGCCGGACAGCCCTGTGACGCCCGGGCGTTCTGGGTGGCCGGCCTCGGCGGCCGTCGCACGCTCGTGGAGAGCTGGGGTTACAGCGACCAGGCGCTGGCCCGGAACGGGACGAACAACCTCAACTACGTCTACGCGCCACCGCCGGACCGGAACGTCTACGCGCTGAACCAGAAGGCCTTCACCACCGGTGACCCGGCGGTCGTCGCCCGGCTGCGGGACGAGTACGGCGTACGCTGGTTGTTCGCCGACAGCCGGGCCGGAAAGGTGGCGCCGGAGCTGGCCGCGGTCGCCACCGAGCGGCTCCGTCTCGGTACGGTGACCATCTATGAGCTGGGCCGGTAGTCGGGTTAACCCTACTGTCATCCGGGCGGCCCGCAGGATCGGATGGGAGGACTCCGGTGCCTAGCGTCGAAGACATGGAGACGACGTACGCCGGAGCCCCGGCCACCTACCCGATCGCCCCGGCCCGGCGCTTCCTGCGTCAGCTCGGCGTGGACACGCAGTACGTGCTGCTCGGCTTCCCGCTCGGGCTGCTCACCATCGTGCTCTGCATGACCGGCTTCGCGCTCGGCCTGGGCACCATGATCATCTGGATCGGGGTGCCGATCCTGGCCGGCTCGCTCGCGATGTCCCGCGGGTTCGCCCACCTGGAGCGGTTGCGGATCAACCCGGTGCTGCGCCGCCGGGTCCCGCACCCGCGGTACCGGACCACCAAGGCCACCAGCTGGATCGGCAAGATGTTCGCCCCGATCGCCGACGGTCAGTCCTGGTTGGACCTGGTGCACGGGATCTTCCGGTTCATCCCGAGCACGATCGCCTTCTGTTTCACCTTCACCTGGTGGGTCGGCGCGCTGGCCGGGCTGACCTACCCGCTCTACGACTGGGCGCTGCCGCACGTGCCGGACAACCAGGAGCTGCCCGAGCTGCTCGGCTTCCCGGACACCGCGGCCGTGCGGATCGTCTTCAACCTGGCGATCGGCCTGTTCTTCGCGATCACCCTGTTCCCGGTGGTCCGGGGTTCCGCGCTGCTCGAGGCGCAGTTCGCCCGGGGCCTGCTCAGCGGCGTCGGCGAGCTGCGCCGGCAGGTGGCCGAGGCGAACGCCGCCCGGGACGTGGCCCAGGAGCAGAAGGCCGCCGCCGTCTCGGCCGAGGCGACCGCGCTGCGCAAGCTGGAGCGCGACATCCACGACGGCCCGCAGCAGCGGCTGGTCCGGCTGGCGATGGACCTGGGCCGGGCCGAGCAGCAGTTCGCCCACGACCCGGAGGCGGCCCGGGCCACCGTGGCCGAGGCACTCACCCAGACCCGGGAGACGCTCGACGAGCTGCGCGCGCTGTCCCGCGGGATCGCCCCGCCGATCCTGGTCGACCGCGGGCTGCAGGCCGCGCTGACCGCGCTGGCCGGGCGCTGCACGGTCCCGGTCGACCTGGACGCCCCGGTGGTCGAGCGGCTGGACCCGGCGGTCGAGTCGGCGGCGTACTTCGTGGTCGCCGAGGCGCTGACCAACGTGGCCAAGCACAGTCACGCCACCGAGGTGCAGGTCAGCGTGCAGCGCAACGCCACCGGCCTGCTGATCACCGTGGCCGACGACGGGGTGGGCGGGGCCAGCCTGGCGAAAGGGCACGGCCTGGCCGGCCTGGACGATCGGGTCAAGGCGGCCGGCGGGGTGCTGGCCGTGGAGAGCCCGGACGGCGCCGGTACCCGGCTGACCGCGGCCCTGCCCCTTTAGCCGATCCATGGGGTTGCGACGGGGCCGTATCGTCCCCAGCATGCGTAAGATCGTCAATGGCCTGTCCGCGGCGCTCGCCGCGGGCACCGCCGTGCTCGTCGGGGTCGCCGGGGGCATCACGCCCGCTGTCGCCGCGGCCGGCACCCCCGGCTCCGCCGGTCTCGGTGACCGTCTCTACCCGCTGCTCGGCAATGGCGGGTACGACGTCAAGAACTACAACCTCGGCCTCAAGTACCCGGGCAAGACTCCTACCCAGACCGTCACCGGCAACGTGACGATCACCGCGGTCGCCACCAAGAACCTGTCCCGGTTCGACCTGGACTTCGGTGGCGACAGCGTCGGCAGCGTCTGGGTGAACGGCAAGGCGGCGAGCTTCCGCCGCTCCGGCGACGAGCTGGTCATCACCCCGGCCTCGTACCTGCCGAAGGGCAAGACCTTCAAGGTCTACGTCGGCAACTTCACCGCCACCCCGACGTCGGCCAGCGCCCAGGAGCCGGAGGGCTTCGTGTCCACCGCCGACGGCACCGTGCTGGCCGGCCAGCCGAACACCGCGCACGAGCTGTTCCCGAGCAACGACCACCCCCGGGACAAGGCGACCTACACGATCACGCTGACCACCCCCCAGGGCTGGATCGGCGTGGCCAACGGCAAGCACGTCCGGGACGCCAAGAGCACCGGGTACGTCTCGTCGACGTACCGCGAGTCGAAGCCGATGGCCAGCGAGCTGGTGCAGGTCGCCGCCGGCGACTTCGTGGTGAAGAACCGCAAGGCGGTCGGCGGCGTGCCGGTCCGCGACGTCGTTCCCCGCCGCCTGGCCGCGAAGCTCCTCGACAAGGCGAAGGTCGAGCGCTCGCAGATCGCCTGGATGACGAAGAAGGTCGGCAAGTACCCGTTCGAGAACTACGGGTCGCTGGTCATCGACGCCGATCTCGGCTTCGCGCTGGAGACCCAGACCCTCTCCCTGTACGACACCGGCATCTTCGCCTACCCGGCGGCCACCCGGAACCCGATCATGGCGCACGAGCTGGCGCACCAGTGGTTCGGCGACAGCGTGGCGCCGAACGCGTGGAGCGACGTGTGGCAGAACGAGGGCCACGCGACCTGGTACGAGCTGCTGTACGCGGCCGACACCAAGACCTTCAAGAAGTACACCGGCTTCAGCAACCGGGAGGCGTACTTCAAGGCGGTCTACCAGCTGGCCAACCAGTGGCGTGCCCAGTACGGCCCGGTGGCCCGCCCGAAGAGCTCGAAGTCCGTCTGGGACGTGTTCAACCCGAACGTGTACTCCGGCGGCGCGCTCGTCCTCTACGCCCTCCAGCAGAAGATCGGCGACAAGAAGTTCCAGCAGCTGGAGCGGGCCTGGGTCAGCAAGTACAAGGGCAAGTCGCCCTCCACCCAGGACTTCATCAAGCTGGCCTCGAAGGTCTCCGGCAAGAACCTGAACTCGTTCCTGACCAAGTGGCTGTACGGCAAGAAGGTTCCGCCGATGCCGGGCCACAGCGGCTGGAAGCCGTCCAGCGCCTCGGCGCAGGCGTTCGGCGCCGGTGAGACGAGCGTCATCACGCCGGCCCAGCACAAGCGGCCCGCGCAGGGCTGACCGATCTGACAGCATGGCGGCATGCGGGTGGTGATTGCCGACGACGCGGTGCTGTTGCGCGAGGGACTGGTCCGGCTCGTCGAGGAGAACGGCCACACCGTGGTGGCGGCCGTCGGCGACGGGCCGTCTCTCGTCGCGGCCATCCGCGACCACCGTCCGGACGTCTCCATCGTGGACGTCCGGATGCCGCCGTCGCACACCGACGAGGGCCTGCGGGCCGCGGTCGCGGCCCGCGCCGAGGTGCCCGGCACCCCGATCCTGGTGCTGTCGCAGTATGTCGAGGTCTCCTACGCCGACGACCTGCTGGCCGACCGCCGCGGCGCGGTCGGCTACCTGCTCAAGGACCGGGTCTCGCTGGTCGCCGACTTCCTGGACGGGCTGCGCCGGGTGGCCGAGGGCGGCACCGTGCTCGACCCCGAGGTGGTCGGCCAGCTGCTGGTCCGGCGCCGCCGGGACGACCCGCTGCGCAGCCTCACCCCGCGCGAGCGGGAGGTGCTGGGCCTGATGGCCGAGGGCATGTCGAACACCGCGATCGCCCGCAAGATGGTGGTCACCGACGGCGCGGTGGAGAAACACGTCCGCAACATCTTCACCAAGCTCGACCTGCACCAGGACGAGGAGCAGCACCGGCGGGTGCTGGCGGTGCTGGCCTACCTCCAGACGTAGGGCTAGCCCTACCCCCGGTCGGGGGCTCGCCGGATCGAACCCGGCCTGCCGGATCCATAGCGTTTCTTGCCATGGAGACCAGGGGGAAAGTGAAAGGGATCGCGGCGCGCGCGGCGATCTGGAGTGCCCGGCACCGGGTGCTCGCGATACTCGGCTGGATCGCCTTCGTGGCCGCGACCGTGGTGCTCAGCGCCCAGGTCGGCACCCGCGAGGCGACCTCGGCCGAGCAGGGCAACGGCGACTCCGGCCGGGCCGACAAGATCGTCGAGGCGGCCGGCTTCCCGGTCCGCCCGGCCGGCGAGATGGTGCTGATCCAGAACCGCTCCGGCGCCGACCGGGCGGCGGTCACCACCGAGGTGACCCGCACGCTGAAGACGCTGGCCGACGTCACCGACGTGCAGCCGCCGCTGCAGTCCGCGGACGGCAGGTCGACGCTGGTGGCGTTCAGCATCATCGGCGACCCGGAGACCGCGAAGGAGCGGGTCGGGCCGGCGCTGGACGCGGTTGCCAAGATCCAGGCGGGGCACCCGGAGCTCTACGTGACCGAGGCGGGCGACGCCAGCGGCGACAAGCTGATCGGTGACGAGCTGGACGCGGGCCTGTCCCGGCTCTCCATGCTCTCCATCCCGGTGACCCTGGGCATCCTGCTGGTGGCCTTCGGCGCGGTGGTGGCCGCGCTGCTGCCGGTCGGCCTGGCGGTGACCGCGGTGATCGCGGCGATCGGGCTGATGGCGGCCGGCAGCCGGTTCGCGCCGACGGTGGACGCCACCACGCACGTGATGCTGCTGGTCGGACTGGCCGTCGGGGTCGACTACTGCCTGTTCTACATCCGGCGGGAGCGCGACGAGCGCCGGGCCGGCGCCGATCCGGACCGGGCCCTGATGATCGCCGCGCAGACCTCCGGACGGTCGATCTGGATCTCCGGTCTCACCGTGATCGTGGCGATGGCCGGCATGTTCCTCACCCACGACACCACGTTCGTCAGCTTCGGCCTGGGCACCATCCTGGTGGTCGCCACCGCCGTGCTCGGCTCGCTGACCGTGCTGCCCGCCCTGCTCTCGGTGCTCGGCGACCGGGTCGACGCCATCAAGATCCCCGGCCTCTACCGGCGGCGCAGCGACGGCCGGCTGTGGAACGGGTTCCTGCGCGTCGTGCTGGCCCGCCCGCTGATCTCGACGCTGGTCGCGGTGGGTGTGCTCGGCGCGCTGGCCGCCCCGGTCATCGACATGCGCACCCGCGGGCAGAACATCCTGGACGTCTCGCCGCACGCCCCGGTGGTGCAGGGCTACCAGGCGATCAGTGAGGCGTTCCCGAGCAAGACCTCGCCGGCCCAGGTCGTGGTGCAGGCGCCGGCCGTTCGCGGGGAGCGGTTCGACCAGGCGGTCGCCGAGCTGCGGGCCGCGGTCGGGCGCAGCGGCGGCAAGCTGGTCGAGCCGGTCGACGTCGAGGTCAACCCGGCCGGCACGGTGGCGATCGTCTCGGTCGGCCTGGCCGGCAACGGGGAGAACAAGGCGTCCACCGACGCGCTGGAACTGCTGCGCGGCGAGGTGGTGCCGGCTGCCTTCGGCGACCTGCCGGGCGCGACCGCGCTGGTCACCGGCTCGGCCGCGAGCAACGCCGACTTCAACCACCAGATGCAGCAGAGTCTGCCCTGGGTCTTCGGGTTCGTGCTCGGGCTGGCCTTCATCCTGCTGCTGGTGTCGTTCCGGTCGGTGACCGTGGCGATCACCGGGGTGGTGCTCAACCTGCTCTCGGTCGCCGCCGCCTACGGCATGCTGGTCTTCGTCTTCCAGTACGGGCACTTCGACGAGCAGCTCGGGTTCCTGCCCTCGGACGGCATCATCAACTGGATCCCGCTCTTCCTCTTCGTGATCCTTTTCGGCCTGTCGATGGACTACCACGTCTTCGTGCTGAGCCGGATCCGGGAGGGCCACAACCGCGGCCTGCCGACCCGCCAGGCGGTCGCCGAGGGCATCGGCCGCACGGCCGGCGTGATCACCAGCGCGGCCGTGGTGATGATGGCGGTGTTCGCGCTCTTCGCGACGCTGCCGCTGACCTCGACCAAGGAGCTCGGGGTGGGCCTGGCGGCCGCGGTGCTGCTGGATGCCACGATCATCCGGGCGGTCCTGCTCCCGGCCGTGATGGTCCTGCTCGGCAAGGCGAACTGGTGGCTTCCGCGTGGCCTGCGCTGGCTCCCGGAGATCGCGCACGAGACGGTGCTGACCGGCGTCGCCTCCGGCTCGCCGGCATCGCGCCCCGAGGAGCCGACGTCGAGGACGCCGGAATTGACCACGCTTCGCTAGCCGATTCCGGAGCCCTCGACGTCGGCGGCCGCGATGCGCCGGGGGTTCCGGTCCGAAGATCCGACCCGAGGTCCGGTCGGCTCAGATCGAGGGGAACGGTCCGGGTGCGCTTCGCATCCGGGCCGTTTCGCGCTTTCGGTACGACCGCACCCGCCCCCTGCCGGTCCGCGCCGAGCCGTCCGCCGGCCACGCCGTGACGGGCTGTTTTCTGGCGCCGCGGTGCTTACCGCGTACCGGAAATGGGGGTTGATCCGGTGGGTCAGAAGGCGCCGGCGGCGATCGTGCCGAGTGTCGCGGCGCCGAGGCCGGCCAGCAGACTGACCAGGACGTAGGCGACGGCGGTGGCCTGCTCGCCGCGGCGGGCGAAGGTGAGCGTCTCCCAGGAGAACGTGGAGTAGGTGGTGAGCGCGCCGCAGAAGCCGGTGCCGACCAGGGCGGTGACGGTGGGGGAGAGCGGGCGGCCGAGGACGAGGCCGAGGAGCAGCGAGCCGGCCACGTTCACCGCCAGGGTGCCCCACGGGAAGCCGGCGCCGTAGCGGGCCTGGACGTACCGATCGGTCAGATAGCGCAGCGGCGCCCCGATCGCCGCGCCGAGCGCGACCATCAGCAGGGTCATGACGCCCCGGCCGGCTTCGCGGGGATGACGCGGGGACCGGTCACTTCGCCTCCACCGCCGATCCGCGCCGGGGTCGGGTGGCGGACGAGGCCAGGGCACTGCCGGCCCAGACCGCGAGCAGGGCGCCGACGATCGTGGCGGCCAGGTAGGCGAGGGCGATCGTCGGGACGGCGCGCTCGACCTCGACCTCCGCGGTGGAGAACGTGGTGTAGCCGCCGAGCACGCCGGTGCCGAGGAAGAGCCGGGTCAGCCGGTGACCCGGGCGGAACCGGGCGAGCAGGGTGAACAGCACGCCGATCAGGAAGCAGCCGGAGACGTTGATCAGCCAGGTGGACCAGGGGAACTCGCTCGGGGTGTGCGGCCAGGCCGTGCCGATGGCGTAGCGGGCCAGCGCGCCGAGCACGCCACCGGCCGAGACGGCAGCCAGCGCCCGGCGATCAACGTCGAGATCCATCACCGGAACGGTATCGCGCGGGTGGAGACGGCGCGGGTGCCGGGAAGAAGAAGCGGGTGCGCGGGCGGCCGGGGGGACGTGGCGGCGTCCTCCCCGGCCGGTTCCGGGCGCTTCGGGCAGATCCACCGATCGCATGAAACGACCTGAAACAGGCGATGTAAATGCCCGTTGACCTGTGCCTCAGCGGTTTCATCGTCCACTGTAGGCGACGATCTTGCGGGGTGGGTACCCGGCCCCGGACGGGTGCGGGAGGTAGCGCCGCGGTTCCGCTGCGTCAGGCGCAGCGGGCGCAGCCCTGGCCGGCGCTGGTGACGGTCAGGTTGTCGAGTTCCACGCCGGAGGCCTGTTCCACGACGAGGGGTGACCAGTTGCCGGCAGTCCCGGTCCCGGCGAGGTGGCAGTCACGGACCACGCTGTCGCGGTAGGGCAGGACGGTGACCACCCCGTCCACCTCGCTGCGGCCCCAACCGGCGATCCGGACCGCGTACCGGGGCCCGGACCAGCGCACACAGACGTCGCGCACCGCGATCCGCGCGCCGACCTCCCCGGACGACGACGACACGAAGCGGTCGGTGTTGTCGCCGGGCAGCAGCCGGAAGCCCATCTCGACGTCGCGCAGGCAGGCGCCGGTCACCCGGACGTCGTACACCGAGCTGAGGTAGAACCCCTCGACCGCGTCCCGGACCCGCAGATCAGAAACGGTCAGCCGGTGCGGGTGGTAGGTCGGCCCGGCGATCGACGACACGTCCGCGCCGGCCGCACCCCAGTGCACCGCCACCCCGGTGTACCCGCCGGTGACCAGCACGTCGTGCAGCGTGGTGTCGCGGACCGCGCCCATCACGCCGATCCCGTTCGCGGTCCGCAGCGGGCCGTGGTCGACGTGCACCCGGCGGATGTCGACGTCGCCGATCCACTGCGGCTCACCGCGGTACAGGTACTCGCCGACGGTGAGGCCGGTGCCCCGGTCGCCGCCGTGCTCCCCCGGGTCGGACGGGGCCGGCCGGAGCCCGAGGTCGCTGATCGACACCGCGGAGCCGAGCACGTGCAGCACCGGGTGCCCGGTCCGGGACGCGGAGACCAGCCAGGTGTCCCCGGCCGAGGCGCCGCGCAGCGTCCAGCCGCCGGGCACCCGCAGCCCCTCGGCCAGCGGGTGGTCGCCCGGGGGCAGGTCGAGGGTGCCCGGCGGCTCGGTGTCCAGCAGGTCCTGCAGCGTCCGGTGGTTCGCCACCGGGTCGTCACCGAGAAGCATGGGTTACCGCGTCCCGGCCGGCCGGGACGATCCGGGCGGGGCCGGCGCGGCGCGCTGGGGCGACGAGCCGGTCAGGCGCCAGGACAGGGTGGGCTGCGCCTCGGCCGATCCGAGCAGCACCGGGTTCACCGGCGGCTCGGCCAGCCGTACGGTGGCCGTCCCGTCCGCCCCGCGGGTCACCTCGGCCCGCACCGGTGAGCCGGTGATCAGGTCGGTGGCCAGCACCTCGGCCAGCTCGCCGGGCCGCTGCGGGATCGCCCGCACCGCCACCCGCCGGGCCGCCCGGGACAGCTTGAAGACGGCGCGGGCCGGCTTCTGCCGGGTCCACCGGTTGCGCGGGCTGATCGCCACCGGCGGCGCCGCCGCCACCCCGGCCGCCGCCAGCCGGTAGCCGAGCGGCCCGCCCGGCTGGACGATCGCGAAGTCGCAGCCGGTGTGCCCGGCCGGGCCGCTGACCGGGGCGGCCTGCTCGGCGGGCTGCGCCGTGACGCTGTTGAGCCGCAGGCCGATCGCCGAGCGCGGGCTGAGCCGCCCGGCCGCCCACTCCGGGTGCCGTGCCTCGGCCAGCTCCACGATCAGCAGGCCGTCCTCGGCGAGTTCCCCGGCGGCCAGGTCGAAGCCGAGGGTGGCCTCGGCCGGCGCGGCGGCCCGCCAGCCCTGCCGCCGGGCCAGCACCAGCGCGCCGCGGATCCGGCCCTGCGCCCGCACCAGGACCAGCCGGGGCAGTTCGGGCGCCAGCCGGGACGGCCGCACCCGGTCGGACCACCAGCGGGTGGCCATCTCGTCCAGGCCGACCGAGACGGCGACCCGGACCGGGCCGCCGGTGCCGTTCACCTTGATCGCGACCGCGCCGAACTCGCCGGCCGCCCGGGCCACGATGCCGGTGCCCCGGATCATTTGGTCCACGATCCGGATCGCCGAGCTGGATCCGCTGGTCAGCTCCATCGGCAGGGTGGCGGCCACGGCCGGCTCGTCGAAGTCGGTGCGGAAGTGCCGGCCGGCCCTCATGACAGGTCGGTCCGGGTCAGCAGCGGCTCGCGCCGGGTCCACATCCGCTCCACCGTCTCGAAGAGCGGATCGGCGTCGCTCTCGATGTGCCGGAACGTCGCCCGCAACGACTTGAGCAGGATGTTCGCGCCCCAGACCTCCCACTGCGGGACCTGCGGGGTGACCACGTCCGAGCCGCTGCGGTAGAGCCACAGCCAGAGCCGGGCGCGCTGCACCTGCTCCTCGGTGACCAGGTCGGCGCCGTCCCGGATCGCCGTGATGCTCTCGTCCAGCGTCTTGAAGTAGGCGTCGGTCGAGTCGACCACGGTGGACAGTCCGCACGAGCTCCACTCCGACCAACCGGCCTGGACCACCGGGATGCCGTAGGCGGGGAGCTCGTTGCTGACGCTGCCGCGCACCGTGACCCCGAGGTCGGTGAGGCTCCACAGCGCGTTCTTGCTCAGCGTGGCGCTCGGCTGGAAGATCATGTGCGGCGACTTCCGGTGCCGCCGGGCCAGGTCGTCGAAGAAGCCGGTGGAGTCGTAGAGCCGCTGGCTCGGGTGGTCCAGGAACAGCCACTGCGCGTCGGTCCGGGACGCCGCCCAGTCCGCCGTCTCGGTGAACCAGGCGGAGAGGCTGGGGAACAGCTCCCGGTTGGTGCCGAGCGCGTCCGAGACGGCGTGGTTGAAGACCGCCACGATCGGTTTCTCCGGGTCGAACCCGAACCGGGCCGCGGCGTGGCTGCGCAGCAGGGCCCGCTCGGCCGGGTCGTTCAGGTCGACCGAGGCGTTCGTGCCGCCCCGCCACCAGCTCGGCCGGCCCAGGTTGACCTTGGCCCGCCAGGCGATCAGCTCGGTGGTCGGGCGCAGCTGCTCCCGGCGCGGCCAGACCCGGGTCTCGAAGACCTCGCCGATCTGCCGGGTCAGCTCACCCCGGAACGTCTCGGTGTGCGTGTCGTGCTCGGGGAACAGCGCGTACGCCTTGAGGCAGCCGGTCTGCTGGGTGTGGATCACCGGGACGCCGGCCCGGCGCGCCACGTCCACCGCGAGCCCCCACTGGTCGTAGTCGACGTGGCTGGTGACCAGCGCGACGACGTTCCGGGTGGCGAACGCCTCCTCGTAGTACGCGGCCAGGGCGTTGCCGTAGCGGACCCGCTCGGCCGGCGGGTTCTCCCGCATCCGGGCGAGTTTGGCGAGCCGGGCGTCGGTCGCCCGGATGGTCTCGGTGACGTCGAAGGACGGCGTGGCGTCCGACCGGCGCACGACGTCCCAGACGTCGATCACCTCGGCCGCGCCGTACGCCTGGCAGAACTCCCGCACCAGCGACACGTCGAAGCCCTGCCACAGCGTCTTGGCCCAGGCCTCCTCGACCCCGGTGACGACGACCATCCGGGACGGGCGCACCCGGCGGATCGCGTTGGCGACCGCGAGGTTGCGCAGCGTCACCCGCAGGTCCTGGTGGAACGCCTCGACCAGCACCACCCCGTCGTCGGCCGGGGCCGGCAGGTTCTTCTGCCAGAACACCTCGGCGGCGTTGAGGAAGTGCTTCCACTCCTGCTTGTTCGCGTTCAGCAGCACGTCAGATCAGATCCCAGGTGAGCGGCGTGCCCTTGGCGGCGTCGGTGCGGAAGACGCGACCCAGCACGCTGCCGATCGCGTCCGGCTCGAGGCCGCCGGTGGGGCGGATGGAGCGGACGTTCGCCTCGGTCACCGGCTCGCCGGCCCGGACGTCGGTGACCACGTAGAGCGAGCGGCGGAACCGCAGGCCCTCCTTCTCCGCCTCGGTCGGGCCGATGGCGGTGCTGCCCAGCGCCTGCCAGGCCCGCTCCGATTCCA
This sequence comes from Actinoplanes octamycinicus, assembly GCF_014205225.1. Classification (NCBI taxonomy): domain Bacteria; kingdom Bacillati; phylum Actinomycetota; class Actinomycetes; order Micromonosporales; family Micromonosporaceae; genus Actinoplanes; species Actinoplanes octamycinicus. The sequence goes on from NZ_JACHNB010000001.1 coordinate 2,306,332, forward strand.
CCACGAGGGCGGCCAGCTCGGCCGGGTCCAGCGAGAACGCCGAGTCCACGCCGCCGTCGGCGCGGTCCAGGGTGACGTGCTTCTCGATCAGCACGGCGCCGAGCGCGACGGCGGCGACCGGCACCCCGATGCCGAGCGTGTGGTCGCTCAGCCCGATCGGCAGCCGGAGCGCCTCGGCCAGCACCGGGATCCGCCGCAGGTTGGTCGACTCGGGCGGGGCCGGGTACGACGCCGTGCAGCTGAGCACGGTGACGTCGGTGGCCCCGGCGCCCCGCGCGGCGTCCACCGCCGCGGTGATCTCGCGGAGCGTGGCCATCCCGGTGGAGATGATGATCGGCTTGCCGGTCGAGGCGCAGAGCCGGATCAGCGGCAGGTCGGTGATCTCCGACGAGGCGATCTTGTAGCGCGGCGCGTCGAGCTTTTCCAGCAGCTCCACGGCGGTCGGGTCGAACGGGCTGGAGAACGCCTCGATGCCCCGCTCCCGGGCGCGCTCGAAGATCGGCGCGTGCCAGTCCCACGGGGTGTGCGCGCGGGTGTAGAGGTCGTACAGGTACTCGCCGCCCCACAGCTCGTGGCCGGCGGAGAGCTGGAACCGCGGGTGCTTGACGTCCACGGTCAGCGTGTCCGCGGTGTACGTCTGGATCTTGATGGCGTCCGCGCCCGCGTCCGCGGCGGCGTCCACCAGCGCCAGCGCGCGGTCGAGGGAACCGTTGTGGTTCCCGGACATCTCCGCGACGATGTAGGGCTTCGTTGGGCTCATTTCGCTCTCTCTGTCCAGACGACCGTCTTCGGCACGCCGTCGACCAGCCGTTCGTATCTGCGCGTCTCGCGGAACCCGAAGCGCCGGTGCAGGGCGAGCACCTGGGTGTTCTCCGCGAGCGTCTCGCCGCCCAGGGTGGCCAGGCCGAGGGTGCCGAAGGCGTACTCGACAGCCTCTTTCTCCAGCCGCATCCAGGCCGGGAGCAGCCGCGGGCCGAGCCCCTCGACGTCGAGGTAGAACGACCAGGTGGCGCCGTTGAAGATCACCACGCCGGCCGGCACGCCGTCCTCCTCGTAGATCAGGATGTCGGCGGCCCGGTTCGCCCACCAGGCCGCGTGCTCGGCCGGCTGGATCTCGTGGGTGGTGAGGCTGACGGCGCGTACCGCGGGATGGTTGCGCCAGGTCAGCACCCGGTCGCGGTCGGAGTCGGTGGCGGGTCGAAGCACGCGGTCACCGTAGGGAGGTGGTTTGGACCGGCCGTGGCGTCGCGGAGAGGTCCGGGGAAACCGCAGGTGGCCGTTCGGTGGCCCGGTGCCGGGCCGCGGCCAGCCGGTACGCCGCCCGCAGCGCCGAGTACAGCGGGTAGCTGTTCGCCGCGACCAGCCGGTGCTTCAGCCCGGCCGGGCCGGCCGGGACGCGGTGGCCGGCCGGGCGGTGCCGCCGGTACTGCCCGACGATGCCGCGGAAGAAGCGGCGGCGGCAGCTCGGGTGCATCCGGGAGTCGTTGCCGGCCACCACCAGCAGGTGGTTGATCATCAAGGTGAACACCCGGGACCGGACCGCGGCCGGGGCGCCCAGCCGGTCGAGCCGCTGGTACAGCTCGTCGTACTGCGCGAAGGCTTCGAAGTGCCGCTCGCTGCGGGTCGCGGTGATCGCGCCGGGCCGGCCGATCCGGTAGTGGTAGCAGACCCGGTTCAGCACCTCGACGTGCCCGGCGGCGACCAGGACCGGATTGCTGAACGGGACGTCCTCGTACCACCCGGCCGGGAAGCGCAGGCCGTGCTCGGTGAGCAGGCCGCGCCGCGTGATCCGGTTCCACGCGGTGTGCTGCAGGCCGAGCAGCCGGTCCAGGGTGGCCGGGCCGGCCAGCAGCGGGGAGCTGGCGTCCTGCTCCAGCCGGCCGTCCGGGTGCTCGCGCAGGTGGTCGACGAGCAGTACGTCCGGCACCGACGAGCGGAGCCGCTGGAGCACCGCGCGCACCGAGCCGGGTGGCAGCCGGTCGTCGCTGTCGACGAACCAGACGTAGCGCCCGGTGGCCTCGGCCAGCCCGGCGTTGCGGGCCGGCCCGAGGCCGACGTTGCTGGACAGGTGCAGCACTCGCAGGCCGCCGTGCCGGGCCGCGTAGGCGTCCAGCAGCGCGCCGCAGCCGTCCGGGGAGGCGTCGTCGACCGCGATGATCTCGACCGCCGCGTTCTCCTCAGCGGTCAGCCCGGCCCGGACCGAGTCCAGGCAGGTCTCGAGGAACCCCTCGACCGCGTAGACCGGCACCACGACGGTCAGCAGAGCGTCCATCCGACCACCGTGCTGGCCGGACGTGACGCCGAGGCGAACCGCAGTTGAAGCCGCCGCGCGTCGGAGGCGAATTCACCCGGCGGGGGGCGGGTTGGGGAAGAGCAGGTTGTCCATCGCCGCGGTGGTCAGCGGCTCGGCGAAGTAGTAGCCCTGACCCAGCTCGCAGTTGCCGCCGGCGAGCTCGCTGAGCTGCCCGGCGTCCTCGATCCCCTCGGCCACCGTGGACAGTTGCAGGGCCTGCCCGAGCTGGATGATGCCGAGGGTGAGCGCGGCCGCGGCGGGCAGGTCGCCGATGTCGTCGACGAACGACTTGTCGATCTTGATGATGTCCACCGGGAAGTTCCGCAGGTACGCCAGCGACGAGTACCCGGTGCCGAAGTCGTCGATCGCCAGCCGGACCCCGAGCGCCTTGATCTCCTGCAACCGGCGCAGCGTCTCCGGCCGGTGGTCCACCAGCAGCGACTCGGTCAGCTCGATGATCAGGCAGCGGGCCGGCAGCCCGCTGTCGGCCAGCGCCGACTCGACCAGCCGCGGCAGGTCGGCCCGGTCCAGCTGGACCGCGGACAGGTTGACGCTGACCGTCAGCGGCGTCCCGTCCTGCCGTTGCGCGTTCCACCGGGCCGCCTGCCGGCACGCCTCGCGCAGCACCCACTCGCCGATCGGCACGATCAGCCCGGTCTCCTCGGCCAGCGGGATGAACTCCAGCGGCGGGATCATCCCGCGCTCCGGGTGCTGCCAGCGGACCAGCGCCTCCAGGCCGGAGATCTCCTCGGTGCGCAGCCGCACGATCGGCTGGAAGCGCAGCTCGAACTCGTGCCGCAGCACCGCCCGGCGCAGGTCCGCCTCCAGCTCCAGGTGCTTCTGGAAGGACTCGCGCATGGCCGGCTCGAAGACCGCGAGCTGGTCCTTGCCCTGCTTCTTCGCCTCGAACATGGCCAGGTCGGCGCGGACCAGCAGATCCTCCGCGTCGGCCGCGCCGGGCTCGGCGTAGGCCACCCCGACGCTGCAGGTGGCGAACACCTCCCGCCCGTCCAGGTCGAACGGGTCGCGCAGCGCGTGCACGATCCGCCGGGCCACCGGCACCGCCGCCGCCACGCCGGCCACCCCGGGCAGCAGCACCGCGAACTCGTCGCCGCCCAGCCGGGCCGCGGTGTCCCCGGCGCGCAGGCACTCGCGCAGCCGGTCGGCCACCGCGGCCAGCAGCCGGTCGCCGGCCGCGTGCCCCAGCGAGTCGTTCACCACCTTGAACCGGTCCAGGTCGACCAGCAGCGTGGCCACCCCGCCGGACCGGGTGGTGACCAGCGCGTTCTCCATCCGGGTGGTGAACAGCGAACGGTTGGCCAGCCCGGTCAGCGAGTCGTGGAACGCGTGGTTCATCTCGCGCAGCGTGCGCGCGTCGGTGATGGCCAGGCTGACGTGCTCGGCGAACGCCCGGAGGACCTCCTGCGCCGCCCGGTCCCACTCCCGGATCCCCTGGTAGGAGCCGACGAACAGGGCGCCGACCACGGTGCCGTCCTCGTGCACCGGCACCGCCATCACGCTCTTCAGCCGGGCCCGGACGATCTCCGGAACGGCGATCGGCGAGTTCGCGTAGTCGTCCACCGCGACCAGCTCGTCGCCCATGATGGCGAGCCCGGCGACGCCCAGCGCGGCGACCGGCACCGCCTGCATCCGCAGCACCGCCTCCTCCGGGACGCCCCGGCTGCTGATCAGGCTGGTCCGGGCCGGGTCGTCCAGGTCCAGCACGGTCAGCCCGGACATCTCCACGTCGAGCAGGTCGGCCGCGCTCGCGGTGATCTGGTCCAGGATCCGGCGCAGCGGCTCGCGCCGGGCGATCGCCCGCTGCACCGAGCTCAGCTCGTCGAAGAGCCGCTGCCGGCGCTGCAGCGAGCTGATCAGGCGGTCGTTCTCGGCGGCCTGCCGGCGTTCCACCTCGATCAGGTGCAGCGCCTGCAGGCTCAGCTCGAGCACCCGGGCCATGCCGCGGAGCAGGCACACCTCCTCGACGGTGAACGGCGTCTCCCGGCCGAGCACCAGCACGCCCGGGGCGACGCCGTCGAGGTGCGCCAGGGTGACCGCGTAGCGGCGGTCGTCGACCTCGAAGTCGGCCCGCCGGCTGGCGGCGATCTCGGTCAGGACGCCGGCCGGGATCCGGTCCACCGGCGATCCGACCGCGGCGACCACACCTCCGTCGACCATCAGCACGGCGAGGTCGGCGCCGAGCGCGCGCACCGCGCACTCGACGGCGGCATGCTGGGCGGCGGCCTCATCGGGCCGATCGGCGACGACGGCGAGAAACTCCGTCAGCTGCTGGGTGGCGAGCACGTCGTTGCAGTCGGCGCGGCCGCGGCCCAGTTGAGGAATTGCAACCCAGCCGCCGCGACCCCGGGAACCCGTGTGCCAATCTGGTCACGAGCGGTCAGTGTGTCGTCACGTATGGTTGTCAAAGCCCGGTCCGGTGGGCTGAATGGAGTCCGTGGGCACGACCGAGGAACCTCCCCATCCGGCACCCTCCGGGCTCGCTCCGGGGCGGCTCGGCGCGGTCTCCGCCACGTTCTTCGGCGTCGCGGCCGCCGCCCCGATCGCCACCGTGGTCACCGTGATCCCGCCGGTCCTGGCCGCCGGCGCCGGCCCGCTGGCGGCACTCTCGGTGGCCGCCGTCACGGTCGTCCTGCTCCTTTTCGGTACGCCGTACGCCGCCATGATCCGCCGCACTCCCGGCGCCGGCGCGGCCTACCCGCAGCTCGCCCGCGGTCTGGGCCGGCCGGCCGCGCTGATCGGCGCCTGGCTGGCGCTGGCCGGCTATCATGCGATCCAATTCGGTCTCTACGCCGTGCTCGGCCAGGCCGCCGCGCCGCTGCTGGACAGCTGGTTCGGGGTGACCGCCCCGTGGTGGCTGGTGGCCGGCGCGGGCTGGCTGCTGGTCTCGCTCGGCGGCATCCTGCGCGTCGAGTTCGCGGCCGGCGTGATCGCCCTGCTCACCGTCGCCGAGACGGCGGTGCTGGCCGGCCTGGCCGCGGCGAACGTGCTGCGCCCGGCCGGCGGCGGCCCGATCCCGACCGGCACCTACCTGATCACCGACCCGGCTCGGATCGACCGCCCGCTGCTCGGCCTGCTGCTCGCCGTCGCGGTGCTGGCCTTCGCCGGTTTCGAGACCACCGCGACGTACGCGGAGGAGGCCCGCGACCCGCGCCGCACCCCGGGCCGGGCCGCGCGCGGAGCGGTCCTGCTGGTCGCCGTGCTGCTGGCCGGCGTCACCTGGAGCCTGATCGTGGCGGCCGGGCCGCCCGGGGTGGCCGGCCGGGCCGCCGCCCGCGGGCCCGAGCTGCTGTTCGCCCTGGCCGACGAGCGGCTCGTCCCGTGGGCCGTCACGCTCGGGCGGCTGATGCTGGTCACCGGCCTGCTCGCGGCCATCCTGGCGATGCACCACGCGATCACCCGCTACCTGTTCGCGCTCGGCCGGGAACGGGTGCTCCCGGGCGTACTGGGAAATGTCTCGTCCCGGACCGGCGCGCCGCGCGCCGCCTCGCTGACCCAGTCGCTGATCGCGGGGGCCGCCCTGACCGGCGCCTTCCTGGCCGGGGCGGCGGCCTCGGCCCGCACCGCCCGCTGGCTGGTGGTCGGCGGCGGCCTCACCGTCCTGGTGCTGCTGCTGCTCACCGCGGTGGCGGCGCTGCTGCACCTGAACCGCAGCCCGGGCCGGGAAGGCGTCTGGACCCGCTTCTTCGCGCCCGTTCTGTCCATTGTGTCCCTTGGCGTGCTGCTCTACCTGGCCTGCCGCAACCTCGCCGCGCTGCTGGTGGTCCGCCCCGGCTCGCCGTGGGTGGCGGTGGTCCTCGGGGCGCTCGCCGCGTGCCCGCTGGCCGGGCTCGCGCACGCGCTGGTGCTGCGGACGGCGCGCCCGGTCCGCTACGCGGGCATCGGCCTCGGCGGCGCGGTCCTGGTGATCACCCCGCGGCCGGTCCCCGGCGACCCGCCGGCCCCGATCCCGCGGCAGCGCACCCCGGGCGCGCACCGGCCCGAGCGCGTGCACCCGGACGGCGCCGGCTAGCCGTCGGCGGCGAGCGGGATCGCGCTGCCACGCACCAGGCCCAGCTGGACCGGCTGGCGGGACAGCGTGGCGTCGAGCAGCCAGTCGGTGACCACCCGGGTGCGGTTGCCCGGCATCGACAGCAGGTGGTAACCGCGGGTGACCGCCTTGCCGGCCACCCCGCCCAGCGGGACGCCGAGCGGGTTCGCCGCCGCCTTCCAGCCGCCCAGGTCGACCGCGAAACCCAGGTCGCGATGCCGGTACGGCCGCCGCCGCCCGTGCCCGTAGGAGGCGGCCACGTTCCCGGCGGCCAGCCGGCCCTGCCGGACCGCGTGCTGCGCGGTCATCCCGGTCAGCGAGCCCGGACGCAGCACGTCCGGCACCGCCGCGGCGTCCCCGCAGGCGAACACGTCCGGCCGGCCGGGCACGTTGAGGAACTCGTCGACCACCAGCCGCCCGTCCTGGGTGGCCAGCCCCAGCCCGGCGACCAGGGGCTCGGGCCGCACGCCGACGCACCAGACCAGCGTCCGGGTGGGCACCTGCTCGCCGGTGCTCAGCCGCACCCCGTCCGGCCCGGCCCGGTCCACCCCGGTCCCGGTGAGCACCCGCACGCCGCGCATCCGCAGCACCTCGGCGGCGGTGTGCGAGAGCCGCGGGTCGAGGGTCGGCAGCACCCGGTCGGCGGTGTCCACGACCAGCCAGCGGGGCAGGTCCCGGACCAGCGGCCGGCCGGCGGCCAGCGCCGCGGTGAACAGCGTGCCCTGGGCGGCCACCTCGGTGCCGGTGTAGCCGGCGCCGGCCACCACGAAGGTGCACCGGGCGCGGCGCTCGGCCGGGTCGGTGGCCTGCTCGGCGAGCTCGATCTGCCGGGTCAGGTGGTCACGCAGGTAGAGCGCCTCAGCCACGCCCCGGAAGCCGTGCGCGTACTCGCTCACGCCGGGCACCGGGAGCAGCTTGTTCACGCTGCCCAGGGCGAGCACCAGCCGGTGGTAGCCGAGCACCCGGCGGCGGCCCTCCGGATCGGCCCACTCCACCGTGCGGGCGTTCAGGTCGACGGCGCCGGCATGGCCGAGCAGGACCCGGACGCCGGGCAGCGTGGCCGCGAGCGGGACCGAGATCCGCCGCGGTTCGAGCACCCCGGTCGCCACCTCGGGCAGCAGCGGCAGGTAGAGGAAGTAGTCGGTCGGGTTGAGCAGCACGATCTCCGCCCGGCCGCGGGCGAGCCGCTGCAACCGGCGGGCGGCCGAGTGGCCGGCGAAGCCGGCGCCGACGATGACGATCCGCGGGCGAGCCATGCGCAACAGCGTGCCACCAGGGAAAACCGTCGCGGTGAAGTTACCGAAAGTTTCCCGCGGAGCTGGCAGCATGATTCCTGATGACCGTGACCGGCACCCCGGCGGCGGCCACCAGGGGACCGCTGGTGGCGGCTGTGCTGGTGATCGTCCTCGGCGGCGAGCTGATCCTCGGCTGGCCCGCGCTGACCGCGGCGATCGCCCAGTTGCGCACGCCGCACTGGGGCTGGGTGGGCGCCGCACTGGCCGCCGAGATCGTCTCGATGGGCACCTACGCCCGGATGCAGCGGGCGCTGCTGCGCGGCGCGGGCACCAAGGTCAGCGTGCGGCGGCACGTGGCGATGGCCTACGCGGCGCATTCGCTGAGCGTCACGCTGCCCGGCGGCCCGGTCTTCTCGACCAGCTTCAACTTCCGGCAGATGCGCCGCTACGGGGTGTCGCCCGCGGCGGCGTCCTGGTGCATCGCGCTGAGCGGGGTGCTCTCCACCGGCGCGCTGATCCTGGTCGGCTCGGTCGGCGGGCTGCTGACCCGGAACACCGGCAGCTGGCGCACGCTGCTCGGCTACGCGCTCGGGGCGATCCTGGTGACCGCCGGGGTGCGGTGGCTGGCCAAGCATCCACTGTGGCTGGAGCGGCCGGTGCGGGCGCTGCTCGGCGGGGTGAACCGGGTCCGCCGGCGGCCGCCCGAGCACGGCGCGGACCGGCTGTTCGGGTTCGTCACCCAGCTGCGCGCGATCCGGGTGCACCCGGTGCACTTCGCCGTCGCGGTGCTGCTCGCGCTGGCCAACTGGCTGTTCGACGCGTTGTGCCTGTGGATGTGCTGCGTGGCGGTGGGCGCGGACCGGATCGCGCCGGTGCACCTGCTGATCGCGTACTGCGCCGGGATGGCGGCGGCCAGCGTCCCGGTGATCCCCGGCGGGCTCGGGGTGGTCGACGCGGCCCTCGTGCTCGGTCTGGTCGCCGGCGGCCTGACCAGCGCGAACGCGGTCGCCGCGGTGGTCCTCTACCGGCTGATCAGCTTCGGGTTCATCATCGGCACCGGATGGCTGGTCTGGCTGCTGCTGCGGCACCGGGCGAAGAAGGCGGCCGCCTGATTCAGGTGCGCTCCTCCGGCCGGACCGGGGCCTCGTCGTGCTTGCGGCCGAACAGCTTCCAGCCCCGCTTCTTCTTCTCCACCACGGGCGCCGCGGCCCCGTTCAGGATGTCCAGCCGCTGCCGGGCCACCGGGTTGTTCGGCTCCAGCCGCAGTGACGTGGTGAGCGCCTGCCGGGCCTGGTCGACGTGGCCGAGCGCGGCCAGCGCCACCCCGTGCGTGAAGTAGTAGTGCGCCTCGTTCGGGTCCAGCCCGATCGCGGTGCGCGCGGCCTGCTCGGCGTCGGCCAGCTGGCGGTCGGCGGCGAGCAGCGCCCAGGCCACCCGGTCGTGCCAGAGCGGGTTCTTCGGCTCCACGATGACCGCCCGGTACGCCATCGACATCGCCTCGTCGTGCTTGCCCTGCAGGGTCAGCGCGCGGCTGGCGATGGCCAGCGGGCGCGGGTCCTCGGGGGCCAGCTCGATCGCCCGGTGCGCGGCGGCCAGCGCCGGTTCCACCTGGTCCAGTGCGAGCCGGACGCGGGCCATCAGGATCCAGCCGGCGGCCGCCTGCGGGTTGCCGGCCAGCACCGGTTCGAGCATCGCGGCGGCCTCGGCCGGCTGCAGGTTCTCGAAGAGGGCGGCCGAGCGCGCGATCGCCATGTCGGTCGGATCGGCGAAGGCCCGCTCGGCGACGCCGGGATGGGCGGTTGGGGCCACATCGGTCATCGGGCCGCTCCGGGTAGCCAGGGGACGGGGCTCACAGGCTTCCCTTCGGCACCCGGTCGGGATTTCTTAGAAGCGCGGCACCATCGAGGTCAGCAACCGGACCGCGAAACCGGCCAGGCTGGCCACCCCGAGCAGGCCGGGCAGCCAGCCGGCCGGCGCCACGGTGGCGGCGATCAGGAGGGCGAGGGTCAGGGCCGCCGCGCCGCTCGCGGCCCGCTGCCGGGTGACCACTTCTTTGAGGTACGACCGCAGCACCCGATCCACCCGGTGCAGGAAGTACCCGGCGTACCCGGCCGGAGCCAGCGCGGCCACCGCGGCCAGCACCCGAGCCCACCCGGGCGAGTCGTCCGCCACCCGCCAGCCCAGGTAGGCGAAGACCACCATGATGATCGCCGTGTAGATCAGGAACTGCCGCAACGCCGCGTCCAGCAGGTTCCGGCTGGCCTCCTGCCGCGGGTCCGCGCGCAGCGCCGCCACCAGCCCGGTCGCGCCCCGGGCCAGCCGGCTCAGCGCGAACGGGTTGCGGTGCACCACGTCGAAGGCGGCCAGCTCGTGCCGGGCCACCGCGTTCTCCGGGTCCAGCCGGAGCGCGTCGAGCAGCGCCGCCCGGGCCCGCTCCGGCAGGTTCAGCTGCTTCATCACGATGGCGTAGGTGATCCGGAAGTCGGCCTCGTCCGGGCCCAGCCGGACCGCCTCGCGGGCCGCGTGCTCCGCCTCCACCGACCGGGTGCCCTGCTCCAGCAGCGCCCAGGCCAGCCGGTTGTGCCGGTACGGGTTGTCCGCCTGCCGGGCCACCGCCTCCCGCGCCGTGCCGATCGCCTCGTCGTGCCGCCCGAGCGCGGTCAGCGTCCGGCTCAGCGCGGTCAGCGCCTCGGCCGAGCCGGGGGCCTGCCGGACCGCCCGGGTGGCCACCTCGTGCGCCAGCTCGGGTTTCTCCAGCGCCAGCTGGGCGTGCGTCATCAGCACCAGGGCCGGGAGGTGGTCGGGTTCCGCCGCGAGCACCGGCCCGAGCAGCTCGGCGGCCGCGGCCGGCTCGCCCCGTTGCAGCCGCACCCGGGCCAGCGCGACCGGCTGACCGGTCATCAGGCCGGCACCGTGGCGTACGCCCGCACCGGGAACGTCCCGAAGCCGGCGATCCGCGGCGGCACCGCGGTGAACCGGAAGCCGTGCGGCGGCAGCGCGGCGAGGTTGGTCAGGTGCTCGACGATCGGGATCCCGGCGGCCAGCAGCAGGCTGTGCGCCGGCCGCTCGCCGTGGGCCTGCGCCGTGATGTCGTCGATGTTCACCGCGTCGATCCCGACCAGCGCGGCGCCCCGGTCGACCAGGTCCTGCGCACCGTCCCGGGTCAGGTAGGGCGCGTCGACCGCATAGTCCTTGGTGGCCCAGTGCCGGTCACCGCCGGTGTGCAGCAGCACCGCCCGGCCGGCCACGTCCACCTCGGCCAGCGCCGCGGCGGTGACCCCGCGCGGGCCGCCGGCCGCCCGGACCACCACGGCGGGCAGCTCGGCGAGCCGGTCCAGCGGCAGCCCGGCCAGGTCCGTCCCGTCCGGGTAGCGGTGGAACGGGCTGTCCAGGTAGGTCCCGGTGTTGCCGACCAGGGTGATCCGGTCGATGGAGAACTCCGTGCCGGGCGCGTACCGGTCGCGCGACTCGGCGTGGCTGAGGTACCGGCTGATCCGCGGGCCGGGCAGCCCCGGATAGGTGGTCAGCCCGTCCCGGATCACGTGGCTCAGCTCGACGAACCGGGTCGGCGGCCGGCGTGGCCCGGGGATCACCGCCGGCTCGCCGAAGACCCGGACCGCGCTCAGCCGCGCCCGGTCGACCGGACGCGGCGCGAGCAGGGCGATCAGCCGTTCGGTGATCTCCGCCTCGGTGACGTCGGGATGCGGCACGTCCACCTGGAAGCGCCGGGCGCTCAGGTCACCGCCGTCGGTGAAGGTGACCTCCGCGTCGAACTCGGCCCGATACCGCAGCACGTGCGCCTCCTGACATCAGGACAGGCCGATCACGCCCTCGGCGATCAGCCAGATGCCGAAGATAGCGAAAAGTGCCGCCGCGCCCCACTTGATGATGTGCTCCGGTAGGTGTTTACCGAGCATCCGGCCGACCAGGATGGCCAGCGCGTCGGCGGCCACCATGCCGATCGTGGAGCCCAGCCAGGTGCCGAACCAGCCGTACTGGGTGGCCAGGGTGATCGTCGCCAGCATGGTCTTGTCGCCCAGCTCGGCCAGGAAGAAGGCGCCGCCGACGGCCAGGATCGCCGAGCCGGTGGAGCGCTCCGCCTTGTTCTTCTCGTCGTCGGTGAGCTTGTCGCCGCGCAGCGTCCAGGCGCCGAAGGCGAGGAAGGCGACGCCGGCGATCAGCGAGATCCAGTCGGTCGGCAGGGTCGCCCCGAGGAAGTATCCGACGCCGACCGAGACCAGGTGGACCAGCGCGGTGGCCGCGGTGATCCCGATCAGCACCGGGATCGGTTTGAAGCGGGTGGCGAAGGTCATCGCCATGAGCTGGGACTTGTCGCCGAGCTCGGCGACGAAGATGACCGCGAAGCTGACGCCCAGCGCGGTGAGGAAAACTTCCACAGATAACTCCCGGTGAAGCACGACCGGGTTTCAGACGCAGGGCGACCTCGACCCGGCCGTCCGATTGGAACAGCCTGGTCGAAGGTCTCGCTCGCCTCGGTGTGAGGCCGCGCGGCCGGACGGTCCGTGGAACGTCAGTATGTCGACCGCGACATTGGGAGCTACTCCCCTTCGCGAGATCGACTCTACCCGAACAGCAGCGGAGCCCGGCGGCGAGATACGTCACCGGGCCCCGCTGTCCGCGAACCTCAGCGGCCGATCAGCCGCTGCAGGCGCATCCGGTCGGCCGGTCCGGCCGAGCGCTTGAGTGCCGGCTGACCCGGGTCCGGCGGGGTGAGCGGCTTGCACTGCTTGTCCGAGCGGTCGCCCCGGGCCCGCGCCGGCAGCGCGCCGGTGGCCAGGTAGTCGGCGACCGCGTCGTCCACGCACGCGTTGCCGAACAGCGACCCGGCGTGCGTGGTGCCGTTCACCCCCTCGATCAGCGCGGCGCGCGGGAACCGCCGCCGCACCTCGAGGCTCCCGGAGTACGGCGTGGCCGCGTCCAGCGTCTCGCTGAGCAGCAGGATCGGCGGCACCTTCGACCCGTCCACCCGGGCCGCCGGCTTCGCGGGCGCGGCCCAGTGCCGGCACGGCGCGTTGTACCAGGCGTTGCCCCAGGTCTCGAACGGCGCCCGGTGGTGGACCCGCCAGTTCTCCCTGGACCAGGTCGACCAGGACGCCGGCCAGGGCGCGTCGGTGCACTGCACGGCCAGGTAGATCGCGTAGTTGTTGTCGCTGCCCGGGGTCTGCGGGTTGTTGTCGTCGTAGAGCTTCTTCAGCCCGGCCGGGTCCTTCTTGGTGACCCAGCTGGAGAACGCCTGCCCGACCTGCTCCCAGCCGAAGATGTAGTAGCCGGGCTGCAGGAAGATGTCGGTCAGCTCGGCCGGGCCGATCACCCCGCCGGCCGGCTTGGCGCCCAGCGCGGCGAGCTGGCGGTAATAGAGCTGCTCGACCGCCTTGCGGGTCCGGCCCAGGTGGTAGACGGCGTCGTGGTCGGCCAGCCAGCGGAAGTAGATCTTGATGTTCCGGTCGAACGCGATGTCCTGGTCCAGGTTCGACTGCCACCAGATCCGGCCCGGGTTGACGTTGCCGTCCAGCACCATCCGGCGCACCCGCTCCGGGAACCGGGTCGCGTAGACCTGACCGAGGTAGGTCCCGTAGGAGAAGCCGTAGAAGCTGACCTTCTCGGCGCCCAGCGCCTGCCGGATGCTGTCGATGTCCCGGACCGAGTCCTCGGTGCGCAGGTGCCGCAGCAGCGCCCCGCCGGCCTTGGCGCAGTCCGCCGCGTACTTGCGGCTGCGGGCGTGCCAGGCGGCCTCGATCGCCGGGGTGACCGGCACGTAGGCCGGCCGGCGGTACCCGGCGTAGTCACTGTCGCAGGTCAGCTTGGGCTTGCTGGCGCCGACCCCGCGCGGGTCGAAGCCGATCCAGTCGTAGCCGGCGCCGGCCTGTTTCGGCACGTGCGAGCCGAGCGTGGCCATGCCCCGCCCGGCGCCGCCCGGCCCGCCCGGGTTGACCAGGATCGGGCCCTGGTACTTGTCGGCCGGCACGGTGTGCTTGACCCGGGCGACGGCCAGCTCGATGGTGGCGCCGCCGGGGTTCGCGTAGTCCATCGGCACGGTGACGAACCCGCACTCCGCGCCCTGCGCCTTGAGCGAGGTGTCGGTGCAGGGGCTCCACACGATCGGCGCCGGCTTGTAGCTCGGGGCGCCGCGTGGTGGCGCCGCCTCCGCCGAGGTGACCGCGGCGCCCACCGCGCCGAGCACGACCACGGTCGCGGCCGCCCAGATTCTCTTCATGCCTCGCCCCTCGGTGTCCGATTCGCCCCATATGCTGAAGCGTTCTCGGGCACTTTCCACCTGTCCACGCCGACGGTGGCCCCCGAAAGGGATCAGGAGCGGCGCCGGGTCAGCAGCGCCAGCAGGCCCAGGGCGGCGACGATCGTGCCGTACCAGAGCGCGGTGGTGTGCAGCCCGATCCGGGTGGCGGCCTGCCCGGCGATCACCGCGGGGATGCTCAGCGCCGCGTACGAGATGGTCAGCGCCACCGCCAGCAGCTCGCCCCGCTCGTGCGGCGCGGCGATCCGGGCGAGCGTGCTGAACGAGGCCAGCGACGCCGCCCCGAACCCGGCCCCGGCGATCACCGTGCCCGCGGTGGCCAGCGCCAGGCTGCCGGTGACCAGCCCGGCCACCCCGAGCGCGCCGCCGGTCAGCAGCCCGGCCCCGGCGATGGTCAGCACCCGGGCGGTGGCCACCCCGCGCAGCAGGAACGAGGTGATCGCCCCGGTGCCGGTGACCAGCGCGACCACCAGGCCGGCCAGCAGGTGGTCGTGGACGCCGAACGCCTCGGACGCCACCGACGGGCCGAGCGACAGGTAGAGCCCGCCCAGCGCCCAGCTCGCCACGATGATCGGGACCAGCGCGAACAGGTCGCCACGCAGCCGGGCCGGCACCCCGAGCCGGGGGATCAGCGAGGCGGCGGCGCCCGGCCGGCGGACCGAGGTCTCCGGCATCCCGGCGACCGCCAGGCCGGCGATCACCATGGCGGTGAGCAGCACCGCGTAGACCAGGTGGGTGGGGAACGGCGCGAACTCGACCAGCGCGCCGGCCCCGAACGCGCCCAGCCCCAGCCCGGCCACCGGCGCGAGGCCGCTGATCAGGCCGGCCCGGCCGGGCGCGTGCGCCGGATTCAGGTCGATCAGCGTGGCGCCCAGCGTGCTGAGCGCGGCGCCGGTCGCCACGCCCTGCACGATCCGGGCCACCAGCAGCACGGACACGTCGCCGGCGGTCAGGAAGAGGACCAGCGCGACGGCCTCCAGCAGGATCGCGCCGGCCAGCACCGGGCGGCGGCCGACGTGGTCGGAGAGCGCGCCGGCGGTGAGCAGGGTGGCGATCAGGGCGACCACGTAGACCGCGAAGATCACCGTCAACATCGCCGGGGAGAAGCCCCAGAGCTGCTGGTAGACGACGTAGAGCGGGGACGGGACGGCGGAGGCGGCGGCGAACGTCACCAGGATGGCGGCGATCGCGGTGAACGCGGCGGGCCGGCTCAACCGGGCCGGTGCGACGGTGCGCTCGGCGACGACGGTCATGAGGAATCCCCCAGTGATTGAACAGACAGGTCTGTCTAGTTGTCTGACGCAGACACTAGACAGACCTGTCTGTTACCGTCAATCGCATGTCAGTCGCGTCACCCCGCCGGTCGGCCCGCGAGCGCCTGCTGGCTGCCGCCGACGAGCTCTTCTACGCCGAGGGCGTGCACACCGTGGGCATCGACCGGGTGATCGAGCGCGCCGGGGTCGCCAAGGCGTCCCTCTACTCCGCGTTCGGCAACAAGGACGGCCTGGTCCGGGCCTATCTGCAGGGGCGGCACGAGGAGCGCCAGGCGCGCATCCTGCGCCGCGTCCACGCCCACGACGATCCGCGTGACCGGCTGCTCGCCGTCTTCGACTCGCTCGCCGAGTCGGCCGCCAAGCCCGGCTTCCGCGGCTGCGCCTTCTACAACGCCGGCGCCGAGGCCGACCCGCACGGCGTGGTCCGCGAGGAGTCCGACGCCAGCCGCGCCTGGACCCGGCAGCTCTTCACCGACCTGGCCCGGGAGGCCGGCGCGCCGGACCCGGCCGCGCTCGCCGCCCAGCTGGTCATCCTCTACGACGGCGCGATGGTCGGTGCCCGCCAGGACCCCGGCCCGGCCGCCGTGCACCAGGCGCGGGTGATCGCCGCCGCCCTGCTCGACGCCGCGACCGGGTGACCCTCCCAGGATCAAGACCACTTTCCGGTACGCCCACCCGTACCGAAAATCGGCTTTGATCTCGATCTGGTGGCCGCCTCGTCAAGCGTCCCGCGTTCCCGCGACCATCCGGTCCCGCGTTCCCGCAACCGTCCAGTCCCGCGTTCCCGCAACCATCCGGTCCCGCGTTCCCGCAACCATCCGGTCCCGCGTTCCCGCAACCATCCGGTCCCGTGCTCCCGCAACCATCCAGTCCCGCCCTCCCCAGGGGGCCTCCCCGAGGACAGTGTGGCGCGGAACGGCGGCTCCGCGCGGCGAGGTTGTGGACGGCGCGCTGGTGTGGACAACCGGTCACTCCCGGATCGCGGGCTTCTCCAGCGGCTCCGGGATCCGCGCGGCGCTCTGCAGCGGCTGCGCCTCGGCCAGCTCCGCGCTGACCTTCGCCTCGTCCGCCACGAATTCCCCGGACGCGGCCCGGCCGGCGGCCGGTGCGGCGATGGACCGGCTGCGGACCAGTGACGCCAGCGCGCCGAGCACGGCCATCCCGATCGCCATCCAGAAGACCACCACCAGGCCGTCGTGGAACGGGTCGGCGATCAGCCGGGGGAAGAACTCCAGGCCGGTCAGGGTGGCCGCGTTGTCCGGCGGCAGCGCGCCCAGCACCGACGGCCCGAGCAGTTCGGCGATCGGGTTGTAGCCGAGGAACGCGGCGAACAGCGTGCCGACCGGCGGGATCTGCGCGGCGTTGGTGGCCACGTCGGCCGGCACGCCCTGCGCGGTGAGCCCGGCGTGCAGGCTGGCCGGCAGCGAGTCGGAGAGACCGGCCACCATCAGCGAGAAGAAGACGCCGATGGAGAGCACCTGCCCGGCGTTCATGAAGGTGGCCCGCATGCCGGAGGCCGCGCCGCGCATGTTCGCCGGGACGCTGGACATCAGCAGCGCGGTGTTCGGCGCGGAGAACAGGCCGCCGCCCAGGCCGTTGATGAAGATCAGCACGGCGAACACCGGGTAGCCGAAGTCGCCCGGGACGAGCAGCAGCCCGGCGAACGACGCGGCCATCACCAGCAGGCCGCCGGCCGCGAACGGGCGGGCGCCGAACCGGTCGGAGAGGAACCCGGCGAGCGGGCCGGCGACCAGGAAGCCGATGGTCAGCGGGACCAGGTAGATGCCGGCCCAGAGCGGGGTCTGCTCGTAGTCGTAGCCGTGCAGCGGCAGCCAGATCCCCTGCAACCAGATGATCAGCATGAACTGCAGGCCGCCGCGGGCCACGCTGGCCAGCAGGTTCGCCAGGTTGCCGCCGGTGAACGCGGCGTCGCGGAACAGCTTGAGCGGGAACATCGGCTCGGCCACCCGGGTCTCGATGATCCCGAAGAGCACCAGCACCAGCGCGCCGCCGATCAGCCCGGCCAGCACCCACGGGTTGGTCCAGCCCTGGGTGTGCCCGCCGTACGGCTGGATGCCGTAGGTGATCGCGACCAGCACCGCGGTCAGGCCGAGCGCGAACGTGGCGTTGCCCCACCAGTCGATCCGGGCCTGCCGCCGGGCCCCGGTGTCGTGCAGCGACCGGTACGCCCAGACCGCCCCGGCGATGCCGAGCGGGATGTTCACCCAGAACACCGAGCGCCAGTCCCACTCGGCCAGCACCCCACCGGCGACCAGGCCGATGAACGAGCCGGCCAGCGCCGAGACGATGTTGACGCCGAGCGCCATGCCGCGCTGCTCGGCCGGGAACGCGTCGGTGATGATCGCGGCCGAGTTGGCCATCAGCATGGCGCCGCCGATCGCCTGCAGCACCCGCCAGCCGATCAGCCAGACGGCGCCGCCGCCCCCGTGGAACGGGTCGACGGAGAGGATGACCGAGGTGAGCGCGAAGATGGCGAAGCCGACGTTGTAGATCTTGACCCGGCCGTACATGTCGCCGAGCCGGCCCAGGGTGACCACCAGCACCGCGGTGACCAGCATGTAGCCCATCAGCATCCAGAGCAGGTAGCTGACGTTGCCTGGGGCGAGCGGGTTGATGCCGATGCCCTTGAAGATGGCGGGCAGCGAGATCAGCACGATGGACGAGTTGATCGTCGCGAGCAGGTTGCCGAGCGTGGTGTTGGAGAGCGCGACCCACTTGTAGCGCGGATGATCCACGGCGAGCATGCGATCAGTCCTTCCGGGTGTCCATGAGCAGGTCGTTCAGCCGGTCCAGGGCGGGCAGCGCGGCGACGATCGCGGCCCGGTCGGCCTCCGGGAGCCGGTTCAGCACCTCGGCGAGCGCCTCGGCGCGCCCGGCCCGGCGCTTAGCCACCGCGTCCCGTCCGGCGTCGGTGATGCCGACGACCACCGCCCGGCCGTCCGCCGGGTCGCTGCCCCGGCTGGCCAGCCCGTCCCGCTCCAGGCGGGTGACCAGCTGGGTCATCGCCGGCTGGGTCACCCCCTCGGGGCCGTGCAGCTCGCAGAGCCGGTGCGGCCCGGAGCGCTCCAGGCGGGCCAGCGTGGAGGCGGCGGTGAGGCTGAGCTCGCTGCGCGGCGTGATCCGCCGCAGGCCGGCGTAGAGACGTTCGAAGGTGGTCGCGACGGCCGCGTCCTCGTTCGGGGTGCGCACCCCGAATTTATATCACCTACTTATACAAGCATGTTATGTACCGTGGCGCTTTCCACTCCGACGCGCGACCCCGGAATTCCCACGAGGCACCCGGGTCGCCTGGGACCATGCGAGACATGGACGAGTTCTGGCTCCACCCGCGGCTGGGGACGGCAACTCGGGACGGCCGGGCGCCGCGGCACTTCCTGGTCGCGCTCCAGCACGCCGCGCACACCATCGACGCGGACCCGCGCTGGCAGCGGTGGTGGCACCGGAGCGGCATCCAGGGGTGCCAGCTCGGCATCGTCACCGAGGGCGTCGACCACCTGCGCCCGAGCGCCGACATCCGCCGGGTCGACGACCAGCTGCGCGCCAACTTCACCTGCGCGCTGCCGCCGGCCTGCTCGGAGACCGAGCTGATGCGACTCGCGGTGACCGAGGTGCGGACCATGTTCGAGGTGATCCGGGAGGCGATGGCGCTGCCCGACCTGCCGCCCGACCCGGAGCCGGCCCCGCCCCCGGCCAGCGGCGGCGCCGACCTGCCGGTGATCGAGAAGGCGCTCCCGTCGGTCCCGCGTGAGCTGGCCGGACAGGGCTACCTGACGCTCACCCAGGTGCAGAACTTCTTCGGGTGATCATGCTGCTGTCCCTGCTGGCGGTGAGCGCCGGACTGTCGATCGGCGCGCCGGTCCCGGTCACCATCGCCCGGTACGACTTCAACGGCCGTGGCGGCCTGGTCCTCGACGACTCCGGGTTCGGCCATCACCTGCGGATCATCTCCGGGCACGGCGGTCAGGTCCGGCTGGTGGTGCACGGCGCCGGCAACGCGGTCGCCTTCCCGGCCCACTGCGAGCAGGCCGTCTGCCCGCACGTGGCGTTGCAGAGCCCGGGCACCGCCGATCTGAACCCGGGCACCCGCAACCTCGCCTACGGCGCCGACGTGCTGCTCGCCCCGGCCGCCACCAGCAAGGGGCAGAACGTGGTGCAGAAGGGCTACTCCAAGACCAGCAGTCAGTACAAGCTGCAGGTCGACGGTGCGGCCGGGCAGCCCAGCTGCGTGCTGGTGGACGTGCGCAGCCCGGGGATCCGGATGGTGCGCAGCTCGGCCTCGGTCGCCGACGGCCGCTGGCACCGGGTGCGCTGCGAGCGGGCCGGCGGCCGGTTCGACATCTACGTGGACGACGTGCTGCGCGGCCGGACCCGGATCCCGGCCGGTCTCGCGGTCGCCAACAACCGGCCGCTGAGCATCGGCGGCAAGGGCGCCTACCGGGACAACGATCAGTTCAACGGCGCCCTGGACAACGTCTGGGTCCGGATCGGATGAGGGGCGTGACCCGCTAGCCGGCCAGGGCGGTGAGCAGGGCTCCGTCCGGGGTGTCCCCGGACAGCTCCCAGGCGAAGACCCCGCCCAGCGCCCGGCTCCGGGCGAAGGCCACCTTGCCGCGGATGGTGTCCGGGGTGTCGTAGGACCACCACTGCGCCCCGCACCGCGCGTACGCCGTCCCGCCCACCGTCCCGGTCGGCGGGCAGCGGGTGGCCAGCACCTTGTAATCCTCCATCCCCTTCTCGTACTTCCCGGGCGCCGGCCCCGTGGCGGCCGCGCCCGGCGCCGGACTGCGCACCCCGGTCCACCCGCGTCCGTAGAACCCGATCCCGAAGAGCAGTTTCGCGGCCGGCACGCCCTGGCCGAGCAGCCGGGACACGGTCGCCTCGGTGGTCGCCCCGGGCCGCGGGATGCCCGGGTACTCGGTCAGCGGCGAGTGCGGCGCCGTCCGTACCCCGGAATCCCCGGCCCCGAAATAGTCGTAGGTCATCGCGCTGAGCCAGTCGGCCGGCGCGGCCGCCGCCGAGTAGTCGGTCGCCGCGAGCTTCCGCAGATCGCCCGGCACCGCCGCGGTGACCAGCGCGTCCTCGCCGAAGGCGGTGCGCAGCCCGCCAAGTACCCGGGCCAGCGCCTCCCGCCCGCTGGTGTCGCAGCTCAGGCCGCACGCGTTCGGGTACTCCCAGTCCACGTCGATGCCGTCGAACAACCCGGCCCAGCGCGGATCGGTGACCAGGTCGTGGCAGGACTTGGCGAACGCCGCCGGGTCGGCGGCCGCCGCGGTGAACCCGGACGACCAGGTCCACCCCCCGAACGACCAGATGATCTTCAGTCCGGGGTGCGCCGCCTTCAGCTTCCGGAGCTGCCCGAAGTTCCCGCGCAGCGGCGCGTCGGCGGCGTCCGCCTCGCCGTCCACACTGTTCGCCGCGGTCACCGGTTTCTGGTACGCCGCCCACGCGTCGCCCACCCCGCACCGGCCCTGGTCGACCTTGCCGAAGGCGTACAGCAGGTGGGTGAGCCGCCCGGCCTGCACGTCCCGCACCCGGAACCCGCGCCCGTAGACGCCCCACTCGGTGAAGTACCCGGCCACCACCGGCCCGTCCGGGACCCGTGGCGCCGGGCGGGCCGGGGCCGAGCAGGCGGTCAGGAACAGGAGCAGCAGGGCGAGAAAGGCACGCACCGGCACGAAAGTAGCCGCCGAACCGGGTGATCGGCCCCACGTTCCCCCTATCGTGTGCCGCCGTACGACCCGAGCCGGGCTGTGCCATTGTCGAGCCGTGGCCGTATTCGCTTGGCGCCGAGTCCTGGGCCGGGCGCGTGCCGTGCTCCGCAGCGCGCTGATCACCTTCGTCGTGGTCACCGTGACCCTGTGGCTGATGCCCGGCGTGGCCAGCGCGGACATCCTGGACACGCTGAGCCTGGTGGTCCTGGTCGCGGTGGTCGGCGCGGTGCTGCGGCCGCTGCTGCTGCTCGGGATCACCGCGCTGGGCGGCTGGGGCGCCATGCTGTTCGGCGTGGTCACCCAGGTCGCGGTGATGGTGGTGGCCCTCGACCTGGACCCGGCGAACCGGATCAGCGGGCTGCCCACCCTGGTCGTCGCGGCGATCCTGGCGGTGATCTTCGCGGCGCTGCTGGACTGGATGGTGGACGCCGGCAGCGACGACACCTTCGTCCGGGAGGCCCGGCGGCTGATGCGCGGCGTCCGGCGCCGCGCCGCCCGGCGGGCCGGCGGGCCGTTCCTCACCCTGCGCCGGCCCCGTCCGGGCACCGAGCCGGGGCTGCTCGTGGTGCAGCTCGACGGGGTCGCCGAGCCGGTGCTGCGCTGGGCGGTCCGGGCCGGCAACCTGCCGGTTCTCGGGCACTGGCTGCGGTCCGGCAGCCACACCGTGCGCCGCTGGCACACCGGGCTGCCGTCCACCACCCCGGCCTCGCAGGCCGGCATCCTGCACGGCGCGTCCCGGCAGATCCCGGCGTTCCGCTGGTTCGAGAAGGAGTCCGGCAAGATCCTGGTGGCGAACCGGCCGCGGGACGCCGCGGTGATCGAGCGCCGGCTCAGCGACGGCCGCGGCCTGCTCCGCGACGGCGGGGTGAGCATCGGCAACGCGTTCGGCGGGGACGCCGCCACCAACCTGCTCACGGTCAGCCACGCGGCTCTGCCCGGCCGGTCGGCGCGCGGCTGGGCGGCGTTCATGGCCTCGCCCTACGGCTTCACCCGCGCGCTGGTGCTCGGCGTCGCCGAGGTCTTCACCGAGCTGCACCAGGCCCGCCTGCAGCGCCGCCGCAACCTGCTGCCCCGGGTCAGCCGCTCGGGGGCGTACCTGGCGCTGCGCCCGGCCGCCATGCTGCTGCGCGACGTGAACGTGTCGCTGGTCGCCGAGCAGATGGCCCGCGGCGTCCCGGTGATCTACTGCGACCTGGTCGACTACGACGAGGTGGCGCACCACGCCGGCCCGGCCCGGCCGGAGTCGATGCGCCAGCTGGAGAGCCTGGACCGGGTGCTCGGCGTGCTGGAGCGGCTGTCGCCCGAGGCGGCCCGGCGCTACCACCTGGTGGTGCTCTCCGACCATGGGCAGAGCCAGGGCGCCACGTTCCGGCAGCGGCACGGCGAGACGCTCGACGAGGTGGTCCAGCGGCTCACCGCGGAGACCGCGGCCGCGCCCCGGGAGCCGGCCGAGGAGCAAGGCAAACGCGCGCCCGATCCGGCTCCGGCGGCGCCACTGCTGGTGCTGTCGTCCGGGAACCTGTCGCTGGTCTACCTGACCCGCTTCCCGCACCGGGTGCTGCGCGCCGAGATCGAGGAGACCTACCCCAGGCTGATCGCCGGGCTGGCCGCCCATCCGGGCATCGGGCTGGTGGTGGTCGGGGACGAGCAAGGGCCGATCGCTTTCGGTCCGGGTGGCAGCCATCGGTTGCGGGACGGCGAGGTGTCCGGGCAGGACCCGCTGCTTCCGTACGGCCGGCAGGCGCGCGCCGACCTGCTGCGTCACCAGGAGGCCGCGCACGTCGGCGACCTGGTCGTGATCAGCTCGGTCGACTCGGAGACCGAGGAGGTCGCGGCGTTCGAGGAGCTGGTCGGCTCGCACGGCGGCCTGGGCGGCTGGCAGACCGACGCGGTGCTGGTGCACCCGGCGGCCTGGACCGTCACCGCCGAGCTGGACGGCCCGGACGCGGTGCACCGGCAGCTGATCGAGTGGCTGACCATGCTCGGCCTGCGCGAGACAGCCCGGCCCGCGGTCACCGCCGGCGACCCGATCCACGCCGACGACCTCGACCGGAACCGGTCACCGCGACTTTCCCCGACCCGCGAGGGTTAGTCCGGTGTGCGCCGCCGTGCTCTGACCACCGTCCTGCTCGCCTGGACCCTGCTGCTCCCCGCGGCCCCGGCGTCCGCTCTCCCTCCGGCGTCGCCCCGCCCGGCCCCGTCCTCAGCACCCGCCGCGTCCTCAGCACCCGCCGCGTCCTCAGCACCCGCCCGGTCCTGGCCTGCGCCGGTCCCCGCCTTCCGTGCGGTGTCGCGTTCCACCGCACCGGTGTCGTCCCGGGTCGCGCCCACGTTCAACGGCAGCGTCCACGCGATCGTCCACCGCGGCACGACCGTCTACATCGGTGGGGCGTTCACCACCGCGACGTCGGGTGGCCGGACCTACCCGAGGCAGCGGCTGGCCGCCTACGACACACGTACCGGGGAACTGCTGAGCTGGGCGCCACCGGCCGACGGCACGGTCCGCGCGCTGGCCGCCACGCCGGACGCGCTCTACGCTGCCGGGTTCTTCCACACCGTCGCCGGCAAGAAGCGGGACGCGGTCGCCGCGCTCGACCCCGCCTCCGGGCGGGTGCTCCGGTTCGCCCACCCGGTGGACGGGACCCCGTACGCGCTGGCCGTCGCGAACGGCCGCCTCTACCTGGCCGGCAGCTTCACCCGGGTGGACGGCGAGCCACGCGCCAACCTGGCCGCGTTCACACTGGCCACCGGGCGCCTCGACGGGACCTGGCACCCGGCCGCCGACGACCGGGTGCACAGCCTCGCGGCCGGCGGCGGCCGGATCTACCTGGGCGGCGCATTCCGCAGCGTGGACGGCGTACGCGGCACCCCGCGGCTGGCGGTGACCGACGGACGTACCGGAGCCGTCGACCCGTGGTTCCAGCCCGCACCGGTGGCCGAGGTGACCGCGGTGGCGGTGGACGGCGCCGGCGTCTACGCGGCCACCGGCGGCCAGGGCGGCCGGGCCGTCGCCTACGCCTTCGACGGCCGGATGCGCTGGCAGCAGGTCTTCGACGGAGACGCTGCCGCGATCATCACGGCCGCCGGAGTGACCTATGTGGGCGGCCACTTCGACCGGGCCTGCCGCACCCCGCGAACCGGCCCGCAGGGCGCCTGCCTGGACGGCGCCCTGCCCCGGGTCAAACTCGCCGCGATCAGCCCGGACGGCCGCCTCACCCCGTGGAACCCCCAGGCCAACGGCGTGATCGGCGTCCGCGCCCTGGCCGTGGGCCGCAACCCACCCACCCTGGAAGCCGGCGGCGACTTCACCACCATCGGCGGCCTTCCGTCCCCCCGCTTCGCCAGCCTCTCCCGCTAGTAGCCACGGCGGCCGTCCCGCCCACGCCGGTTCGGCTCGCGCTGGTCCGTCCACTTGCCAGCCCCCGCCCACGAGGGCGTAATCCCCCCAATTCGGCAATGTCAGGGTTCTCCGACTCGACTCCGCCCCCGCCGCAGCTCCGCTCCGGCTCCGCCCTCGCCCCGGCTCCGGCGTCGGCTCCGCCCTCGCCCGGCTCCGCTCCGGCGTCGGCTCCGCCCCCGCTCCGGCTCCGCCCGGCCCGGCTCCGCTCCGGCTCCGGCGTCGGCTCCGGCGTCGGCTCCGCTCCGGTTCCGGGTCCGCTGCGGCTCCGGCTCCGGGTCTGCTTCGGCTCCGCTCCGGCCCGGGTGCGCTTCGGCTCCGGCCCCGGTTGCTGTGTCGGCTGGACGTGGCCCAGTCACTTCAGTCGCCGGCTTGGAAGCGTCCCGTGGCGTCTGGGCGACCCCGCCAACTTCCGGTCCCCGCCCGGGAATCTTCCTGCGATGTCGATCGAGGGCGGGCCGGCAACTTTTCAGTCCCCGCCCACCCAAGGGGGAGCCGCCCCGAAAACAGTGTGACCTGGTAGCGGGATCTTGGGCGCCGGGCCTGTGGACAACGCGCTGATGTGGATGACCTGACGGGGGCGGGTCAGGTCAGTTTGCGGCGGCGGGCGACGGCCTCGCTGATCGTCCAGTAGCGGGCGGGCAGCACCCGGGCCAGCAGGTCGGCGGCGCGTGCCGCCTTGGTGATCACCAGGCGGGGGCGGCGGGACTGGATGGCGGCGACGATCTGGCGGGCGGCCTCCTCCGATGGGAGGGTCAGCGCGGTCTCGTGGAACCGCCTGTTCTCCGCGGCCTGGGCGCCGTCCGGGTCGGGGCCGCTGAGCCGGGCGTTCAGCGCGATGTTGGTGCGCACCCCGCCGGGATGCACCACGGTCACCCCGACTCCCCGCGGCTCCAGCTCGTGCCGCAGCGCCTCGGTGAACCCGCGCACCGCGTACTTGCTGGTCGCGTACGCCACCTGGCCGGGCGGGGCGATCAGGCCGAACAGGCTGGACACGTTCACCAGGTGCGAGCCGGGGCGGGCCAGCAATTGTGGCAGGAACGCCTTGGTCATCCGGAGCACCGCGTGCAGGTTGATCTCCAGCAGCCATTCGACGTCGGCGAGCGCGTTCTGCTCGAAGGTGCCGGACAGCGTCACGCCGGCGTTGTTGATCAGCAGGTCGGCGCCGCCGAGCCGGGAGGCCACCTCGGCGGCCAGGTCGCCGCGGTCACCACCGTCGGCCAGATCGATGACGTACGTCGAGACGTCCGGCGCGCCCAGTTCCCGGGCCATCGTCGCGACCCGGGCCAGCCCTTCGGCGTCGCGGTCGACCAGCACCAGCACCGCGCGGCGCTTCGCCAGGTCGAGGGCGAGCGCGGCGCCGATCCCACCGGCCGCTCCGGTGATCACACAGGTACGTCCCGCGAAGGTGAACCGTCGCACCGCATGCCCTCCGGGTAAGCCGCCGTCCCCGGAGACTATCCCGGCACCGTCCGGCAGCTGGCCCTTACCGGCCGCTCGGGGCGCGCACGGGCAGGCGGAAAGAAGCAGGGGCGGTGCTCACCGCGTACGCCACAAGGGTCTTATGCCGGGTTTTCCTCGACCGGCGCGCTGGCCGCGGCGCGGGCCCGGCGCCGGCGGATGTGCCGCACGTGCAGCGTCACATAGGTGCCGACCGCGAGCACGATCACCGCGATGGCCGGCCACTTGTACTTGTGCACGTGCTCGAAGATCGTCCCCAGGTTGGCGCCGAGGAAGTACGACACGGTCGTCCACCAGCCGACCCAGAGCGCCGCGCCGATCGCGTTGTAGAGCGTGAACGTCTTCCACGGCATTTTGGTGATGCCGGCGATCACGCCGTTGAGCTGGCGCAGCCCGTCGATGAAGCGGGCCACCACGATGATCCGGTTGCCGCGCCGGGCGAAGAACTTCTCCGCCTTCTCCAGCCGCTCCGGGGTGATGAAGATGTACTTGCCCCAGCGGTGCACCGCCTTGCGGCCGCCGCGCAGGCCGATCCAGTACCCGATGTTGTCGCCGACCACCGCGGTGACGAAGCTGACCAGCGCCACCACATAGATGTTCATCCGGCCGGTGCTCGAGTAGATCGAGGCGGCCACCATGATCGTCTGGCCGGGCGCGGGCACCCCGAAGCTCTCCACGACCATCACCGCGGCGAGAGCCAGGTATCCCCAGCGGTCCAGGATCGGGGCGACGCTGTGCAGGAACCCGGGGAGCTCGGCTGAAGGTGGCATCGGCACTACGGTAGCCGCCGATGGTGACGACGGTCGCATGGACCTGTTCCGCAATCCTGGTCAGACCTTTTCGGGTGGCGGCGCGGTCACCCAGCGAAACGGCCCCGCTCCGAGGAGGAGCGGGGCCGTTTCACAGCGTCACTAGATGGTCTCGGAGGCCAGCTGGTTGCGCAGCTTGGCGAGCGCCTTGGTGAGCAGGCGGGAGACGTGCATCTGGGAGATCCCGATCTGGTCGGCGATCTGCGACTGGGTCAGGTTGCCGTAGAAACGCAGCGTCAGGATCCGCTGCTCACGCTCGTCCAGGGTGGCGAGCGCCGGGCCCAGGGCGACCCGGGTCTCGGCCAGCTCGAACTCGTGGTCCTCGCCGCCCAGGGTGTCGCCCAGCTCGGTGGAGCCGTCCGCGCTGATCGGAGTGGAGAGCGAGGTGGCGTTGTAGGCGCGGGCGCCCTCCAGGCCCTCCAGCACCTCCTCCTCGCTGATGCCGAGGTGGGCGGCGATGTCCGGGACCGTCGGGGAGCGGCCGAGGGAGTGGGTGAGCGTGCTGTTCGCCTCGGTGATCGCCAGGCGCAGCTCCTGCAGCCGGCGCGGGACGCGGACCGACCAGGTGCGGTCGCGGAAGTGCCGCTTGATCTCGCCGATGATGGTGGGGATCGCGTAGCCGGCGAAGTCGACGCCGCGCTCCGGGTCGAACTTGTCGACCGCCTTGATCAGGCCGACCATGGCGGTCTGCACCAGGTCGTCGGTGGGCTCACCGCGACCGGAGTAACGGTTGGCGAGGTGGCGGGCGAGCGGCTGCCAGGCCTCGATCGCCTGGTCGCGGAGCGCGGCCCGGGACGGGTGCCCGGCCGGCATCGCAGCCATCGCGTTGAGCAGTTCCGCAGCGCTGTCCACGGGGCTTTCGGCGCTGGCAGCCGTCGACGGTGCGACGGTCGTCGAAGTCGAAGTCTCCATGACGGTCATGCGAGGTCCTCCCTGGCACCTTTCCGGAGAGCCGGTCCACATGGCACATGGACCCAGTCGGTCGGGCGTCCTTACCCACGGGCGACGCCGCCTAGTCACTCGGCGGCGCCCGCGCATGGTGGTCCGTTCAGTTGGGACCACCCTAGCTTGATGTCTGACGAAAGACTAGCCGAAAGTATGAGTGACACTCGTCCGACTGGTGTGCAGCGGCCGCAGTCCGGCGCGAGCCGGCCGCATCACTGCACTTCCTGGCTGGTGCGGTGCGCGGCGACCACCGGACGTTGTAGCCACTCCTCGTGGTCGTCCTCACGGTGACGCTGCCGTGGCGATGTGCCCCACCGATCGCCTCCGAGCCGGTCTGATCCGGCTTCCGCGTCTCGACGAGCTCTTCCCCGTCGCTTTCAAGACCCGATTGGGGTACGCCCACCGCGCTCGTGCCGCCGGGCCGCGTAGCTCTGACGTTCCGCACAGGCGTCATCACAGAATGAACAGAAGTCGTATCCACTTCACCTTCTCACCGACGTTCACACGGGTTCGCCGGAACCGCAGCGGACTCATCCACAACAACGGTGTCGTAGGAGGGGGGTGGATTTGGCGCCGCGCGAGCGGCCGGGTAATGTTCTCCGAGCCGGCAGGGAAACGGGCGAGCGGAGAGATCCGCAGCGGCCGTCCTGCCAAACCCCCAAGATCGAGCGCGGCGCTTCGTCGTGTAAGGTTCCGCGGGGCTCGAGCGAGATTCGCTTCCGGCAAATCTGAGGGAAACCGCGGATTTGGCGAAACGAAAGCGCGAGGGTAAAGTTGAACGAGTGCCCCGGAGGGCGGGCCGCGAAAGCGGAGCGTTTGATGGTGTGCGGTTGTTCTTTGAGAACTCAACAGGGTGCTTGAAAAGCCAGTGCCAATTATGGCAATACCCCGGCCTGTCCTTCGGGATGGGTGGGAGATTCCTTTGGCAACATTTTGTTGCCGGGACGCTTTACAACAGATTTTGTTGGAGAGTTTGATCCTGGCTCAGGACGAACGCTGGCGGCGTGCTTAACACATGCAAGTCGAGCGGAAAGGCCCTTCGGGGTACTCGAGCGGCGAACGGGTGAGTAACACGTGAGTAACCTGCCCCAGACTTTGGGATAACCCTCGGAAACGGGGGCTAATACCGAATATGACCTGGCACCGCATGGTGCTGGGTGGAAAGTTTTTCGGTTTGGGATGGACTCGCGGCCTATCAGCT